>CANGTC010000072.1 GCA_947456505.1 Beijerinckiaceae bacterium
ATTCGTGGCCTCCACCAAGCTCTATGGCGGCTCGATCAACCAGTTCAACCACGCCTACAAGAACTTCAACTGGACGCCGAAATGGGCGGACCCGGATGATCTCTCCACCTTCGAGGCGGCCATCGGCCCCCGCACCAAGGCGATCTTCATCGAGTCCATCGCCAACCCCGGCGGCGCCATTTGCGACATCGAGGGCATCGCGAAAATCGCCAAGCGCGCCCGCGTGCCGCTCATCGTCGACAATACACTTGCGACGCCCTATCTGCTGCGTCCCTTCGAACATGGAGCGGACATCGTGGTTCATTCCGCCAGCAAGTTCATCGGCGGCCACGGCAATTCCATCGGCGGCGTGATCGTGGATGGCGGAACCTTCGACTGGATGGCGGACAAACGCTATCCCATGCTCTCGGCGCCCCGCCCCGAATATGGCGGCATGGTGCTGGGTGAGACCTTCGGCAATTTCGCCTTCGCCATCGCCTGCCGGGTGCTGGGCCTGCGCGATCTGGGCCCCGCCATCTCGCCCTTCAACAGCTTCCTGCTGCTGACCGGCGTCGAGACCCTTTCGCTTCGAATGCAACGCCATTGCGACAACGCCCTTGCGGTGGCCGAATTCCTGTCCACCCATCCGGCGGTGAAATGGGTCAGCTATCCCGGCCTCAAGGGAGACCGCTACTATAACCTCGCGCAGAAATACTGCCCCAAAGGCGCGGGCGCGGTCTTCACCTTCGGCCTCAAGGGCGGCTATGACGCGGGGCTGGCGCTGGTGGCCAAGCTCCAGCTCTTTTCTCATCTCGCCAATGTGGGCGACACCCGCTCGCTGGTCATCCACCCGGCCTCCACCACCCACCGCCAACTCTCCGACGAGCAAAAGGTGATCGCGGGCGCAGGCCCCGACGTGGTGCGCCTGTCCATCGGCATCGAGGACAAGGCGGACATCATCGCGGATCTCGATCAGGCGCTGCGCGCGGGGATGTGATCTGGGGCAGTCGGCAGTCGGGCTGGGCAGGTAGTTTTTCTACCTCCCGACTGCCGACTGCCCCCTGCTCAATTCGCCGCGAAGCAGTAAAATAATCCCGCCCCGCCGGTGCTCACGAGATCGCGCTGGCTGCAGCCGCCGTCCGCGCCGCGTGACGGATGGGCCGCATTCCATGAGTGGGCCTCGACCGTGTCGGTCAGGCCCGTGCGGTCAATATGGCCGAGCATGGCCGCACCCTTTGTGCTGCTGGTCCAGTTCCCGCAAGTACGGTCGTCGCCCGCAGGGAAGGCGCGGCCCTCCATTGTGGAGCCGGTCAAGACGTCATGCACATTGGGCGCCCAGCCCACGCCCGGCAATTTCTGCCCGCGCTCGGTGAGCGAAACCTCCATGCCCATCTTGTTGCCGGGACCATGCAGATCATCCACGCTGGTCGCCACGGTAGCGCCCTTGAAATTCCGCCACGGCCCGGCCCCGATGCGGTCGCGGGCGTTGATGGCGGGCTTGCCGTCAACAGGCTGGGTGCTCAGATAAGCGCGCCACGTCTTCGCCCCGGCGCCCGCGCCTGTCGCGAGCCGCTGGCAATAGGCGTCAGCGCCCTCGACGCCGCCAAGGTCGGCGCCTTTGCCGAGACCGGAACTGGTGACGAAAAAAGTCATCTCAGGCGATTGCGGCTGCGTTGGCGCTGCGGGTTGCTGGGCCAGCGCGGATGAGGCGACAAGCGCGAGCCCGGAGGCTGAAATGAGTACGGTGAAGCTTTTCATGATTCCTCTCCCTGAGCAGCCTCCTGCATCGGGCGGCTGACACGGGCGGAAATCTGCGCCCGCCTGACCCCTTTGGCAATCTGGCCACACGGGCGCCTCGCGAAAATGTGTTTCGAGCGCACATCAACCGCTGCTCCGCCCCATGGGCGCACTCAAATGCTCTCGAGAAAAGAGATCATCGAGGGCAAGCAGACGGAGTTCAAATCATAGCCCTTGACGGCGGTCTCGCGCGCCGCCACCCGCAAGCCTGCATAATGCTCAGGACGCGCCATGGCGTCGATGATCATGTTCGACCAGCCATCGACATCGAAGAAATCCACGAGAAGACCATTCTGGCCATGCTTGATGACTTCCGCGACGGGCGGGGTGTTCGAACCTATCACCAGAGCGCCGGCGCTCATCGCCTCCAGCATCGACCAAGAAAGCACGAAGGGATAGGTCAGATAGGCGTGCGCGCGACTGATCTGCATGAGGGACAAGAAGCGCGAGTATTCAAGAAAGCCCACGAAATGAACGCGGTTCGGATCGATCTGGTCCCGCACTTCATCGAGGATCGTCTCTTTCCAGCTCTTGCCGCCCGGGGCGGGCGTGCCGTAGCTGAGCCCATCGCCGCCGATGAAGACGAAATGCGCGTTTTTACGCTCCCGAAGAACCTTTGGAAGGCTTCGCAATACAATGTGATAGCCCCTGTAGGGCTCAAGATTGCGGCTGACGAAGGTGAAGACCTCATCGCCGCTTTTCAAAGTCAGATTTTTCTCGGGGAGTTCGAATGAAGCCTGATCGTTCGGCTTGATCAGATCTGTCCTGACGCCCTCGTGGATCACTCTCATGCGCGATTGATATTGGCCAGGAATGGTGGAGGCCTGCCAATGGGTTGGCGCCACGGCGTAATCAGCGTCGCTCAGATCAAGCGCCATACCCGCCGCCCTCGCCTTGATCCATATGGCGCCGTTCAGGGTGTCCTTTTGAAACTCCTGATCAAAATGGGTGTCGCGTCCATAGGGCGAATAGAAGAATTCGGCGTAGACGATCTTCTTCGCCTTCGGCCAGACCTCCTTCAAAAAAAGCCCTTCGCCCCAACCAATATGGCCAAACACGATGTCTGGCTCGAAGCCCGACTTCTTGAGCTGCGCCGCCGCCACCGCCACGTCCGCCCCACGCCGGGAAGACTCCGCAAAGCGCACAGCAAGGCCAAAGGTCTGGGACGTGATGTCCTTGCCGGTATATTGATACCGGGCGCTGTTGACATCGAACTTGCGCGGGTTGGTGTTCACCGTGAGCCCAAGAACGTCATGCCCGCGCCTGGCGAGGGCTGGCGCAACATGCAAAAACTGCCCGGGAAAGTTCTGATGAACAAAGAGAATTTTCATTTCGCGCGAGCCTCGACCCGAGCGGACTTTACTAATCAGAAGTAAAGACTTTCAGAATGCGCCCCCGCCCCTCTTGATCCAGATCATGGCGACGCCCGCGTCACGATGGTCTGTCACAAGGGTCAACTCATGGGGGAAAGCCATGTCCGGTTCAGAGCAAATGTTCCTTGTCCTCAGCATTGGCGCCTTCGCGCTCTTTGGCGTCGTACTGGCCTATGTGGACGCCAGCACAGCCAGCGTGCGCGATCATTACAAGGGCTGAGCGCAGGTCCCTACGCCAGGCGCCGCGCGTGGACTGCGGCCATGGCCAGAACGATCATGGCGAAGGCCTGATGCAACAGGCCCGCCCAGATCGGCACAACCAGCATCAGCGTCACCACGCCTATCACGGCTTGCGCGCTCACGAGCCCGGCCAGAGCTGTGGCGCGACGGGCCGCCTTTGATCCAGCCGCGTGACGGCGTACGGAGATCATGTGCCAGAGCGCCAGCGCCAGCAGCGCATAGGCGACCAGGCGATGCTGGAACTGGATCAGGGTGATGTTTTCAAGCACATTCAGCCACCAGGGCTCCAGCCGCGCCAGATGCTCCATGGGCGGGACGAGATGGCCAGCCATGAAGGGCCAATCGTTATAGGTGAGACCCGCCCGTGAACCGGCCACCAGCGCGCCAAGGCCGATCTGGGTCAGCACCAACGCCAGCAGCCCCATGGCCCCCGCCCGCAGACCGCGAGCGCTTTCGGCGGCGGCGGGCTTCAGTCCAACGGCGATCCAGACAATGGCTGCGAAGGTGATCGAAGCCAGCAACAGGTGGACCATGAGCCGCTCGGGCGCGACCTCAACCCGCTTGGTCAGGCCCGAACTCACCATCCACCAGCCCGCCGCCCCTTGCAGACCGCCCAAGGCCAGCAGACCCGTCAGCCGCCACTTGAGGGCGCGGGTCAGAACGCCGCGCAGCCAGAACAAGGCCAGAGGAACGGCGAAAGCGAAGCCGATGATGCGGCCCAGGATGCGATGACCCCATTCCCAATAAAAAATGGTCTGGAACTCGCCCAGGGTCATAGTGGGAAAGAGCTGGGAATATTGAGGAATCTGCTTGTATTTCTCGAATTCCGCCAGCCAGGCGGCCTCGGAGAGCGGCGGGACCACGCCCGAAACAGGCTTCCATTCCGTAATTGACAGGCCACTCTCGGTCAAACGGGTCGCCCCGCCCACGATGACCATGGCGAAGATCAAGCCCGCCACGCTCCAAAGCCAGAGTCGGACGGCCCGCAGAGGATCGCCGGCGGTCGTGGCCTGCGCGGGCGCGGTGGCGGAGAGTTGGTCAACAGCGGTCATGGAATTGCGAAAGCTCTGGTTGATCCGAACGATGAGCCGAGACATAAGCCTGTGGCGGGCTCACGTCCACGGACGCCCTGTCGCACCCCCAGAGGTCAGGAGACCCACATGCCAAGGCGTCTGCGCAAACTCGTCGGAACCATCGTCATGGTGTCCTTCGTGCTGGTCTACGCCCTTGTGGCCATGGCGCTGGCCCAGTCGCGGCCGGTGCAGGAAGCGCCTGACCTGTTGCGGGGCCTTTATTATGTGATCGTGGGCATGGCCTGGGTGCTGCCCATGCTGCCGCTCATCAAATGGATGGAAGCCGAACCCGCCGACACCAACGAGAATGGAAACGCCTGATGGCCTTCTGGTCCGCCACCCTTCTTTTCCTCGCGGGCCTCTCAGGGGCGGCGGGGGTCGCGCTCTCGGCCTATGCGGCCCATGCGGAGGGCGGCGCCAATCTCACCACAGCCGCCACTTTCCTTCTGATCCACGCGGCGGCGGTGGCCGGGCTCTGTGCGGGTGGGGCCACAAGGCGGGGGATTTTGCAGGCGGCCACCCTCCTGATGATCGGGGCGATCCTTTTTTCGGGCGACATCAGCCTGCGCACTTTGAACGGAACATCCCCCTGGCGCATGGCCGCCCCGACGGGCGGCGTGATGCTGATCGTGGGCTGGCTCTGGCTGGCTCTAGCGGCCTTCGCAGGACGGCGCGCCAACCCCTAGGCATGTTGCAGCACCGGGATCGACCCGTCGAAGAAATCGTCTGAATAGGCCACGACCCCACTGCCCACCCGATGGAAAGTGAGGTCGATCTGCCGATGGCCGACCAGAAGTCCCTTGATGACGAGTTCATCCACATCGGGCGGAAGACGCGCGCGGTTGATATGGACCGCCCCGCGATAGCCATCGATCCGTAGCCCCAGACAGGCCTGCAACAGCATGAAGACCGAGCCCGAAGACCAGGCCTGCGGCAGGCAGGCGACGGGATAGGTCACCGGCCCCTCCCCCGGCCCTCGCTGGAAGCCACAAAAGAGTTCGGGCAGGCGCATGTCGAAGCGCACGGCGGCGTCGAACATATCACCCATCATCTGCACCACTCCCGCCCGCTCCCCATAGCGCGCCATGCCCGCCACGCAGATCGCGCTGTCATGGGGCCAGACTGAGCCATTGTGATAGGACATGGGATTATACCGCGCCTCGCCCAACGGCAGGGTGCGGATGCCCCAGCCCGTGGCGAAATCGGGCGCCAGCAATTGGTTGATGATGTGACGCGCCCGGTGAGCGCTGGGCAGGCCGGTGTAGAGCAAATGCCCGGCGTTGGAGGCGCGCACCGCGCAGGGCCGCCTTGTCCCATCCACCGCCAGCGCGTAGAAATTTTTCTCGTCGAGCCAGAAGCGCTCCTCGACCACCCCTCTCAGGCGCTCGGCGGCGCGCTGCCAGCGCGCGGCGGGTTCGAACTGGTTGCGCCGCTCCGCGATGCCCGCCATGGCGACCAGCGCCGCATAACAATAGCCCTGCACCTCGACGAGCGCGATAGCGCCTTGCGGGTCGCTCCCATCCGCATGGAAGACGGAGTCGTTACTGTCCTTCCACCCCTGATTGGCGAGCCCGCTTTCGGCGCCGCGCAGATAATCGATCAGCCCGTCGCCATCAGAATCCCCTTCCTTCTCGATCCAGGCCGTCGCCCGCTCCAGCGCCGGCCAGATTTCATCGATGAAGGAGAGGTCGCCGGTGCGCTCCGCATAGGCGCCCGCCAGCATCACGAATAAAGGGGTGGTGTCGACGCCGCCATAATAGAGGCCGAAGGGCAGTTCCTGCAGCGCCGCCATCTCGCCGCGCCTGGTCTCGTGCATGATCTTGCCCGGGGCGGAGTCGCGAAAGGGCGAATGATCCAGCGCCTGATGGCGCGCCAGAAATTTCAACACGCCGCGCGCCAGCGACGGATCCAGCCACAGCATCTGCAAGGCCGTGATGATGGCGTCGCGTCCGAAAGGGGTCGAGAACCAGGGGATCCCCGCATAGGGATATGGTCCCGTGGGCAGTTGCGTCGTCAGCAGAGCGAGATCGGCGCGGGATTTGTCGATCCATGTATTGAACAGGCGCGCGCGGGAATGGACCCTCGCCCCCCGCCGCCTCTGGCTGCGCATGCCGAAGTGGCCTCGCGCCGCCGCAGCACGCCAGCGCGCGCAATCGGGCGCCTCGCGATGCGGTCCAACCTCCACATAGAGGCTGCGCGCGCCATTATGCGGCAGAGCCAGTTGAAAGGCGGCGCGGGTTGTGGTGAGGGTGGTCGGGTCTTCGGAAAAGCTGATATGGGCCTCGCGCACCATGCCATCGAGGCCTCGATAGGAAAGCTTCACATCGCTCGCGTTGACCTCGGCGGGAAAGATCTCGCCACGTGCCGAGCGGCTGAGGCCGCGCACCTCAAACATATCGCGAAAATCGGCGGCGAAATCGAGGGCGAAGGGCACTTCGGTGGCCGTCATGGCGAAATTGGTGAAGGTGATCCGCTCATACATGCGGTCGGCGTTAATGAGCCGCTTGCGCTCGATATGGATCACGCCTTCCTTCAGCGACTGACTGCCCAGCGGCGGCAGGGGGCGGTTGGTCAGGTTGGAGGTGAAAGTCACGTTGTCCTGACTGAGCGAGGAGCTGAGCAGCACAGGCGCCTTCCCCCCGACCGTCAGCCGCCAGCGCGACAGCAGACGGGTGTCATTCTGGAAAAGCCCATCCCCCTCCCCCAGCACATCGCCATTGAAGTCGGCGACCATGAAGGTGTCGCCATGCTTGAGCGCCACGAGCCGCATGGGAACGCGCGGCTCATGGGTGGACTCCACCATTTCGGGCGTTCCCGGGGCGGAGCTCGGAGTCAGATGTTCCGTGTCGTCTTTCGCAGTCTCGCCTTCCATGCCGGGGTCAGCTCCCTTGAACCACCCGCAAAGCGCCGGGCATGCGGCTGCGCGCCAGAAGCCGCTGGTAGATATCCACGTAATTGCCAGCCATGATCGGGGCCGAGAAACGCTCCTCGAAGGTCGCGCGCACCCGCCCTCGATCAAGCCCGCCAACGGCGGTGACGGCGGCGACGGCCTCATCCTCGCTTGCAACGATAAAACCCGTGAGCCCGTGGTCGATGACCTCGGGCACTGATCCACAATTCCAGGCGATGACGGGAGTTCCGCAGGCCATGGCCTCGATCATGACCAGACCAAAGGGTTCCGGCCAATCGATGGGAAACAGCAGCGCCCGGGCGTTGCCGATGAAGTCGGACTTCCGGGCGTCGCCGATCTCGCCGATGAACTCCACGTCCGGGTCCCCCAGCAAAGGTTCGATCTCCCTGCGGAAATAGACCATGTCCGCCTGGTCCACCTTCGCCGCAATGCGCAGCTTCATCCCTGCCCGCCGGGCGATGGCGATGGCCCGATCCGGGCGCTTCTCGGGGGAAATCCGGCCAATGAAGGCCAGATAGTCGCCCTTCGGACGGGCTGGCGGCGCATAGAGGCTTGAGGGAACGCCATGATGGACCGTCTCGATCCAGTTCCCCAAGGCCAGGGGCTTGCGCTGATTGTCGGAGATCGACACCAGCGGATAGGCCGGCCAGCAACTATAGGCCTCGGCGAGATCCTTCAGATCCTGCCGCCCGTGGAGGGTGGTGACGGTCTGGGCCGCCACATCGTCGAACAGGGGAAAATGCAGGAGGTCGATGTGGAAATGGATGACGTCGAACTGCGCAAGCCGCCGCCTGACCTCGCTGAGCTGCACGAGATGGGCCGCCAGATCGCACCGAAGGGGGTCCGGATCGAGCCTGATCGCCTGATCGCGCACGGGCACAAGCCTGGCCTTCGTTGACGCATCCGCGCTGGCGAAAAGCGTTACTTCGTGGCCGAGGTCCGCCAAGGCGTCGCTCAGAAAGGCGACAATGCGCTCCGTCCCTCCGTAAAGCTTAGGCGGCACCGACTCATAGAGCGGGGCGACTTGTGCGATTTTCATCCTGGGGCGTCCTCAAAAGCCGCCGCCGGGGAGCTCGCCACCATGCGCCGGGCTGGGGGTTGCCCCTCCCATGACCCTAACTAGGCCCCGGCGCGCGCAGTTCAATGAGGCGACGTCCCGACCCTTCCAGCGCAAGCAGAGCTAATTCCGTTTGAAAAATTTGGCTTAAAGACGGTTTTTGATCCCGCAACGATTTGCATCTTGCTTTTTTCCGGAAGCCGTCCACGATAGGCATGACGTTCGGTCTGCATCTCGATCGCGCCGCTGGTTGGCGCGGCGGGGTTGCGCGTGCGTCTGGCCCGGTTCTCATATATAAAGCGGCGGGCTAAGGGGCGGATTGGTCGAGAGGGAAGAGTAATGTCGATCCGGAACAAGGGGCTTTCGCTGATCGCGATAGCTGCAGCAGGGGTCATAGCAGGCGTATACTGGCCCTCGAAGATCGAAGAGGCTTTTCCCGGGTGGGTCGAAAAAACAGCCTCACTGAGAGCTATCCTTCCAGGCGCGTCCCCTGTCCCGTCCAAGACCCAGGAGGCGGCCGCGCCCGGGGCCGCCTCGGGACCCCGTTCCAATATTGTCGCCGGTCGGCCACCCGTCCCCGTAAACATCGATACGGTACAGCGTGGCCCCATGCCTGTGCGCATCGACGCGGTCGGCATGGTGCAGCCCGTTGCGAGCGTTGCGCTGAAGACGCGCATCGACGCGCAGATCGAGAAGATCTTCGTCTCCGACGGCGCACAGGTGAAGGCGGGAGATGTTCTGGTCAAGCTGGACTCCCGCCAGATTGAAGCCCAGATCAAACAGACCGAGGCCAATATCGCCAAGGACCAGGCGGCGCTCGAACAGGCCCAGCGCGATGCGACGCGCAGCAGCGATCTTTTCGGCCGCGGCGCCGGCACCCAGACCAAGGCGGACGACGCCCTCACTCAGGTCGCCTCCGCCAAGGCCATGCTCGCCGCCGATCAGGCCCTGCTCGACAACCAGAAGGTTCAGTTGAGCTGGTACACGCTGATGGCTCCGATCACAGGTCGCGTCGGGACCTTCAACGCCAAGGCGGGCAACATTGTTCGCGCCGGCGACAACACGACCACGGGAATCATCGCGACAATCGTTCAGACCTCCCCCATCTACGTCGCCTTCTCGATCCCGCAGACCGCGTTGGCCGATGTGCGCGACGCTATCGCCTCCGGCCGAAGCGAGGTCCGGGCGACACCGCAAGGCGGCAAACGCAGTGCGACGGGCAAGATCGCGGTGCTTGACAATACGATCGACACGTCGACCGGCACGATCATGATCCGCGCCCTCTTCGAGAACGCAGATGACGTCTTGTGGGCGGGACAATTGTGCAATGTGCGCGTGACCCTGCGGGTCGATCCGGACGTGATTTCAATTCCCCGCACGGCGACCCAATCCGGCCAGCAGGGCAACTTCGTATTCATCGTGGAAAACGGCGTCGCCCGGTCCAGAAAGGTGTCCGTCGGGCGCTTCCAGGACGGCCGCGACGTGATCCTGGATGGGCTGAGCGGCGGCGAAACCGTGGTCAGCGATGGCGCGTTGCTGCTGATCGATGGCTCGCGGGTCGACATACGCAAGGAATCCATCGAAAAGAAGGGCGCGATCTGATGTCTCTTCCTGAACTTTGCATCCGCCGCCCAGTCATGACGACGCTATTGATGCTGTCGTTCATTGTGTTTGGGGTTTTCGGCTATTTCAAGCTCCCTGTCTCGGCGCTGCCGCGCGTCGATTTCCCGACCATTTCGGTGTCGACCCAGCTGCCCGGCGCCAATCCGGAAACCATGGCGACCTCCGTGGTGGCGCCGCTTGAGCGCGCCTTCGCCACCATTCCGGGCATCAGCCTGATGACATCGCGTTCGACCAATGGCGGGTCGAACATCACCATGCAATTCGATCTTGACCGCAACATCGATGGCGCAGCCCTCGACGTGCAGTCCATGATCACCGCGACCCTGCGCCGTCTGCCCCCTGAGTTGCCCGCCCCGCCAAGCTTTCGCAAGGTGAACCCGGCCGACGCGCCGGTGCTGCTGCTGGTGCTCTCCTCCCCCACCATGCCCCTTTCGACGACGAATGATTACGCCGAGCAGGTCTTCGCCCAGCAGATCTCGCAAATTCCTGGCGTCGCGCAGGTGCTTATCTTCGGCCAGCAGAAATTCGCGGTCCGGGTGGAGGCTGACCCCGACGCGGCCGCAGCGCGCGGCCTGACGCTGAACGATGTGCGCAACGCCGTTGTCGCCGCCAATTCCAGCGCACCCGTGGGCCGCCTGCGTGGCGAAAACAAGAATCTCACCCTGAAGGCCTCCGGCGAACTCACCAAGGCGGAGGATTTCCAATCCATCGTCGTCGCCTGGCGCAACGGGGCGCCGGTAAAGCTGAACGAAATCGCAAAGGTGTACGATTCCGTCGAAAACGATCAGATCGCGGCTTGGCAAGGCGATGACCGCGGCATCGCTCTGGCCATCTTCCGCCAGTCCGACGCCAACACCGTCGAGGTGGTGGACGCCATCAAGAGCAAGCTGCCGCTCTACCAATCGCAACTGCCGCCCTCGATCAAGGCTTCTGTGCTCAATGATCGCTCGCGCTCCGTCCGCGAATCCGTGGCCGACGTGAAGGAAACGCTGGCCCTCTCCATTGTGCTCGTGGTCCTCGTTATCTTCCTGTTCCTGAAGTCCATCGCGGCGACGATGATCCCCTCGCTGGCGCTGCCGGTGTCGCTCATCGGCACCTGCGCCTTCATGTATCTGTTCGGCTATTCCATCGACAACATCTCGCTCCTGGCGATCACCCTGGCCGTGGGCTTCGTGGTCGATGACGCCATCGTGATGCTTGAGAACATTGTGCGCCATATCGAGGAAGGGATGAAACCCTTCGATGCGGCCCTGAAGGGATCGCGCGAGATTGGCTTCACCATCATCTCGATCACCCTGTCGCTGGTGGCTGTCTTCATCCCTGTGCTTCTGATGGGCGGCATCGTGGGTCGCGTGTTCCGCGAATTCGCGGTGACGATCTCCTGCGCGATTCTGGTGTCGGGCTTCGTGTCGCTGACGCTGACGCCCATGCTCTGCGCGCGCCTGCTCAAGCCCATCGACCATCACGCCAAGCCTAACCTGTTCTGGCGCATCGTCGATGGCGTCATCGACGGAACGACGGAGGCCTATCGCGTCACCCTCGATGTGGTTCTGAACTGGCGGCTCACCATGCTCGCCATCACCTTCCTGACCTTCGGCGTCACGATCTGGATGTTCATGTGGATCCCGAAGGGCTTCTTCCCCATCGAGGATACGGGCTTCATCTCCGGTTCCACGGAAGCCGCCTCCGACATCGCCTTCCCGGCCATGGCGGAGCGCCAGAAGGAGATTTCAAGGCTCATCAGGATGGATCCCGCCGTTGACTACATCACCTCGTCGGTGGGCATGGGCGGCACAAATCAGGGAAGCATTTTCGTCGCGCTGAAGCCCAAGAGCGAGCGCAGCGAAATGTCCGAAATCATTGCGCGGCTTCGCCGCGCGGCGACTTCGGTGCCCGGCATCAACGCCGTCTTCCAGCCTGTGCAGAACCTTAATCTGAACGGCGGCCGCGCCTCGCGCGCGCCCTATCAGTACACGATGCAATCAAGCGACATTCAGAGCCTGTTCTCCCTTGCGCCGGAGATGCTTCTGAAAATGCAGGCCCTGCCACAGTTGCGCGACACGACCAGCGATCTGAAAATCACCAATCCGGAATTGCGGATTGACATCGACAAGGAAAAGGCCGCCGCATTCGGCCTGACTTCCGACCAGATCCGCACGGCGCTCTATAACGCCTATGGTAGCCGGCAGATCTCGACGATCTTCACCCAGGCCGCCGACTACCAGGTGATTTTGGAGACCGGGCACAGCTTCCAGGACGACCCCACCGCTCTTACCCGCGTCTTCATCCGGGCGGGCACGGGAACTGGCGGGGCCTCCTCGACAAGCGGAGCCGCCCCAATAGCTCCGGGCGGGGCGGCGGGCGGCGTTTCATCCGCGCCGATCATCCCGCTTGAACAGGTGGCAACCATGACGCGCTCGGTGGGGCCGCTCTGGATCAACCGCCAGTCCCAACAGCCCTCGGTGACCCTCTCCTTCAATACGGCCCCCGGGACCGCTATTGGCGACGCGGTGGAGGCGATCCGCCGGGTGGAGGGGGAGCTCAAGCTTCCGCCCTCGATCACGACCAGCTTCACTGGTTCGGCCGCCCTCTTCCAGGACGCGCAAAAGGGTCAGGTCCCCCTGATTTTGGCGGCGGTGCTCACGATCTACATCGTGCTTGGCGTGCTTTATGAGAGCTACATTCACCCGCTCACCATCCTTTCCGGCTTGCCATCCGCCGGCATCGGAGCGCTTCTGGCGCTCTGGTGGTACGGGATGGACCTCTCGGTCATCGCCATCATCGGCATTCTGCTCCTGGTGGGCATCGTGAAGAAAAACGCGATCATGATGATCGACTTCGCCATCGAACGACGAAATGACGGCGTTGACGCATTGCCTGCGATCCGGGAGGCGGCCATCATCCGCTTCCGTCCGATCATCATGACGACTCTGGCCGCCATTCTGGGCGCCGTACCCATCGCCATCGGCGCCGGGGCGGGCGCCGAACTGCGCCAACCTCTGGGCATCGCCATCGTCGGCGGCCTCTGTGTCTCGCAATTGCTGACGCTCTACATCACCCCCGTGGTCTATTACTATCTGGACAAGGTCGACACCTTCCTCTCGGGCCGCGCAAAGCGCGAACCGGCGAAAGAAGGCTTTGTCGGCGAAGCGGAACCGGTGCAGCAGCCCGCCCAGTAAACAGCGTGCGGCGGCCAGTCTGGCCGCCGACCGCAGGCTCCCGCACGCAGGTCAGGCGGGGTCGACCTTGGTCACCCGATAGGTCAAGACATCGCCATTGGCGTCGCGGATCGAAACATATTCGCCCGGCGTGAAGGCGTGGGACTCGAAGCGGTACCCCGTATCCTCTTCCCCGAGGGCGCGGGGGTCGTAGTCAAATTGCCAGACGCCGCCACCCGGCCCACCGGCCCGATGGGCCAAAAGGCCCCGCTCCACCACATCGCCAGCTTCAAGCCGATGAACGAAACACAGAGCCCGCTGGCTGCGCCAGCCCTCCACGCTCAAATGGCCTGCCTCATCCAGCGGCGCCACCAGATCATAGCCCTCCCCCGGTTCCCCCTCCGGATGCCCCTTGGCGCGGGCGCGCTCAAGACGGATGCGGCGCATGTGATAGTGGGAATGGGAACCAGCCATGGATCGCTCCTCCAAGATCAGCCAGGCGCAATCAGCCTGACCGTAGGCCCTGTGTCCATTACAAGGATCAATCAGCCTGCAGGTTCCACCATGGCCCCGGACGAGGATCATCCCCCGGCCCGCCCCGGGGGGCGTCGCGATCCTGCGACAAAGCTGTGGGCCGCCCCATGCGCGCCCCACTGCTTCCCCACGAAGGACTATATCGAAGCATAAAGCTTGAGTTTATAATGGCTGAGAGGCCTCAGGCTTCTTCAGCCTCGCGTCCGCCAAGCTTCGTTCAAGCAATGGAATCTTTCCGCCAATGAACACAAAGGTGAAATGGCTTGCGGTCAGCGTCAGCGCCCTCGGCGTTTTGGCGGCGCTGGCGCCATGGACCTTTTCCGGCGCCGCGATGCGCAATGAGCTCACCCTCCAGGTTCGGGAGACCACCGGCCTCATCGCCCAGGCGAACGGCCGCGCGACCCTCGCCATCCTGCCGCGCCCGCGGATCAAGATCGAGGACGTGACGATCCAGGACAGCGAGGGCAAGCTCCTGATCAAATCGGGAACTGTCCGCGGGAACCTGCGCATCCTGCCCGCTTTCGCCGGGCGGATGGAAGTCTCCTCCCTCTCCCTCGCCGCGCCGAACATCGACATCGATCTGGATGGCAAGCCGCTCAGCTCCGAGGGCGCAATCGCCCGCGCCATCGAAGCCCGTTCCGAGACGCGAGAAGCCACCACCGCCGATACGGCCCGCCTGGCGAGCGTTTCGATCACCAATGGAACCGCCCGACTGACCCGTGGCGGTCAGTTGGTCGATCTGCTCGAAAACATCGAGGCCACGCTGGACTGGCGCAGCTTGAACCAGCCCGCCGGGCTTAGAGCCACCTTCATTTGGGCGAACGAACCGGTGGACGTGACCGCCTGGCTCGCCCAGCCAGCGCAGGCGCTACGAGGCGCCTCGTCGCCTATCTCGCTGCGCATGGATTCGCCCTCGCTGAACCTGTTGGCCAATGGCATTTTATCAGGCGGACAGATACCGACCTATGCTGGCAAATTCTCTGCAAGCGCCCCCTCGCTGGGCGTCGTGCTGGACCGAAACGGCATCTACCTGCCGCTGCCGGGCCTGCGTGGCCCCCTGTCGCTCAGCGCGGACGCGCGGGTCAGCCAACGCTCGATCCAGCTGTCCGACCTGCAATTCAAACTTGACGAAACCACCTATGAAGGCGCTGTGATCCTGTCGAGCCATCGCGGGCGCCCGGCTTTGATGGGAACGCTTGCGACGAAGCTCCTCCAGATTGACCCCTTCCTCGCCGAGGTCCCCGCCCCCCGGGGAAGCGATGGCCGCTGGAGCGGCGCTACTTTGCCCAGACCGGATCTTGCGCGCGCCGATGTCGATCTGCGCGTTTCCGCCAATCGCGCCCATATCGGACGCATTCAGGCGCGCGACGCAGGGTTTTCGATCCTGGTGGCCAGCGGAAAGGCGGAAATGGTCATCGCCGAGAGCACCGCATTTGGCGGGTCGATCAAAGCGCGTTTGAACGCTGAACCCTCCGGGACGGGATTTGCTTTACGCGCAACAGCCGCCTTCACGGGAGTGGACAGCGCAGCTTTGCTGAATGATGTCTTTCGCAGCCAGAGATTTTCAGGCTCAGCCACTGGAGAAATGGCGTTTGCGGGCGAAGGCGCCACTTTCGCACAGGTCCTTTCCTCGCTTCGCGGCGCCGCAAAAATCGATCTCGCCAATGGCGACGTGACAGGGATTGATCTGGAGCAGGCATTGCGACGGCTCGAAAAACGCCCCCTCTCCATCGCATCCGACATGCGTTCGGGCCGAACCGCCTTCAGCGAAGCGCATGTGGATCTGGAAATCGCAAGCGGCGTGGCGAAGGTCCAGTCCATCGAGGCCAGAGGCACGGGGGTCGATATATC
This sequence comes from Beijerinckiaceae bacterium, assembly GCA_947456505.1. GTDB lineage: Bacteria > Pseudomonadota > Alphaproteobacteria > Rhizobiales > Beijerinckiaceae > Terripilifer. The sequence goes on from CANGTC010000072.1 coordinate 15,597, forward strand.
CGTCACCGGCTCCGCGTCCGTCGCCCGGCGCCTTCTGGATCTGACGATCAAAGCCCGGCAGACCGGCCGCGAAGATAACCAGCCCGCGCCACAACTGAACATGGATCTCAAGGGCAATTGGGACGATCCCAATCTCATCATCGACGCCCAAAGCCTGATCCGCCGCTCCGAGGCCGCCGCGCCCCTGCTGCGCAGCCTGAACGCGCCCAAGCCCGAGGCTGCGGCCGAGCCGAAGTAGCCTCAGGCCTTGCGCGCCTTGCCAAGACCCACGAGACGCCCGGCCACAAGGATAAGCGCCACCATGCCGATGAGGATGGCCGACACGGCGTTGATCTCGGGCGTTACCCCCAACCGTACCTGCGAATAGATGCGCATGGGCAGGGTCGTCGAGCCCGGTCCCGAGGTGAAGCTGGCGATGACCACGTCATCGATGGAGAGAATGAAGGCCAGCGCATAGCCCGCGACGATGGAGGGCGCCGCCAGCGGCAGCGTCACCCGCAGCAGCGCGCCGCCTGGCGTGGCGCCAAGGTCCATGGCGGCTTCTTCGAGGGAGCGATCCAGCGTCACCAGACGCGCGTGGACCACCACAGCCACAAAGCACATGCCAAGGGTCGCGTGGGCGACCACCACGGTCCAAAAGCCCCGGGGAATATCCAGCGCCACAAAGAGCAACAGCAACGACAGGCCGGTGATCACCTCCGGCATGACCAGCGGCGCATAGATCATGGACGAGAAGGCGATGCGCCCGCGAAAACGCCCGAACCGCGCCAGCGCTATGGCGGCGCAGGTTCCCACGATGGTGGCGATCAGGGCAGAAACCAGCGCCACCCGCAGGCTGATCCAGGCGCTGGCGATGAGCTGCTCATTCTCCAGAAGCGAGACATACCAGCGCGTCGAGAACCCGCCCCAGACCGTGACGAGCCGCGAGGCGTTGAAGCTGTAGAGCACCAGCAGCGCGATGGGCGCATAAAGGAATGCGAAGCCGAAAAGCAGCGCGGCTGTGCGAACGGCGTTTGTGCTTTTCATGGCGGGGCTTCCGCCATCTGGCTGCGCTCATACAGCGCCATGGGAACCACCAGCAGCCCCAGCAGCACCACCGCCACCGCCGAGGCGGCTGGCCAATCGCGGTTGTCGAAAAACTCCACCCAGAGGGTGCGCCCGATCATCAATGTGTCGGAGCCGCCGAGCAGATCGGGGATCACGAATTCGCCGATGGCGGGGATGAAGACCAGAAGGCATCCCGCCAAAATCCCCGGCGCCGAGAGCGGCACGGTGATACGCCAGAAGGCGGCGGTTGGCGAGGCGCCCAGATCAGCCGCCGCCTCAGTGAGTTCGGGCGATTGGCGCGCGATGGCGTTGTAGAGGGGCAGCACCATGAAGGGCAGGTAGGAATAGACGATCCCGATCACGACCGCCCCGTCAGTGGCGAAAATATGCAGCGGCTCGGAGATCAGGCCGAGGGACAGCAGCGCGTGATTGAGCAGGCCCTCGTCCTTCAGGATGGTGATCCAGGCGTAGACGCGGATGAGAAAGCTCGTCCAGAAGGGCGCGATGGC
>CANGTC010000073.1 GCA_947456505.1 Beijerinckiaceae bacterium
ATCGGTAACGGTGGTCCGCTTGCGCCACTTCTGAACCGTCGTCGGGCTGATACCATGCCGTTTGGCCAAAGACCTCACACTCTCTTCACTCCGCTGTAGCGCTCGACGGACCGCCTCTGTCGTGCGGGCGCTCCCGTGTAGTACTTGGCCCATAATGCCTCCCGAAAAAGATGGTGATTGCTTGTATTACTACTCTCCGGGACTGAACACCTAGCGTCTGGGCAAGGCGCTACTTGAATATCGAGCACCAGAGCGCCCTTCCCCCACAAGGGGACGTCGAGGAACTTCTGCGCGACAGCGCCGCCGCCGAACACAGACCGACGATCCGACTGTCATGCCAGATCACGATCGCTTCCCGCCTGGCGTCGGAGGAGTTGCGAGCCCGCCTTCCTTGGACTGCGAGTGTAGATGACCACGAGTGGGCTTCGGAGCCATTGTTCCATTCCGCAGACTCATGCGACGCTTCTGCTCTTGTCACGGAGGCCGAAAAGTGAAACCCGTTGGAGTCGGGCCGGTGATCGCTTTCGCGACAGCAGGGAGAAATTTGTATTTAGGAGCATTCTATTCTTAGCCGTCACTCAGAATGGTGACCGCATGTTCCGTCCCGTTCCATTCGAGCCAATCAACGCAGCGTTTCGGCCGGGCGATGAGGTGCCAATACCGACAGCCCCCACAAATTTACCCGCAGAATTCCTATGGTTTTCTCGTCAAGGTGCCCTTCTTCACCGCGCCGTACCAAGCCCAGAGCAACCGCGCCGCCACGCCCCGCACCGGGAGCCATCGCGCGGCAAGCTTCGCCAACCGCGCAGGATCGGGGCGCGTCCGCGGTCGCAGCGCCATCCGCGCGGCCTCATGCAAGGCGAGATCCCCAGCGGGCTAGGTGTTCAGTCCCGGAGAGTAGTGATACAAGCAATTACCATCTTTTTCGGGAGGCATTATGGGCCAAGTACAACACGGGAGTGCCCGCACGACAGAGGCGGTCCGTCGAGCGCTACAGCGGAGTGAAGAGAGTGTGAGGTCTTTGGCCAAACGGCATGGTATCAGCCCGACGACGGTTCAGAAGTGGCGCAAGCGGACCACCGTTACCGATCTTCCGATAGGCGCTACTCACAATGGCGCGACGTATCGATTGGGTCGTCTACGCCAAAAAACCATTCGGCGGTCCTGCCCAGGTTCTCGCCTATCTCGGGCGCTACACGCATCGCGTCGCCATCGCCAACAACCGCCTCGCCGAGATCGACAACGATCATGTCGGGTTCACCTGGAAAGATTACCGAGACAACGACACGACAAAGACCATGAAGCTGGCGCCCAACGAGTTCATTCGTCGCTTCCTGTTGCACGCCTTGCCAGAGGGCTTCCATCGCATTCGACACTTCGGCTTCATGGCCAATGGACACCGCGCCGCCAAACTGGCTCTGTGCCGATCGCTTCTGGCCGATCAACAGGAACAGTCCGACCCTGCGGCGAGCGCTAAAACCCAAACGCGAACGCATGTCGACGCGCCCGCCTGTAGCGAATGCGGCGGCGTCATGCGCATTGTCGTGGAGGTTCCCCGCCGCTTTCATCAATCCCGAGCGAAGGCCGGGCCATTCCACTGCGACACATCATGAGCCCATGCACGCCCTCACACCGCCGATATCATCCCCCTGATCCCGTTACACTGAACAGTCGTAGCGAACCCTATCGCTTGCGTAGTCAAGCTTTTTCAACAGCCTGCCTCGGTGAGCCATCAATGCTCGCAGCGATATCGGATGGCGCCGATGCTGGATCTTATCGTCGCTGTCCTCCAGCAACGCATATCCAACGCGGTCGCCAGGACCGCCCCACGCACGGCGATCTCGAACAATCCCCATAGAGCGCAGCGCAAAATAACCCGCAGCTTCATTCCATCAGGCTTCAATGAGGTCCGCATCCGCGCGCGTTGGGAGCCCCGGACGCGGACCTCACAGAAGCCTCATGATTCATAGGAGACCGTTTTGAATCGCGGGAGCGGGCAATGACGGTCAAACGCTATGAGTTAAGCGAGGCGCAATGGGAGAAGATTGCCGCCCTCGTCCCCGGCAAGGCGGGCGATCCTGGGCGGACGGGTTCGGATAACCGCTTGTTTGTAAACGGCTGTTTATGGGTTTTGCGATCAGGCGCTCACTGGCGGGACATGCCGGAACGCTATGGCCGCTGGAAGTCAGTCCATCGACGGTTCAGCCGTTGGTGTCATGCAGGCGTCTGGGAGCGGATTTTGAAGCCCTGACGGTTGACCGCGATAACGCCTATCTCATGATCGACAGCACCATCGTCCGAGCGCACCAGCAGGCTGCGAGCGGAAAAGGGGGGCTCAAGATCAGGCGCTGGGGCGTTCCAGAGGTGGACTGACCACCAAAATCCATATGCTTGCCGACGCGCTCGGGCGACGGCTTCGATTGATCGTGACTGCCGGACAGGCTGGCGACATTACGCAAGCGCCTGCCTTGCTCGAAGGTCAATCGGGCTTGGCCGTTCTTGCCGATAAAGCCTATGACAGCAACGCCTTGCGGGCGCGCATCCAGGACATGGGCGCTACGGTCGTCATCCCATCCAACCGCTCACGCAAGATCGCCATCCCCCATGACGCGTCGATCTACAAACACCGGAATCGCATCGAGCGTTGCTTCAGTCGGCTCAAGCACTGGCGGCGTTTCGCCACCCGTTACGACAGGAGAACGGCCCATTTCACCGGATTCGTCCATCTCGCCGCAGCAATGATATGGCTACGATGAATGTCGATCCGACCTAGAGCATTATCCGCTCTGAATGAATCGAGTGGGATTCGTCAGACCGAGATGATTGCCGTCGCTGCGGCCAAGGCCTCGTTCAGCGCCGCCACCGCCTATCGCATTGAACAGGATCCCCGCCTGCTATCGACAAAGAAGGAGCCGCGCGAACGCCGACGCCCCGATCCGCTCAGCGCCGTCTTCGAGCAGGAGGTCGTGCCGCTGCTGGCGGCGGCGCCGGGCCTGCGGCCAATCGCGATCTTCGAGGAGATCGTCCGGCGCCATCCCGAACTCGGGCATGGAATCCGCCGGACGCTGGAGCGCCGCATCCGTGGCTGGCGCGCCCTGCATGGCGCCGAGCGCGAGGTGATTTTCCGCCAGACGCATGAACCCGGGCGCATCGGCCTGTCCGACTTCACCGACATGGGCGCCTTCCATATCACCATCACGGGCGTACCTCTCGATCACCGGCTTTATCACTTCCGGCTCGTCTATTCCGGCTTCGAACACGCGCATGTCGTGCTCGGCGGCGAAAGCTTTGTGGCCTTGGCCGAAGGATTGCAAAACGCCCTGAGGGCGCTCGGCGGGGCGCCGTTCGAGCACCGCAGCGACAGTCTTTCCGCTGCTTCCGCAATCTCGACCGGGATGCGTGCGACGATCTGACCCGGCGCTACAACGATTTTTGCGCCCATTACGGCATGACGCCGACGCGCAACAACAAAGGCGTCGCCCATGAGAACGGCTCCGTCGAAAGCTCCGATGGCCATCTCAAGAGTGCCATCAAGGACGCCCTGCTGATGCGCGCAAGCGCCGACTTCGAGGATATCGCCGCCTACTGCCGGTTCGCCGACGAGATCGTCAGCCGTCGCAACGCTCGCAATCGTCCGCGCATCGACGCCGAACGCGCCCGGTTGAAAACCCTGCCGGACCGGCGCACCAGCGATTACGGGGAGGTCGGCGTCCGCGTCACCTCGTCGGGCGGCTTCACATTGCGCAAGGTGTTCCACACGGTTCCCTCGCGCCTGATAGGCCACCAGCTGCGGGTGCGCCTCTATGATGATCGTCTTGACGTCTTCGTCGGGGGCACGCCGCTGATGACCTTGCCACGCGGACGCGCCGACCCGTCCGGTAAGCACGCCCAGGTCGTCAATTATCGCCACGTCATTCATGCCTTGCGCAAGAAGCCGATGGCGCTCCTGAAGCTCGTTTATCGCGACCAGCTTTTTCCACGCGAGGCGTTCCGGCACACCTTCGACGCTTTGTTGGAACGCCTGCCAAACCGGCAAGCCTGCCGCATCATGGTCGACCTTCTCGCGCTCGCCCACGAGCGCGGCTGCGAAGCCGAACTCGCCGAGGCGCTCGCTGCCGGACTGCGGGCCAAGGATTTGCCTAACATGGCGGCGTTGCGCGCCCGCTTCACGCCAGATCCCGCCCAGGCGCCTACGGTGGTTGTCACCTTGCCGCCGCTTTACTCCTATGAATCCCTGCTCCACGATAGCCAGTTGGGAGACGCCGCATGAGCGCAGCGCAAACGCCCATAGACGCCGCAAGGCTGAGCTTGCTGCTCAATGAACTGCGTCTGCCGGCCATCAAAGTGCTCTGGGCGCAATTTGCCGAGACCGCCGACAAGGAAGGCTGGCCGGCGGCCCGTTTCCTCGCAGCCATCGCCGAGCACGAACTTGCCGAACGCGACCGCCGCCGCATGGAACGCCATCTCGCCGAAGGCAAGCTCCTGCCCGGAAAGACGCTGGAATCGTTCGCCTTCGAAGCCGTTCCGATGATCTCGAAAGCTCAGGTCATGGCGATTGTCGCCGGCGACGCCTGGCTCGATAAAGGCGCCAATATCCTGTTGTTCGGGCCGCCCGGCGGAGGCAAGAGCCATCTTGCGTCCGCGATAGGCCTCGCCTTGATCGAAAACGGCTATCGGGTTCTGTTTACCCGAACCACCGACCTGGTGCAGAAACTGCAAATCGCCCGGCGTGACCTCGGCCTCGAAGCCGCGATCAATCGGATCGACCGTTTCGACCTGCTCATCCTCGACGATCTCGCTTACGTCACCAAGGATCAGGCCGAAACCAGCGTCCTGTTCGAACTCATCAGCGCCCGCTACGAACGGCGATCCATGCTGATCACCGCCAATCAGCCTTTTGGCGATTGGAATAAGGTCTTTCCCGACCCAGCCATGACGCTCGCGGCGGTCGACTGTCTCGTCCATCATGCGATGATCTTCGAGCTGAATGTCGACAGCTATCGCCGCCGCCAGGCAATCGAACGTAAACGAGGTCCGGGACGTCCGGCGACACAGGCGACAATCGCCAATCTCGCCGAAGCCCACCTTGCTGATTGACGCTCCGCGACGATCAACCTCAAAAAACTCTTGCGCGCGTCAATCAACACGGAGAATATCAGAACTGCCGCGACACCAGATTCTCATCCAGATTGTCGCGCTATGCGCATGGGTGCTGATCAATTGGATTTGGTATTAGCCCCTAGCGCCAATTTCCTGAAAAGCATTCTTGCCTGCGCACGGAGACATTGTTCTGAGCGTCGTCCCCGATCAACAAGAGTGACAGCGATTTAATGTCATCGCTTAATTAGGCATCATCGACCTTCGTCCGGGCGAGGCGTTTTCATGTCATCTGGTTACGCCATAGTTCATCAGCAATCGAAAGTGGTTCCACCTGTTGGTCCTTCCACCACTCCAACTCATTTCCTCGCATATGCAGCTCATGATGGTGTGTCGCACAAAGAGGGACAGTGAACTCATCGGAGACCTTGCGGCCCATAGCTCGGGGTTGCGCAAAGCGCAGGTGATGCGCTTGCGATGGAGCGCGGCCGCAGATAAGGCAGGGTTGCGTGGCGACATATCGGAGATGCTCGCGATTACGGACCCTTTTGGGCTCGCCAATGGGTAGTGTCGATTTCTCAATCTTTTCTCGTGTCGTGGCGAGGGGCGAGGCGGGGGTCTCAAGGCTGATTGGCCCCGAACCGTTGGACTTTGATGGTGCAGGCCCCCAGACAGGGAGCGTCGTCTCGACCATCTCAGCATGGGGCCGCTCGACGAACCCTGCTTCGTCCTCTTTGGCTGACACGATCATTTCATCTTGGTGTATCGACGCTTCTTGAAAGGATGGTACAGCTTTGGCAGCTCTCGCTGCCGCCTTTTTGGGTTGGGGAGCCTCAGTCTTGTCTTTGTATAGCGACAAGCCAAATGGATTGCCAAAAGTGGAGAGCGCCCGCTTGGTGGCGTCTGTCTCGGCCGCCTTGCTGGCCCGCTCATGGGCCTGACCAGCGGTCCCGGCCAAAGCCTCTCCCGATCCCATTCCTTCGCGTTGGATGACCTGGTCGCCTGCCCTGACCGTGATCCTTACCCGTGTCAGATAGGCCGCAGCATAGCGGTAGTCGATCTGCTTTTGCCAGACGCATTGGCTCTGGAGCATCTCGCGATCCCAAGCGTCAAAGCCGAAGATCCGATTGGCCTCGGAGATGATATGCCATCCCTCCAGATAATGGAGGACCTTACCGTCGACCTCCCGCTGTTTCACAACCTGTGGGCGAATATTCGCGCGCAACTGGCGCAACTGGGTGTTGGTGAAGGGCATTTCACTGGGTCCTGACTGAGAGGGAGAGCTTGGGCTGGCCGAGGGTCGCCCCCGGAACCACGGCGCCACGGGTAAGAGCTTCCAGAATTGCGCGCTTGTCGGGCTTGGGCGGTTGCGGGAGGAGGTAGTCTATTGGCAGTTCGTCTTCGTTGTCGACGACGACAGACGGTGGCCCGACCCGGCTCGAGGCTGTAAAGTCAGCCTCGGTGAGTTTTCGGATGTCGGCGGCCTCCATATTCTCCACCACGACCTGCCGTTTGCTTGCGGCCCTGGCCTCATGCCGGGACAGGCGGGTCCTCATGTCGGTCATCCGGTCCCTAAGCGCTTTGGCAAGGCACTCGTCCTCGAGGGCTGACCGGATCAGGGCTGCGAGGGCCTCTTTGAAATTGGTTGCACCCTCCATTGTGTCGTTTAGGGTTTGCTCATCCAATTCAGGATGCAGTTCGACAAGGCGGTTGCGGAGTTGTGTGAAAGTTAGGCGTTCATTGTTGATGTGGCTGGACAAGGGCATTGTGCTCTCCATCTCATTTAATTGATACTTTAAGTATCAATTAAATGAGGATAGGTCAAGAGGCAGGATGGGGTTTGTGAAAGATTTTTCTGTTGAACAGGTGAAAGCAGCTCGAATGCTTCTGGACTGGGATCAGGCTCAGTTAGCGGCGGCAGCGTCTGTGGGAATTGCCACTGTCAAAAGGATTGAGAGTGGGTCTGGGCCTCTACAATCAACTCCACGTATAACGGAGAAGGTAATGCTTGCCCTTGAAGCAGCCGGCATAGAATTCCTGGGAGCCCCAAACAATATGCCTGGCGTTCGGCTGAAAAGTGTCGGTTCGGTCGAGGAAGACGGAAATTGAACTTCGCGCACTATGAATTTTCGATACAGTAGTCTTTTCCTGGGGAAGGTTGCGCCATTCAAGTTGAAATATACATTGCATTTTATATTTTTTACGGGCGTTAATTTGGATCACCCCATGGTAAAGCGTCCCCATCAACTTGAAGAACGTCAGGGTCAATTGGTCGATATAGCTGACCTTGACGAATTGTTGGGCCCGCCGCCCTTGCTGCCCAACGAAAGCACCGCCGATTATGAAGGTCTGAGGGCGCGCTTGCGGGCCAAGATAGCCCCTCGCGATGTGATCGAAGAAATCTGGCTCCGCGACATTCTCGACCTCCAGTGGGAGGTACTGAGAATGCGCCGGCTCAAGAGCCGCCTACTGAGCAACAGTAGCCCGGCCGGTTTGGAATCGCTTTTACGCCGCCGGGTCAATTATCGCGACTTAGAATCTCTCGTTCAGGGTTGGGGCCATGGCGATAAGGAAAGCATAAAGCAGGTGGATCGGCTGCTAAAGCAACTCGATCTTAGCATTGACGATATTGATGCGCACAGCCTCCTCAAAACTCTTGATTCGATGGAACGCATTGACCGCATGATCGCGCAAGCCGAAGCGCGCCGGAATAATGCGCTGCGCGAAATCGAGAGGTCGCGCGAGACCGCTGCTCGTCGGATGCGAGCGGCATTATCCGAGGAAGATGACTCCCTCATCTCTGTTGAAGTCCAGGGGGCGTCAGCTTGACTTCGCAAAAGCGACGGGACGCCAGCAGGCTGAACGGGCAGAAGGGCAAGGGCCCTAAAAGCGAAGCCGGGCGGCGTCGTTCGTCGCGAAATGCCCTCGCCCACGGGTTGAGCCTTCCTATAACCTCTGATCCCCTATTGTCCTCGCGCGCCGAGCGCCTCGCCCAACTGATCGCAGGATCGGGCGCCAGCGAACAACGTTTGCTCGAAGCGCGCATTATCGCGGAGGCTCAGATGGATTTGCAGCGCGTGCGTCGGCTTCGCCTTGAAAGGCTCGCCCACCCCAGTCTCGTCAACAAGCGCATCACGCTAAAAGATTTGCGGGCCCTCATGAAGCTGGTCGAGGCAAACATTCCTGATGAATGGGACCAAATCAACATTGTCGATCAGGCGATCCAGGACATACTGCCCGAGACTGCCCCCCCTCTAGATCAAAAGATAGGCGAGGTTATCAGCAGTTTTCATCGCCTTGATCGCTATGAACGGCGGGCCCTTTCAAGGCGGAAGTTCGCCATCCGCAGGCTCCACCAAATAGACGGATAGATCAGTAAGGGCAGGCAATTTACGGGATCTTATAAAGTTCGTAGCATGCAGAATTGCAGATGGGGATGGCTATCGTTCCGCAAGGAGAGGAGGATATGTCGCCATATGAAGAGCCCAGGCTTTAGGATAAGATTGAGGCTGTCTTTTGGAGCTTTCATAGTCTTGACGGAAATGACTGTTGGACTTTTCGAAGCGAAATTTTTGTCAAGCGCATTAATGCGAGATGAAAAAAATATAGGAAAAATTTCTTTTTTACCTTCCATCTGGTCCGGATTTCATTTTGGCAAAACGAACCTAATCGACGGTTATTTTCATCAACTCTCGATTTGGTGTCGGTCCAACTGACCGATGACACATCTACATCGAAATCCACTTCACCGAGCCACGCCTTGCTTGGCGCATATGACGCCGCAGGGGCTTTCTGAGTGCCAACGAACCCGATTCGCCGCTCATTGCGCGCGGCGCTCTTCAGGCGGCCTCGGTGAACCGCATGGTTCGCATCACTCCCAACTGGCGCGAGGCCCCTGTTAACGCCAGACCATCGCTCACACGCAAGCGCAATGCCCGAATCAGACGCTCAAGGCCTGCATGGCGTCCCTGCAGGCGCCCCCCCCCCGGCCCGCTACTTCTTCCCCGAGCGCTTCAGCGATTTGATCCGCAGGGGCGGCATGCCGGATTTTTCGGCGATTTCGCGGTCCTGCTCCTCGATCACGGCGCGGGCGGGGGCGTCGGCGTCGAGGCCCCCGAGGACCTCGCTGGGCACCCGGCGGTTGGATCGCTGGCTCCCGTCCTCGTAGATCACGTCGAAGAGCACGAATTCGGATCGACTCGCGGGTTTGCGCGCCATGGGACGACTCCTTTTTGAAAAGCCTATCCGGTGTAATCGCCTTTTCGTTTGGAGCAACCGGAAAAACAGGGCAATGTTCTGCAATCGGCGGTTTTGCCCCAAGATCGCCACAACTAGGCGCCACCCAGAGCTTGGGCCCAGTTGGTCCGAGTGAGTGGCGGAGTTCAGCGTGAGCCGCACCTGGCGTGACGAGGTAGACCAGAGAGGATCGAGAGTGGCCCGAAGCCGCCCCGTCAGACGCTCGCCGCAGACCGGCGGTCTCCTCGTGCTCCCCGCCGTGGTCATGACTCTGCTTGGCGGCGCTTTTGTGGTCTGGTTCATGATGGGCGCGCCCGAGAGCCGGGTCACGCCATGGCAGGATAGCCCGGACGCGCCCGTCCGCCCGGCGGTGCAGGCGCCGCAACTGGCCTCTACTCCGCCTCTGACGCCCCTCAGACCCAGCACCATGATCCCTGCGCCGCCGCAGGCGCCCATACCCGAGCCCGCCCCCGCCCAGCCCGACCCCATCGAGGCCTCCAGCCCCCCTATGGCGCTGGCGCTGCAACCGACGCCGCAGATCTCCACCCCGGCGGCCATGCGATCTGTCCTGAGCGAGCCCCAGCAGATCAGCGCCCCTGAGCAGGACGCCCGCACCGCGGTCGCCCCGCCTTTCCCGGCCCGGCGCGCAACTGCGCCCACAGCTCCCCCACCACCTGTCTCGGCGACCCTGCAGCCGCCCAAGGCGCTGCCTGCTGCGCCGTCAACACCCACGCCAAGCGCCTCCTCCGACCCTGCGCCACCCGTTGCGGAAGGCGCCCCGGCGGCGCGCCGTACCTATTCCATTGTCCTCGCGCGCGTGGAGACCGAAGGAGAGGCCCGCGCCAAACTTGGCCCCCTCAAGCAGAAATTCGGAACCCTGCTGGGCGGACATCGCCTGAGCTATCAGCGTGTGAAGGAAGACGGGGTCTATATCTGGCGGGTGCGCAGCCCCGGCCTGACTGAGGATGACGCCTCGGAGATTTGCGAAAAAATCGAAAGCGCCGGGGGAGACTGCGCCGCCTCCCCGCAATAGACTGCGCAGAATGAAAAGCCCTTTTGAACAAGACGGCATGCTGCGCTGGCCGCGTCTGGCCTACTTGATCATCGGCGGCTTGCTGGGCGCCATCTTCATGGAATTGATGCGTCAGGCCGGATTTTAGGCCGCCGGTTCGCGCCGACGGCCCCAGATCATTCCACCGGGTCGATCAGCCCCGCGCCTTGGCCTCGCGGCGGCGGGCGTGGAGCACGAACTCCGTATAGCCATTGGGCTGCTCGCGACCTTTGAAGATCAGATCGCAGGCGGCCTGGAAGGCCACGCCATCACAGGCCGGCGCCATGGGCCGATAGAGCGGATCGCCTGCATTCTGGCGGTCCACCACGGCGGCCATGCGCTTGAGGGTGTCGCGCACCTGCTGTTCGCTGGCGATGCCGTGGCGCATCCAGTTGGCGATGTGCTGGCTGGAGATGCGCAGGGTGGCGCGGTCTTCCATCAGGCCGACATCGTGGATGTCGGGCACCTTGGAGCAGCCCACGCCCTGATCGATCCAGCGCACCACATAGCCCAGAATGCCCTGACAATTGTTATCCAGCTCCTGCTGGACCGCATCGGGGGCGAAGTTCGAGTTGGACAGGGGGATGGTCAGGATGTCCGAGAGCTTGGCGCGGGGGCGCTTGGCGATCTCCGCCTGACGCTCGGCCACGCTCACCTGATGGTAATGCAGCGCATGGAGCGTCGCGGCGGTGGGCGACGGCACCCAGGCGGTGTTGGCGCCCGCCTTGGGGTGGCCGATCTTCTGGGCCAGCATATCCGCCATGCGGTCGGGCGCGGCCCACATACCCTTGCCGATCTGCGCCCGGCCCGGCAAGCCGCAGAGCAGGCCCACATCCACGTTGGAATCCTCGTAAGCGGGGATCCAGGGGGTCGTCTTGATGTCGTTCTTGCGAACCATGGGGCCCGCCTCCATCGAGGTATGAATCTCGTCGCCGGTGCGGTCGAGGAAGCCCGTATTGATGAAGACCACGCGGTCAGCGGCGGCGAGGATGCAGCGGGCGAGATTGACCGTGGTGCGGCGCTCTTCGTCCATGATGCCCATCTTGAGGGTGAAGCGCGGCATGCCCACGAGATCCTCGACACGGGCGAAGAGGTCATTGGCCAGCGCCACCTCGTCGGGACCATGCATCTTCGGCTTGACGATGTAGACCGAGCCCGCGCGCGAATTCTTCACCTGCTGGGCGCCCTTGAGATCGTGCTGGGCGATGAGCGCGGTCACGGCGGCGTCGATGATGCTTTCGGGCGCGTCGGCGCCGTTCATCTGCACCATGTCCGTATACATGTGATGGCCCACATTGCGCGCCAGCATGAGGCTGCGGCCCGAGAGCCAGAGCGACTTGCCATCGGGGCGGGTATAGCGCCGATCCGGGTTGAGGCGGCGCTCCAGCGTACCGCCCGCCTTCTCGAAGGTGGCTGACAGCGTGCCCTTCATCAGGCCGAGCCAGTTGCGATAGACCAGCACCTTGTCCTCGGCGTCCACGGCCGCAACCGAATCTTCCATATCCATGATGGTGGTGATGGCGGACTCCAGCACGATGTCGCTGACCCCCGCCGGGTCCGTCTTGCCTATGGGGCTGGTGCGGTCGAAGCGCAGCTCCGCATGCAGCCCGTTGTTGACGAACAGCACCAACGCGGGCGCAGCCACATCGCCGTCATAACCAGCGAAACGCGCGGGGTCCTTCAAGCCGGAGGTTGCGCCGCCCTTGAGGGTGACGACAAGCGCGCCGTTGACGATGGCGTAGCCGGTGGAGTCCGCATGGCTGCCGGAGGCCAGCGGGGCGATGGTGTCGAGCACCTCGCGCGCCTTGGCGATGACCTTGGCGCCGCGGGCAGGGTTATAGCCCTTGCCGCGCGCCGCATCGCCCTCGTCGGGAATCGCGTCGGTGCCATAGAGCGCGTCATAGAGGCTGCCCCAGCGGGCGTTGGCGGCGTTCAACGCATAGCGGGCGTTGGACACGGGCACGACCAGCTGCGGCCCGGCGATGCGGGCGATGGCGTCGTCCACATTCTGGGTGCGGATGGTGGCGGGGGCGGGTTCGGGCAGGAGATAGCCGATCTCGCGCAGGAAGGCCTCATAGGCCGCCGCGTCATGGGGCTTGCCCTTGTGGGCAACGTGCCAGGCGTCGATCTTCGCCTGCAAATTATCGCGCACGGCCAGCAGCGCCGCCGTGCGGGGGGCGAGATCGGCCAGAATGGCGGCGAGTCCGCTCCAGAAGGAGTCAGGCTCGATCCCTGTGCCGGGCAATGCCTCCGTATTCACGAAATCATGGAGTTCACGGGCGATGCTGAGGCCTGCGGTTGAAACGCGATCCATGGATGATCTCCAGACGAGGTGGGCAGGCGCGCAGCCTCCCAAGTAATTCAAGGGATAGGCGAGACAAGCCCCCCACGCAACAGGCGCCGGGCAAGCTCATGTTGAAGAAGACGAGACGCCGTGCGACACAACGCTACCTTTTCATACGGAGCAGTCGCGTGACCGATCACCTCGACATTCTGTGCGCGGGAGGCTTTCGCGCCGCCATGGAGGCGCTGGCGCCGCGCTTCGAGGCCGCCCATGGGCTGCGACTCGCCTTGACCTTCGCCACCCCAGCAGCCACACGGGCGCATCTTGAGGGTGGCTTTCCATTCCATGCGGGCGTGTTGGTGGCCTCGGTCCTGGCCAAGGCGCAGGCGGATGGGCTGCGGACGCCCACCAATAGCTTCAAGCTCGCCGTGAGCCCGCTGGGCATGGGAACGCCCGAGGGCGGGCCTGCGCTCTCGGTGGCGACCTTGGCCGATTTTGGCGCAACCATTGCGGCGCTGGAATCCATCGCCCTGTCGGACCCCAAGGCGGGCACCAATGTGGCCAACGAGGTTCTGGCCGCCGCCGACAAGCTGGGACTGGGCGAGAGCCTGCGGGCGCGGGTCCTCTTCATCAATGGGCCGGGCTCGGTGGTCTCTGGCGCGGTGGCGCAGGGACACGCCCAGGCCGTGATCACGCTCTCCAGCGAAATCGTCCCCATCGAGGGCATAGGCTTTGTGGGCCGCCTGCCTCAGGAGATGCAGACCGAATACGCCATGCAGGCGCTGGTGGCGGAAAGCGCGCATTCGAAAGCGCTGGCGCTGATGGATTATCTACGTGGGGAAGAGGCGCAGGGGATCATGCGGGGAATAGGGCTTGAGCCTTGCATTTGAGGGAGGAGAGAGTCCCGCCTTTCTGAGTGGCGCCGCACAATCCCAAACTGGTCGAATCTACAGATGACCGGATAATGAAATTTGCTTAATACCGAAGGAACGGGCGGTTTCAACCAAAAGGCGACATCTCAAATCGCCTCACCATATGGGACGATGATCGTCCATCCGAAAAAGGAACTGTTCATGCGAAATGGATCTGCCATTGTTTTGGCTGCGGCCCTGCTTTTCCTGCCCACAGACATGCTGTCGCCAGCACGAGCCGCCGCGGAAAGTCCCGATTTTCAAAAATGCATGGACGCCGTCGATCTCGGCGCATTCAAGATGACCCAATGGACGGCCTGTTATGAAGCGGAGCTCAAACGGCAGGACCGCGAGTTGAACGCCACGTATCAGAAAATTCAAAAAGCAGCCGCACCCGACCTGAAACAAGCGCTCACCAAGGGTCAGCGCGCCTGGATCGCCTATAGAGACGCCTGGTGCTCCTATGAAGAACTGACCCCTGTCGCGCCCGGTGGAAGCGTGAACAAGGCGGCCTGTCTGCTCGATCTTACAAAGACGCAAATTGACAGGCTGAAAAACAGCTCGATCGATTGACCAGAACGGACGTAAAACAAACGGGCCGCCGGCGCATCACCGCCAGCGGCCCGCTCTTGTCTCAAGTCCCCTGCTCTATTCCGCGTCAGGCTGATTGGCGGGCAGCGCGTTCTTGAAGGCGTCCAGCTCAAGGCAGGCCTTGTGGATGCGAGCGATGGTGGGATAGGGCGTCATGTCCACATCAAAGCGCGTATTGTTGATCACCTGCGGCACAAGGCAAATGTCGGCGAGGCCGGGCGTGTCGCCATGGCAGAATTTGCCCGTGTGGGCTTCGCTCGCGAGGCGGGTTTCGAGGGGGGCGAAGGTCACCTCCACCCAATGGCGGAACCAGCGGGCCACAGCCGCGTCATCGGCGCCAAAGCGCGAGCGCAGGTCTTCCAGCACGCGCAGATTGTTGATGGGGTGGATCTCGGCCGCCAGCGACAGGCTCAGCGAGCGCACGCGGGCGCGCCCGGCGGCGTCCTTCGGCATGAGGGCGGGATTGGGGCGGGTCTCATCAAGATATTCGATGATGGCGAGGGACTGGGTCAGGATCTGACCATCGATCTCAAGCGCGGGCACGAGGCCCATGGGGTTGAGCTTGAGATAATCGGGCGCGCGCTGCTCGCCCTTGCGCAGGTGGCGGAAGGTCTGGTCATAGGCCAGGCCCTTGAGATTGAGCGCAATCCGCACGCGAAAAGCGGCGGAGGAGCGGAAATAGCCATGAAGCAAGGCGTCGGACATGAGAGATCCTCTGATTGGTCTTAGCCGCGCAGGCGCGGCAGGAATTGCTTGGCGTTCTGCGTCTCGATGGCCCGGATCTCGGCGTCAGACAAGCCCGCCGTGCGCAGGGCCTTCATATTGGCCTCGGTCGTCACATAGGGATAGTCGGTGCCGAATACGATCTGCGATGGCGGAACGAGCTTGAGCAGCGCCGCCATGGGGCCGGCGTAGCCAGCATTGGCGGTGTCGTAATAGAAACGCTTGAACTCGGCCTCGATGCCATCGGGCGCGAGCTCCTTGCGGTTCTTGACCTGCAGATTGGACAGCCAGTCTATACGGCTCGCCAGCATGGGGATTGTGCCGCCCCCATGGGACCACAGGAAGGTGATGTCGCGGAACTTGCGCAAGGAGCCGCTGAACAGCAGGCTCAGCACCGCGCGGCTGGTGTCATTGGGCACCTCTATCCACGAATCGCCCACGCCGGGCACGATGCCCGTGCAGCAGGCGGCGGTGGTGGGATGGAAATAGACCACGGCCTTGCGGCGGTTCAGCTCCTCGAAGATGGGCGCGAACTTCGGGTCGCCCGGATATTTGTCCACGTAGCTGGTGGAGAGGCCCACGCCATCAGCCTTCAGCACGTCGAAGGCATATTCGATCTCTTTCAGCGATCCCTCCACATCGACCATGGAGAGGAAGGCGAAAAGACCATATCGGCCGGGGGCCTCGCGCATCATGTCCGCGCCATAGTCGTTGATCTCGCGCACGAATTTGCGCGACGCCTCGGGCTCCATCTTGAACCAGTCCAGCGGCGCGGAGGCCATGGAGAGGATGCCGGTCTTCACCCCGTTGCGGTCCATTTCCTCCAGCGCCTTGGCGCGCGACCAGTTGGCGGTCAACGGGCCCGCCAGCCCCCCCGATTTCTGGAGAAAGGGAGGATAATAATGGAAATGGGTGTCGATGCGCTCGCGGGTCGCGGGGGCCGACGCCTGCGCGCGGGCGGTTGCGGGCAGGCCCACGGCGCCCGCCACGCTGGCGGCGGCGCCCAGGAACGAGCGGCGGGACAGGGGGGCGCAGCAGCCGCAGGCTGCGGCGGCCGCATCATGGGCGGCGCTGGCGAAGAAACGAGACATGGGGTCCTCCCTAAGGATTTCATTCTGATTTGAAACGCGTGACCAGACATTCCCGCATCCTGCGCCCCAGATCAAGCTCCCAGCTTGGGTTGTGGAGAGCCGCGGCGGCATGGCATAACAGCCTCAAGCGCGCCAAGGCGCCCCGCCACGACGGAGGAACAGATGATTCAGGTGAAACGGTTGGGCCACGCCACCTTTACGACCACGGATATGGAAAAGCAGCTGGAGTACTGGACGCAGGTCATCGGCCTTTGCGTGGTCGCGCGCGACAAGGACCGGGTGGTGCTCGCAACCAAGCTCGGCCAGGAATGCGTGGTGCTTGAGCGCGGCGCCGAAGCCGGCGCCCTCGAGACCATTTCCTTTCAGGTGGCGCCGGGCTCGGATCTCGGCGAACTCGCGGCCAAGCTGCAGTCCGTGGGCGTCAAGAGCGAACGCCGCTCGGGCATCACGCCGGGCGTCAAGGACGCCATCGCCTTTCGCGATCCCAAGGGCACGCTGGTCGAGGTCTTCGCCGAATATGACTTCGCGCCCGACGACGGCTCCGAACAGGGCGTCAATCCCCTGAAGTTCGGCCATGTGGCCTATCGCGTCAATGACGTGCAGAAGATCACCGCCTTCTATTGCGACATCCTCGGCTTCCGCGTCTCCGACTGGATGGGCGACCACTTCTCCTTCCTGCGCTGCGGCGTCGATCATCACACCATCAACTTCACCCGCTACGAGACAGAGAAGCTGCATCACATCGCCTTCGAGCTGCGCGATTGGGGCGACATCCATCAGGCCTGCGACTATCTCACCAAGAAGAAAGTTCAGCTGGTCTGGGGACCGTTGCGTCATGTGGTCGGCCATAACATCGCCGCCTACCATCGCAACCCCGACGAGATCCGCGTGGAGCTCTTCGCCGAAATGGATCTGATGAAGGACGAGGAGCTCGGCTATTGGGAGCCGCGCCCCTGGCATGAGGAGCGCCCCCTGCGGCCC
>CANGTC010000074.1 GCA_947456505.1 Beijerinckiaceae bacterium
ACTGCCGACTGCCGACTGCCGACTGCCGACTGCCGACTGCCGACTGCCGACTGCCGACTGCCGACTGCCCCTACTTCACATAATACTTCAGAAACTCATCCAGCTGCTCCTTGGTGAGCGGCGAGTTGATGAATTTCATGGTCAGAGCGTCCGCCATGGCGTTGTCGAGGCCGGAGAGGCGGCGCGGGATCAGGTTGTTCTTGGGAAAGTACGTGTCGCGGATATATCTCGCCTGATCTTCCGTGATCCCCGCGAATTCTGCATAGGTCTTGATCCCTGCGGGATCGGCGTACATCCAGTCGAGGGTTTCTTCATAGGCCGCGATGAAGCGCTTGAGTTGATCGGCCTTCGAAGTCAGCACCGTCATATTCGTGAAGTTCATGCGCACGGTCTGGTTGCGGAAGGCCTCGAGATCGCTCTCGCGGGCGATCACGCGCACCTTGCCCGCGCGCGATTCCTCGACCACATAGGGCGGCGCGGACCAGCCGATGTCGATCTGGCCAGACATGACCTGCGTGAAGGTTGCGGGCGCGGCGCCGGTGGCCACGGCCTTGATCTCCACGCCAGACTGGCGGATCAGCGCCAGGGCGCCCAGGTTCGAGGATGATCCGTTGGAGGAATAGGCCATGGTTTTCCCGGCCGCGTCCTTCAGTGTCTTGATGGGCGAGGCCTCCGGTACATACCAGAAGATGTCGTCCGCCCCGGTCATGGAATTGGAGAAGGGCCGCACCGGCGCGCCCTTGGAGAAGGCTGCCAGGATGCCGCTGGTGCCGGTGGCGAGCCCGATGTCCACGCTGCCGGAAATGACGGCCTGCGTCGTCTCGCCGGCGCCTGCGGTGTAGAGGATTTCGAGCTTCAGGCCATGTTTCGCGAAAATTCCGGCCTTCTGGCCCACATCCGGCATGCCCGTGTCCCAGTTGCCGCGCTGGGGAACCGCCAGCTTGAGCAGATCCTGCGCCATGGCGGCCTGCGACGCCAACCCAGCCACGCAAGCGGCGATGATGGACCAACCCCTGAAATTCATGATTTTCCTCCCTGATGGGCCATATGATGGGCCCCGTCATGGCCTTTGAATACCATTGTTTTCGCCCTTTGGCTCCATCGCCCGGTTCTCATTTTTTGGGAATGGGATAGGCTGGGGGTACGTTTTCCACGGAGTCGGCATGGCCGGGCTTGCACGCTACACCGCTGTCCTGCGCCTCTTCTCGCAAAGCCAGAGCGAGTGGACGGTGTCCGACATGGCCGAGCGGCTGGGCGTGCCCCAGAGCACGGTCTACCGCACGGTGCGCGATCTTGTGGGCGAGAACTTCCTGGAAATGGCCAGCGAGGCGCGCTACCGGCTGGGTTCCGTCTTCATCGAATTCGACCGCCTGTTGCGCCTGACTGATCCTTTGCTGACTGCGGGTTCGCAGGTGCTGCAGGAGGTGGTGGCGGAGGCGGGGATTCCCTGTGTCGGGCTGCTCTGCCGCCTTTATAACGATACGGTGATGTGCATCGCCGACGCCACCGCGCCCGGCGCCACCTTTCGCTCCAGCTACGAGCGAGGGCGGCCCATGCCGCTGACTCTGGGCGCCACCTCCAAGGCGATCCTGGCCCACCTGCCCACCCGCCGTTTCAACCGTATCGTGAACCAATGGCCCGAGGCGCGCTCGGGCGTCTTTCGGGCGGAGCTGCTGGCGGTGCGCCGGTCTGGCGTGTGCGTGAGCAGCGGCGAGATCGACGCTGACGTGGTGGGCGTGGCGGCGCCAATCCTCAGCAAGGCGCCGGGTTTGCTGGCGAGCCTGAGCCTCGCCCTGCCCAAGGGCCTGGCCGACAAGGCCATGGTTCAGCGCATCGCGGCGGCGACCATGGCGGGGGCGAAGCGGATCGAGGCGGGGGTGGAGGCCGGGGTGACGGGCTGATCGCGGATGGGGCGCGTGATCGGGTCAAACCTGAGGATCGATCAGGCCGCCAAGCCTTCTGATCTCTGAAACCAGAAGCGCCAGATCTTCTGAGCGCGTTCTGTGGTTTGTGATGCAAACGCGGATCACGGTTTTTCCATCGATGGTGGTTGTCGATGGCGCCGCTATTCCCTGCGTTTGCAGCATGGCGACAATCTGCTTGTTCAAGGCGTCAGTCGCTTGTGGGGGCTTGTCGAACAGCATCCGAAAGCAGACGATGTTCAGATGCGTTGGCGCACATAATTCAAGCTCGGGCGCGGCTAGCACCATTGCCTCCAGATTTTTCGCCTGAGCGCAGTTCTGTTGGATCAGGGCGGCAAGCTTCCTGATCCCGTAGGCCTTGATGGTGAACCACACTTTCAGCGCGCGAAACCCACGGGATAATTCCGGCCCGTAATCGCAAAACCAGGGCGCTCCGCCGGCGAGCCCTGTCTCCGTGCTTTCCAGATATTCCCGACGTGCGGAAAAGGCGGCGCGATGCGCCGCTTCATCCTTGATGATCACGCATCCGGCGTCATAGGGAACATGCAGCCATTTATGAAAATCGAAGGCGATGGAATCAGCCATGGACATGGCTTCGAGCTCCCCGCGAAAGCGATCTGTCAGACGCGCCAATCCCCCAAAGGCGCCATCAATATGCAGCCACAGGCCTTCGGCGCGGCATATATCGGAAATGGCGCAAAGGTCGTCTATTGCGCCTGTATTGACCGTCCCGACCGAGGCGATCACCACGAAGGGCCGGAGACCAGCGGTTCTGTCAGCCGCTATTTTGTCTCTCAGCATATCAGGCTTCATTCTGAAGCGATCATCAATCGCAATCGCTCTTAGGGACTCGCGGCCCAGCCCCAGAAGATCAAAGGCTTTGGTGTTGCATCCATGGGCCTCCGCCGAGGCATAACCAACCAGTCGCCTGCTGGCGGATACGCCAAGGTTTTGCACATCGGCGTCGGCCTTTTCATTGCGGGCCACATTGAGCGCGATGATGGTCCCCATGGACGTGCCGCTGGTGAGGATGCCGCTTGCGGAAGAGGGAAAGTCGAAAATGTTCTTGCACCAGTCGATGACCTGGCGCTCCACATGGTTCGCAATATGATCGCGACCGCCCACATTGCTGTTCATGAAGCCTGCGAGCATTTCGCCAAGGGCGCCCGCCGCGGAGCCGCTCCCATGTACCCATCCCCAGAAGCGTGGATGCCCATTGCCCGTGCCATAGGGCAGGATGTTTTCCTGAAAATCGCAGATCAGACTATCGAGAGCTGCGCCTTCTTGCGGAAGAGCTTTGTTGAAATGCGCCTTCACCCGATCCGGCGTGGGCGTCCAGACCGCATCGTCGCGCACGCCTTCCATCTTTGAAATGCAGAGATCGGCGGCTATCTGAAAGGAGTGTCGAAGGTCCTCCCAATCGTGGCAATCCAGCGAAAGTTCTTCATCCATTCGATGCGTCAATCCAGATTTCAGCTTGTTTTGGGCCGACAGTGCGCAAGTCGATCCTGATTGGGCGATGTTGCTGAGATAGGAAAAATAGTCAATATAAAACAGAAGCTTGTGTATTTTCAGGGGACACGTTAGCCTGCGGTCGGCATTGGGCTATGGAGGGGATTTTCAGGTTCATGAGCGCGAGTTTTCGCCCCATTGACATCGAACTCCAGGCGCTGGACCTGCCTCCAATTCTTTCGCCTGTTGAAATTGGGCGCATGGATCAATCTCGCTTGCGGCAGATGCTGCATGAAGCCAGTCAGGATCCGGACCCGGCGAATATGTTCATGCGCCTGTCCCTTTTGTTTCACTCCCTTGGATCTCTTGACCTCGGTCACGAAATGCATGCAAGGGCGCTCGAACATAGACGCGTTTACCGATACCGATGCGCGCAGCCTCCCGCTATTCGCCTGATGGCGATCATGGGCCCACAGGGCGGGCTTGATAATGCGCCTCTTGAGTACCTTCTTGAAAATAGCGATATCCGGCTGGACCTTGTGTTCCTCGATGAAGACGGCAGGATGCCGAAGGCCATCCCGGATCATGACATCGCGATTGTGGGTCTTGGGGAATCCTATAAAAATCGTGGTCAGTTCAAGAGGCTGACAAGCGACTTGCGCTCATGGTCGCGCCCCATCGTCAATCGGCCCGAATTTGTCCTGAACTGTTCTCGTGACAAATTATATGACGAGCTGAAAAGCATTCCGCATCTCGTGTTGCCGCAGACGCGTCGTGTGAAGCGCGATGTGTTGTCGGTGGATGCCTTTCCCACAATCATTCGCCCGGTGGATTCCCACGGCGGGCAGGGGCTGGAGAAGATCCACAACGAGGGTGAGTTTCAACGATATTTGGAGAGCAGCGACGCGACCGAGTTTTATGTCAGTGATTTCTTGGATTACCGGTCTGCGGATGGCCAGTTTCGCAAGCTCCGCATCGCCCTCATCGATGGCAGGCCTTATATTTGTCATTTGGCGATCACCGATCATTGGATCGTTCATTACATTCCCGCAGGCATGGATTTATCCGCCGCCAAGCGCGCTGAAGAAAAATGGATGATGGAGACTTTTGAGATCGATTTTGTGAAACGGCATCACAAAACCTTGCAAGACATTCATGAGAAGCTTGGGCTGGATTATGTGATTCTGGATTGCGCGGTCTTGCGGGATGGCGCCTTGGCGCTGTTTGAAGCTGACACGCGCGGCTGGATCCATTGCGTGGATCCGGTCGATATTTTTCCCTACAAGCCCGCGATCATGCAAAAGGCGTTTGATGGCTTCAGGGAGATGCTCTTGAGCCGAATGTCCCGTGAAGGCGACGCCCGCGCTCGGTAGAAGCTGCAAGAAGCGCTTGCCTTGGCCGCGTTCATGTTGCGCTTCGGCTTATCCACCCCTGCCTAGCCGTTGGGCAATTCGCCCACGATGCTTTGTTGACTTGTGCGCCCATCGCGCCAAGGATGCCGCCCTTCCAGAGGGTTCCGGACGGGGCGGGGTGGGTGCATGGGTGTCGTGAGTCTGGCGGGCGTGTCGAAACGCTTCACCATTCGGGTGGGAGGCGTTTCGCAGACGGTGAATGCGTTGCAGGACGTGAGCTTCGACGTCGCCGACGGCGAGATGGTGGCCCTTATCGGCCCCTCCGGCTGCGGCAAGACCACGGCTCTTCGCATTGTCATGGGTCTGGAGCGCGCCAGCGCCGGGCGGATCCTGGTGGATGGCGAGGCGGTCAACGGCTGCGGTCACAATCGCGGCATCGTCTTTCAGCATGCGGAGCTTCTTCCCTGGCTCACCGCCTATGAAAACGTCGCCTTCGGCCTTGAGCAGAAGGGCATGCGCGGTGGCGAGTTGCGCGACACGGTGATGCGCTATCTGGCGCTCGTGGGACTCTCCGATTCGGCCAGCCGTCGTCCCTATCAGCTGTCTGGCGGCATGCAGCAACGTGTGGGCATCGCCCGGGCGTTGGCCATCGACCCCTCGGTTCTGCTCATGGATGAGCCTTTTGGCGCGCTGGACGCCCAGACCCGCGAGACCATGCAGGCGGAGCTGATCGAAATTCAGGCGCGTACCCGCAAGACCGTGCTCTTTGTGACCCATGATCTCGATGAGGCGGTGTTGCTGGCTGATCGGGTCGTGATCATGCAAAAGGGGCGGATCTCCCAGATCATGAGCACCCATCTGCCGCGTCCCCGGCTGGACATGGAAACCATGCGCAGCCTTCCACAGTTCGCTGAAACCCGTCATCGCCTGTGGCAG
The DNA here is from genome assembly GCA_947456505.1 of Beijerinckiaceae bacterium. Classification (GTDB taxonomy): domain Bacteria; phylum Pseudomonadota; class Alphaproteobacteria; order Rhizobiales; family Beijerinckiaceae; genus Terripilifer. The sequence continues at coordinate 5,663 of CANGTC010000074.1, forward strand.
GCGCTGCACGGCCGCGCAGCCGTGGCGGCTTGAGGATCGCACCCATGACCAGCAGCGCCGAAACCCCCGCGCCCGACACCGGCCCCGCGCCTGACCGTGTGGGCTTTCGCCCACCCGCATGGACCATCACGGCGGCCTCGATCTTCTCGTTCTTCGCCCTGTGGGAATGGTTTGGGCGCGATGTGAATCCCGTCTTCGGCTCCTATCCCACCGCCATTTTTCAAGCTTTTCTCGCGCTCGCCAAATCCGGCAAGTTGCTGAATGGGCTCATTGACAGCCTCAAGCCCTTTTTGGCTGGCTATGGCCTCGCAGTGGTGCTGGGCGTGCCGCTGGGGCTGGTCATCGGGCGTTTCGCCTTTCTGGAGGCGGCCCTGGGGGTCTATGTCACCGCAGGCTTCGCCATGCCGCTGGTGGCTCTGGTGCCGCTGCTGATCTTGTGGATGGGTCTGGGCTTCATGGTGAAGATGGCGATCATCTTCCTCATGGCGGTCTTCCCCATCACCATCAACGCCTGGCTCGGCGTGCGCGCGGTGCCCAAGACGCTCATCGAGGTGGGTCTGTCCTTCGTCGCGTCCCCCGCCACCATCCTGCGCCGCATCGTGCTGCCCGCGACGCTGCCCTATATCATGGCGGGTCTGCGGCTGGCGGTGGGGCGCGCCGTGGTGGCCATGATCGTGGCGGAGTTCTTCACCTCCATCGGCGGGCTCGGCGGCATCATCATCAATTCCGCCAACAATTTCGACACCGCCACCATGTTCGTGCCGGTGATCGTGATCGTGCTGTTGGCCATTGGCCTCACCTGGCTCATTGGCGTCTTGGAGCGTCGCGTGGCACCCTGGCAGGCGGAGATCGCGGGCCGCAACGACTAGGCTGCGGCCCTTGCTGGCTGTTCAGGCAGGCTTCACCGAGGCGTTTGTCTGGCCGAAGAGGTTCTTGCGGGCCTCCTCGGTCATGCCCTCGTTGCGGATCTTGTCGCCCCATTCATAGGCGCGGATCACGGCGGGGCGGCTTTGCATGGACTCGTACCAGCGCTTCACATGGGGGAAGTCCTCCAGCTTCTGGCCCTGGCGATCATGGGGCACAATCCAGGGGTAACAGGCCATGTCGGCGATGGAATAATCGCCGGCCACGAAGGGGTGATGCGCCAGTTGCCGGTCGAGCACCCCATAGAGCCGGTTCGTCTCCTTGACGTAACGGTCGATGGCGTAGGGGATCTTCTCCGGCGCATATTGGGAAAAGTGATGGTTCTGCCCGGCCATGGGGCCAAGGCCGCCCATCTGCCAGTTCAGCCATTCCAGCACCCGGGCCTTGCCGCGTAGATCATGGGGCAGAAACTTTCCCGTTTTCTCCGCCAGATAGGTCAGAATCGCGCCGGATTCGAAGACCGACAGCGGCGGGCCGCCATCAGCCGGGGCATGGTCCACGATGGCGGGCATGCGATTGTTGGGCGCGATCTTCAGAAAGTCCGGCTGGAACTGCTCGCCTTTGCCGATATTGACCGGCTTGATCTGATAGGCGAGGCCGGCTTCTTCGAGAAAAATCGTGATCTTGTGGCCATTCGGGGTGGGCCAGTAGTGTAGGTCGATCATGGGGGCTCTCGCATTCGCGGGGTGTGGTTGAGGCAATATCGACCCCTCCGGAGAAAATGGGAGCCCTCACAGCGCCTTATTGGGGGCGATGGGACGTCTGCCCTTTTTCCGGGGCCGAGTGGCGAGAGCCAAGCGTGACAGAGCGGGGATGCGGATTTTCGAAATATTTGTAAATTTCTAAAAAACAAATCATCATGTTCGCATAGATTCGGAGCTTTTTTGGCTTCTGGTCGCCGCAGGCAGGATTTCAGATTGAGCTTTTTGGGGGGCCTTCGATTTGGAAAGTAACAAAATGATTTTGGCTGGCCATTCCCATCTTTGCGCTTTGGTTGGAAACCACTACGCAGCCGTTCCCGCTTTGATTGAACACCCGGGCCATGAGAGCCTTTGCGTGATGGGTGGAGACTGGCCCCGCAAGGAGTCCTATTGGGACGCACTTGTCGCCAGGGCCTCAGGCCGCCGCATCGCCATCATCTGGGGCGGCAATGAACATAACTCGCTCTATTTTTTTGAGGCGGCTGTTAAATTCGATTTCACATCAACCTACGTCAAAAGACTTTTATCAAGTTTGCAGATCGTGGCGCAGGGCTCTGTCAAAAAACGCATGCGTGAATTCGCCATCAAGGACCTTGAGACGCTATTGGGCCGCATAGCGAGGGCAAGTCCCGAAAGGCTTCTGCTTGTGGGAACGCCGCCTCCCAAAAAAGATAACCTGCGCCTGCAAGAGCTCCTGCCGCAGGAACCGCATTTAGTCGAATGGGCGCAGCAAATTGGCGGCGTTCGTAATGTTTCCATCACCGACCCGTTCGTGCGGTTGAAGCTTTGGCATGTGCTTCAGGATCTCATAGCAGAAGCGGCGATGAAAAATGGAGCCCATTTCCTTCCTGTGCCTGATGAACTGAGAGATGCTGAAGGGTTCCTGAAGCCAGAGCATTGGGCGAACGACGTGACCCACGCCAATGAGGCCTATGGCGAGATCATGCTGCGAAAGGTGATGCAGGAACTGAGGACATGATCGGTTTCGCTCATCCCTATCAGCGCCAGCCAGATCGCGCCTTCTGGTCGCGCGGTGTTGCGGGGGGATTTGACGCCAAAGACATGCTCGCTCCTGCTCCGCCTTTGCTGCTGAAAGAGGATCGCATCATATCGGCGGGAAGTTGTTTCGCCGCCCATATCGCGCCCCTCATCGAGCGGGCCGGGTTCCATTATCTGCGCACCGAGATCATGGAGGATGAGGGAGACAGGTTCGGCTACAGCCGTTACTCCGCAGGATATGGGAATATCTATACGCCGCGTCAGCTTTTGCAGCTATTACTCAGGGCCACGGGCGCGTTTAAACCCGCAGATGACCGCTGGCGGGAAGAGGGGCGTGTGATTGATCTGTTTCGCCCGGGCCTTCCCTATCCGGCTGAAGACGACGAGGAGCTTGACCTCATCACCCGCGCCCACCTCTCCCGCACGCTGGAAGCCTTTTCCTCGGCGACGGTTTTCATCTTCACCCTCGGGCTCACGGAGGCCTGGGTCTCGAAGATGGATGGCGCTGTCTATCCGGTTTGTCCGGGCGTGGTCGCAGGCGACTTTGCTCCCGACCGCTATGAATTCGTGAACTTTGGCGTCCGTGAAACCATCGGAGATTTGCGCGCGGCGCTTGGGTTGCTGCGCAGACTTAATGAGGGCCTGCGCGTCATCTTGAGCGTATCGCCTGTTCCCCTCCTTGCGACGGCGACCGATGCGCATGTTATGTGCGCATCCACCTACAGCAAATCAGTTTTGCGTGTCGCATGTGAAGAGATATGCGCAAGCGAGCCGGACACGATTTATTTTCCCGCTTATGAAATCATCAATGGGCCGGACCGCGACCGAAACTTCGAACACGATCTGCGAAGCATCAGCGTCTGGGGCCTGGAGACTGTGGCGAGGGCGCTGTTCGCCCATTCGCAAAGGCCGGACGGTCCTGTGCGCCTATGGGAAAAGGATCAGTCTGCGGATCTTTCAAGGGCCCTCGTCCAGTTCGAATGCGAAGAAGGCATGAACGATCCGACGACCTCCTAACCCCGCACACGCTGCAGCTTTGCAAACAGCGTGTCTATGTCGCGCTGGATGGGTGCGAAGGCGCGTTCGAAGGTGACGCCCTTGGCGATGCGGTCGGCAACATCGCTGACCATGGGCGCCGAGGCGGAGATGGGTAGGGCGACGATCTGGTCGCCCAGGGTCATGGCGGCGCCCAGATGGCAAGCCGCATCCCCCGGGGTGTTTCGGGAGGAGGCGAGCGCTGCTCGCAGCCGTTCAGCCTCTTCCAATGAAACATCATGCAAAATCAAGGGCGTGACGCCGCCCCCGGTTTCTTCGTCGATGGCGTCGATCAAATCGCAGCGCGACAGTCTGGAGCGCACCTTCCGCACAAAAAGCGCCAGCACCGCCTCCCGCAGGGCTTCGGGCATGCGCAGATAGCGTTCAAGCTCCGCCAGCGCTGCGCTCCAGCGCAGGCCAAGGCCTATGTTGAGGCGCGCCGCATGTCGCCCACAGAACCGCTCGCGCCACCGGGGCGCCATGTCCGAGCAGGCCGCGTTGAGCAGCAAGGTCTCCGGCGCCGCGTGGCGCAGGCGCGCCATCAGTTCGGCGGGAACCAGCAGGGCCGCTGACGACCCGTGCCCGCCCAGAAAGGTCGAGCCGCTGATCATGACCATGCGGCCAGCCGCCAGATCCGCCCGCAGCCGCTCCGGCGGAGCGCGCATCATGCTGGCGTCCACCAGGGTCAGGGCTGCATGTTTGTCGGCGATGGCCTGCGCACAATCGCGCCCAAGGCCGTAAAGACCGCTGCGGCTTTGATCGAGCAGATGGATCAGCAGGGGGCCGCCCATGACGCGCGCGGCCTGCTTGGCGGCCTGATTGATCACGTCGGCGTCGCGGGGGCTTGCGTCGGCGAAGCGCAAGGCGATGTCGACGGCGCCCTCTTCAAGGGCCAAGCCCTGACTTTCCGCAGCGCCTGCGGACAGCTCCCAGCTGGCCCGTCCATGGATCGACCAGGCGATGGCGCGGGCGAGATCGCGCGCCGCTGCGACGCTGGGCGCCAACAGGACGACCGTATCCGGCGCACCGAAGCTGGCGGCGATATGGGCGCGTAGAGCCTCGAACCAGCGCGATGGGTTGAGGCCGGGAGCCTCCTCCCGCTCCATCAGGCGGGCGAGGGCCATCATTCCCGCCGTCTGGGCGAACGGGCTGGGGGCTATGGCGTTTGTGCTTGAAAACCAGATTTCGTGCGGGGCGGGGCGAAGCGGCGATTTTTCGCCGCCGCCGGAGGCGACCAGCAGCTCGAACTGCATGTGCAGGGAATGGGGGGGCTCCACCGCCCCCTCGATCCGCGTTCCCGCAGAACGCGTCAGCAACAGACCACTCATCAACGCCTCTCACGCAACGCAACGTGAGGGACCCTAGAGGCCCTTGGTAAAGATTGGCTTAGCCTGAAGCTATGGGACTGCGCCCCGCATTGGGACGCCACCGGCGCAACAGCAGGGCGTTGGCGACCACGCTGACCGAGGACAAGGCCATGGCGGCGCCTGCGAATACGGGGTTCAGCAGGCCGATGGCGGCCAGCGGAATGCCCAGGACATTATAGGCGAAGGCCCAGAATAGCCCTCGGCGGATGGTGGCGTAGGTGGCGCGGCTGATGGAGATGGCGTCGGCGATGAGCAGGGGATCGCCGCGCATGAGGGTGATGGCGGCTGTGTTCATGGCCACATCCGCCCCCGTGCCCATGGCCATGCCCACATCGGCGGCGGCGAGCGCCGGGGCGTCGTTGACCCCATCGCCCACCATGGCGACGTGGCGCCCCTGCGCCCTGAGGGACTCGATCTCGGCGGCCTTGCCCGCTGGCAGCACGCCCGCCATGACGCGAGTGACGCCCACCTCGCGGGCCACCACGGCGGCGGTGCGCTCATTGTCTCCCGTCAGCAGAATGGTCTCGATGCCCAGCGCCGCCAGATCCGCCACGGCCGTGCGGGCGCCCTCCTTCAGCTGGTCGCGCACGGCGATGATTCCCAGCAGCCTCGGCGGTGCGGCCTCGGCCACCCACATGACCGTATGGCCTTTCGTTTCGAGCGCCTCGGCGCGGTTGTCGAGTTCGGCGATCTCGACGCCCGCCTCGGCCATGAGGAGGCGATTGCCGATGACGATCCTGTGGCCCGCCAGCACGGCCTCCAGCCCCATGCCCGTGCGGTTGCGGAACTGGTCGAGCTTGTCGGTCTCCATGCCTTGCACGCGGGTGAGGATCGCACGGGCGAGGGGATGCTCGCTGCCCTGTTGCGCCCCGGCGGCCACGCGAAGGAGCGCTTCTTCTGTGACGCCGATTGCGGGGACTATTTCGGTGACGGAGGGGCGGCCTTCGGTGATGGTGCCGGTTTTGTCGAGCACCACCGTGTCGAGGATATGAGCGCGCTCCAGCGCTTCCTGATCTCGGATGAGGATGCCCGCCCGCGCCGCGGCGCCTGTGCCCACCATGAAGGCGGTCGGCGTCGCCAGCCCCAAAGCGCAGGGGCAGGCTATGACCATGACCGAGACGGCGGCCAGCAGTCCCGCGGCGGGATCGCCCACAACCAGCCACCAGCCAAGGAAGGTCAGCGCCGCAATGGCGACGACCACCGGCACGAAGATAGCGGATACCTTGTCCACCAGCTTCTGCACCGGCGCCTTGTTGGCCTGGGCATGTTCCACCAGGGCGATGATGCGCGCGAGGGTCGATTGCTCGCCCACTGCGGTAGTCTCCACCCGCAGCAGGCCCTCGCCGTTGATGGCGCCGCCGGTGACATGGGATCCCTCGGCTTTTTCGACAGGCAGGCTCTCGCCGGTCAGCAGGCTTTCATCGACCGAACTGGCGCCCGCCAGCACGCGGCCATCGACGGGCAGGCGCTCGCCGGGGCGGACCACGACCACATCGCCCAGGGCGACGGCTGAGACGGGAACCTCCACCTCGCCCCCGCCGCGCTCCACCCGAGCGGTCTGGGGCCGCAGGGCCATGAGCGAGCGTATCGCGAGAGTGGTGGAGCGCTTCGCCCGGCTCTCCAGCCATTTGCCCAGCAGCACCAGCGCGATGACAATGGATGCGGCTTCGAAATAGAGGTGATGGACATGGGGCTGGACCATCAGCCAGAGGCTGTAGCCATAGGCGACGGAGGTGCCGAGCGCCACCAGCAGGTCCATGTTGCCCGCCCCCGCCCGCAGGGCCTTGTAGCCCGCCACATAGAAGCGCCAGCCGAGGATGAACTGCACCGGGGTCGCCAGCGCCCATTGCAGCCAGAGGGGCAGCATGACCCCGAACATGGGCAGGGTGAGCGGCAGCGCGAGGGTGAGGGCCACAAACACCCGCCAGCGCTCTTGGGCCATGCGGGCTTCATCCGCAGCGGCGATCTGGGCGTCGCGGGCGGTGTCGCCGGTCAGGATCTCGGCCTCATAGCCCGCGTCTTCCACGGCGGCGACGAGATCGGCAGGCCGCAGCAGGCCCCGCTGGGCCACGATCATCGCCTTTTCGGTGGCGTGATTGACCACGGCGGAGACGACGCCGGAAACCGACCCCAGCGCGGTTTCCACGCGGCTGACGCAACTGGCGCAGGTCATGCCGCCGATTTTGAGCTCAAGGGTCTCCTGGGGGACGCCGTAGCCCGCGTTCTCGATGGCGCTGGCCAGAGCGGCGGGGGTGGTCCGGGAGGGGTCGAAGTGGACCTCAGCCCGTTCCGCCGCCAGGTTCACCTGAGCCGAGACGCCGGGCAGGGCGCAAAGCGCGCTCTCGATCCGTCCCGCGCAGGTGGCGCAGGTCATGCCCTCCACCGGGATGGAGAGGTCCCGACTTTGGGAAGCCTCGCCAGAGGGTTGGCTCAGGTCAGGGGCTTGCGGGTCGGGCAGGGTGACGCTCATGGGACCTCCTGATCCCAAGTAAGCCTTGCGCGCGCCCCTCGCCAGTGCGGCGCAGGGGCGCGGCCTTGCAACCTTAGACCGATTACCGACCGAAGATCGACTTCGCCCTCGCGATCACCTCCGGCGAGGTGGCGAGGGTCTTGCGGATATTGGCGGCCAGCTCCTCCGGGCCGACCGGATCGACCTCGATCGAGGCCTTCTCCATTTCGGCGAGGAATTCGGGGTCTTTGATCATGGCCATGAAGCCTGTCTGCAGCGCTTTCACGGCGGCGGGATTCGTGCCCGGCGGCAGGATGAAGGCGCGGCCCACGGCGCCGCCGCTGGCGTAGAGGCCCAGCAGGGCCTTGTCGTCGGGCGTGTCGCCGAGTTCGCCCAAGGCGGGCACATCAGGCAGGTCGGCGCTGCGGGTGGGCACGTCCTGCAGGATGATCTTGATCTTCTTTTCCGCCAGCCATGCCTTCTTGCCGGTCTTCACCGCCGCCCAGGAGGAGGCGGCCCCCTCGACCTCTCCGCGCTCCATGGCGAGCATGGATTCGGCGGAGGCCGGATAGCCCGAGATGACCTTGAATTTCGTGCCCAGAACCTTGTTCAGCAGGTTCGGCACCACCTCCGAGATATTGCCCGCGCCAGCGGCGGCCACCGGCGTCTCGATCTTCTTCGCCTCTTCCACGGACTGCACCTTGGCGGTGTGCCACTGGAAATGGATGTTGTTGGAGGAGGCCACCCGGCCCATCCAGATGAACTTGGTCGCGTCGAAATTCACGGCGGGATTGGCCACCGCCTGCTCCAGCGCCAGGGTCTCTGTGACGATGCCGATGGCGGTGCCGTCCTTGGGGGCGACTTCATAGATGAAGTTCGCTGCCTTCAGGGTGCCCGCGCCCGGCATGTTGGAGGCGACGATGGTGGGCTGGCCCGGCAGATGCTTGCCCAGAAACCGTGCGACCATGCGGCCATAGAGGTCATAGCTGCCGCCTGCCGTATTGCCGATGTAGATATTGACCGTCTTCTTGGCGAAGAGATTGTCGGCGTTCTGGGCCATGGCTGATGCGGTGGGCAGGACGAGGCCAAGCAGCAGGGCGGCTTTCAGTGTCAGGGCGCGAGCGGACATGGGATCTCCTCAGGGAATTCTGCGAGCCTTATTACGCATAGGTGGGCAAAAGTCACCGTCCCCGATGTCGCGGCCCCTCCCAAAAGTCCCCCGCAGCGCGGGTAGCGCTGGCGCTCGCATTGGTCTACTCAAGGTTAGATCTCTCATGAATCGGCGCGGGGCTTTCATCCGGGCCGGGCAAGAAATGGCATGTCCCAGTCGCCGACCCGGTTATTCGCACTCTCGCTCGCCTCCATCGCCCTGATCGGGCCCCTGGCGGTCCATGCCTTCATGCCGGTGATCCCGGCGGTGAAAGCGGGTCTTCACATTTCCGATTCCCTCGCCCAGCTCACCTTCAGCATTGCGCTGTTCGGCATGGCGGCGGCCACGCTGGTTTATGGCTCCCTGTCCGATCATTTCGGACGCAGGCCGGTCCTGCTCTCCGGGCTCGCCTTTTTCCTCGTGGGAAGCGTGGCCGCGTTCTTTGCGGATTCGGTGACGACGCTGGTGATCGGGCGTCTGCTGCAGGCCTTTGGCGCGGGCTGCGGGATGACTCTGGTGCGCACCATCGCCCGCGACGCCTATGGGCCGGACAAACTGGTCAAGGTGCTCGCCTATCTCACCATGTTCTACACCATCGGACCCATGGTGGCGCCCATCGCCTCGGGCGTGCTGGTCGATCATTTTGGCTGGCGAGGGGTCTTCGCCTTCGCCTTCGTCTGCGGCGCCTTGATCATGGCTGGCGCATGGGTGTCGATTTACGAGACGCGCCCACCCGCCTCTGGCTCAGGCTTGCCGAAGCTCGGCCTCTTGCGCGGCTATGGCAATCTGTTCTCCCATCTTCGCTTCACCTCCTACGTCTGCCAGACCGGTTTCAGCACGGCGGCCTTCATGGTGACGGCGACGGCGGCATCCTTCATCATGACGGAGATGCTGCATCGGCCGGCGACGGAATATGGCCTTTGGTTTTTCGCTTTTCCGGCGGGCTATTTCTCGGGCAATTTCATCTCCAGCCGGATAGGCGCCAGGGCGCGCATTGAAACCATGGTGTTCATCGGCGCCCTTCTCTCGTTCGTCTCCGCCCTGGCGCTCTGCATCCTCCTGGGATCGGGCGTGGTGACGCCGTTGGCTGTCTTCGGGCCGGGCTTTTTCCTCACCTTCTCGCAAGGCATTTCGCTGCCCTATGGGCAGGCCGGCGCCATGGCTATTGAGCCGAGGCTTGCGGGCACGGCCTCGGGCATCGGCGTCTGCCTGCAAAATCTCTGCGGCGCCCTCTCGACCCAGGCCTATGGATGGCTGGCGGACGGAACCGTCTGGCCGCTGATCATCAGTTGCGGCGTCGCCTCGGTGCTGATGATGATCTTCGGGTCGATTCCGTGGTTCATGCGCGAGCGCGAGACGCATTAGAAAAAACGAGGGGACGAGGCATGGATTTTCTTGGCACGCCGGACATGGGTCCGCTGATGTTTTTCGGACTCACCTTCGCGTCCTTCGTGACAGCCTTCATCGGGGTTTTCACCGGCACGGCGGGCGGGGTGATTCTGCTCGCGCTCATGGCCATGGCGATGCCGCCGCTCGTGCTCGTGCCCGTTCATACGGTGGTGCAACTGGGCTCGGGCGTCACCCGCACCATCATCATGTGGCGCTTTGTGCTGAAATCTACCCTGCCGCCATTCATCGTCGGCGCTGTCGTGGGTGCGGCGGTGGGCGCCAAGACCTTCGTTTCCCTGCCGTCACATGTATTGCTGGGGATGATCGGCGCCTTCATCCTGATCGTGACCTGGATGCCCAAGCTCAGCAAGATGGGCGCCGAGCGCAATCGTTTCGCCGTGCTGGGCTTCTTCGCGACCTTTCTGGGCATGTTCGTCAGCGCCACCGGCACCTTCCTCACCCCCTTCATCGCCAGCGCCTCGCCCGACCGGCGCAACCATGCGGCGACGCAGGGCGCCTTGATGGTCTTTGTGCATATCTTCAAGCTTGTGGCTTTCGGCTTTCTGGGATTCGCCATCAGCGCCTATCTGCCCCTCATGATCGCCATGATCGCCACCGGGGCGGTCGGCAACTGGCTGGGGGAGGAGGCTCTGGCGCGCACCAGCGAGCAGCGTTTCCGTCTGCTGCTGAAGATTTTCCTGACGGCGCTGGCTCTGGAGCTGATCTGGCGGGCCCTGCGCGACGGTGGGATCATTTGAAGCCCCTTTGCGCTTGCCCACCCATCCGTTAAAGTCTGTACAATATTCGGAGGAGCTCCCATGATCACCGCCACCACAAGCCGCCTCGAAGTCGTTCCGCTGACACCGCATATCGGCGCTGAAATGCGCGGGCTCGACATGACCCAGCCCCTGGGGGATGAGGATATCGCGGCCATCAACGAGGCCTTTCTGAAGCATTCCGTGATCGTGTTTCGTGGGCAGAAGCTGTCGCAGGAAGATCTGCTGCGCGTGACCAGCTATTTCGGCCCCATCGGCCACATGCGCCGCCCGCCCAAATATTTCCCGCCGGGTTTCGACAAGATCCTGCCCAACATCATGCTCATCTCCAACATCCGCGAGAATGGCGAGCCCATCGGCGCGCTGCCCGATGGCGAGATGATGTTCCACCATGACATGATCCACTCCGCCAATCCCGA
>CANGTC010000075.1 GCA_947456505.1 Beijerinckiaceae bacterium
CACTTTTGCATGGCTCGGGCGATGCCGCAGGCTGGCCAAGGATTGGGAGTGTCTGAACCGCAAGGCGCTCGCTTTCCTGCGATTGGCGTCCATCAGGTTGATGCTCAGAAAGCTATGCAATCCATAATGAACTTCGCGGACAGACTCTGAGAGGGGTAATTTTGCATTGCGAGTCGCCGCGTTTTTAAGAGCCCCTTGTTATTCAATACTCTAGGTTCAGGGGATATTCGCGCTTATAGCATTGCGGACTTGCGTTACCCAACGCATCGAATTTGTGTTTTTGAATGGCTCTTTAGAGTAGCCTCGAATGAAGATGTGGGTAGAGTTTTCTGATAATGCTCTGACGGTGACGAAAACTAAACATGCTCCGTAGTTTCCTCCTAATAGAAGTTGTCCCATTAGAGCGGCAAAAGTTGCCGTCGGGATATCAAAGAGAGCTGGATCTTTAAGGCCGAGGCTTATTTTTGAAAGCGTATCAGCGATTATAGGAATGACTATCTCGTTGCTGGTAGGTGTTATAAATTGACCTTCTGCTATTTTAATCGACACGGACATAATTGATTGAGCCGCCTTGGCGCCAGCCCGGGTCAGCTTGCTGCCAACGCCCCAGGTTCCTTTCGATGCGTTCTGGAGGTCTATCTCTCTGAGATAAATTTTTATTTTTTCAGTCACAGATCCTCCTTGATAATCAAGGCTCGGCGCTACCCCACAGCGCGGAGCATCATCGATTTTTTAAAAGCAAAGGTCAAGCTTTGACCTGTCGCAGTGCTCGGGATGCATCGCGCGCTCGCAGCAGGGGAGGGCCCGCCCCCGCCCATGATGGAAAGACAGATATTATCCGTCATCCCGATAGATAATATCTGTCTTTCCATCATGATCCGCTCAAACTGATGATGACCATTTATTGCCAAGCTAGAGTTGTCTAGGCTAGGCTCTACAAAGTCAAAAACTCAACTGGGCTCTCAACCCGTTGAACCGGATTTTAATCAAGCGGATTGATGATGGCGATCAAAGAGCATCCTCCAATCGGCACCGTTTTGATTTGCGACTTTCAAACCGATTTCAGGTTGCCTGAAATGATCAAGGTTCGTCCTGTGATCGTCATCAGCCCGAAAATTTTCGGACGCCCCGGTCTATGCACCGTCGTCGCCTTGAGCACGACGCCCCCTGATCCGAAGATGCCCTTCCATGCGGAGATTTCGATAGTACCAAAGCTTCCGCCGCCATGGGATGCCGAAAAGGTCTGGGTCAAAGGGGATATGGTCTACGCCATCGGGTTCCACCGTCTGGATTTTGTCAGGTTGGGAAAGGACGTTCAGGGCAAACGGACGTACCGATTTTCGACCATTTCATCAGATCAATTGAAGCTCGTGAGAACGCTGGTCTTGCGGTCAATAGGCCTCTCAAACTTGACAAGAAACCTGTAATATGTATTAAATTCATTGTTTGCGGCTCTCGGATTGGAAACAGCGATCCGCGTCTAAGACCCCACTCGGGGCGGTCGTGCGGACGGCGATCACAAGCTACAGCACGGCGTCTAATTCTGGGCGTGGCTCCGCAGGGGTCACGCCCTTTTTCACCCCCATCCCCCACATTGCCCAGCCCCCGTTCCCTGCGCTACACTCCCTCCCTCACGGCGCGCCGGACGTCTCAGATCCGCAGGCGCCCAAGGAACCGCCCCCAGGAGACGCCAGAATGCTCACCCGTCGTTTCGCCCTCGCCGCCGCCTCGCTGGCCGCCATGATTTATGCTGGCGCCGCTGCGGCTCAGACCCCCGTCACCATAGGCGCCATCGAGATTCTCACCGGCCCGAACAACAAATATGGCATCGCCATCAAGAACGGCTTCGATCTCGCCCTCGAGGAGGTCAACAAGGCGGGCGGGGTGCTCGGCGCGCCGCTGGCCATCGCCTACGAGGATTCGGCGGGCAACAAGGATCAGGCCCTCAACGCCGCCCGCCAGCTTATCGGCGGCAAGAAGGTGCCCTTGATCCTCGGGCCCACCCTCTCCAACGAGATGTTCGCGGTCGGCCCCGTGGCGGTGGAGCGCAAGATTCCCATCGTGGGGACGTCCACGACAGCCAATGGCATCACCGCCATGGGGCCCTATGTGTTCCGCACCTCGCTGCCGGAGTCCGATGTGGTGCCCGTGACCCTGCGCACCGCCAAGGAGAAGCTGGGCGTCAAGAAGGTCGCGGTCATGTATGGCAATGACGACGCCTTCACCAAATCGGGCTATGACGTGATGAAGGCCGCCATCGAGAAGCTCGGCCTTGAGACCGTCGCCACCGAGACCTTCGGCGGCAAGGATACGGATTTCTCCGCCCAGCTCACCAAGATCAAGAGCCTCAACCCCGACGCCATCGTGGTCTCCGCGCTGGTGGAGGCGGGCGCGGGCATTCTGCTCGCCAAGAAGGCGCTCGGCATCCCTGACAGCGTGCGCGTCATCGGCGGCAACGGGCTCAACTCGCCGCAGGTGCCCTCCGTGGCGCGCGAAGCTGCGGATGGGACGCTGGTGGGCTCGCCCTGGTTCATCGACAAGCCCGATGCGGTCAACCAGAAATTCGTGGCCGCCTACAAGGCCAAATACAACATGGACCCCGACCAGTTCGCGGCCCAGGCCTATGACACGCTCTTCATCGTGGCGCAGGCCATTCGGGATGCGGGCGCGCCGAATTCCGAGAAGATCCGCGACGCCCTCGGCAAGGTGAAGCACAATGGCGTCATGGGGCCGTTTTCGTTCACGCCCGACCGCGATCCCGCCGACACCTCCGGCGTCGTGGTGATCGAGATGAAGGGTGGCAAGTTCCAGATCTTCAAGTAGGCTTGTCCGCAGATCCTCACGCGTCGCCCGGTCAGGGGCGGCGCGTTTCTTCGGTTTGATCCATGCTCGCCCAGCAACTCGTCAACGGCCTCGTCGTCGGCTCCACCTATGCGCTCTTCGCATTGGGGTTCACGCTGATGTTTGGCGTGCTGGGGGTCATAAACCTCACCTATGGCTTCTATCTTTCAGTTGGCGCGTTCCTCGCCCTCTTCGCCACCCAGCACGGCGCCTCCATCTGGATCGCCCTGCTGCTGGCCGCGCTGCTGTCGGGCTGCGTGGCGGTGGTGATTGACGCGGCTTTGCTGACGCCGCTCCGCCGCGCCAAGGCGCCCGAGCTGGCCTCTCTGATGGTGACTTTGGGCGCGACGCTGCTGCTCTATTCGCTCGCCAACGCCGCGCTGAGCACGGACATTCGCCGTTTCCCGCCCGGGGTCATCGACGCCACCGCCATCGAGGTCGCGGGCATTCGCATCACCATGACCCAGTGCCTCATCATCGCGGCGGCGGGCGTCATCGTCAGCGCGCTCTTGTGGATGATGAATGGCTCGCGCCTGGGCCTCGGCCTGCGGGCTCTGGCCGAGCGGCCGGACGCCGCTGCGCTCATGGGCGTCAATGCGGGCGCGCTGGTGCGGCTGGTGTCGCTGGTGTCGGGTTCGCTGGCGGGGGCTTCGGGGGTGCTCATCGGCCTCAACTACAACGCCATCCAGCCCTATATGGGCGAGGTGATGATGCTCAAGGGCTTCGCCGTCATCATTCTGGGAGGCCTTGGCGACATTCGCGGGGCGCTGGTGGCGGGGCTGGTGGTGGGCATGCTGGAGACGCTCACCGCTGGCTATGTGGCCTCCTCCTGGAAGGATGCGGTGGGCTTCGTGCTGCTGGTGCTGACGCTCTGGATCCGCCCCTCCGGCCTCTTCGGCCGCCTCGCCGTGAAGCGGGCCTGACATGGCGGAATTTCTCGACGATTTCCTCTTCACCTATCAGAACCTGGTCTATTCCCTGGGCGTCAACGGGCTGCTGGCGCTCAGCATGTATGTGGTGCTGGCGCTGGGCCAGTTGTCGCTGGGGCAGGCGGCCTTCATGGGGCTGGGCGCCTATGTCTCGGCGCTGCTCACTGTGAAGCTGGGCGTCGCCTTTCCGCTGGTGCTGCTGGCGGCGATGATCGTGCCCGCGCTGGCGGCGCTGGTGGTGGGAACGCCGACCCTTCGGCTTTCGGGCGTTTATCTGGCGCTCGCGACCATAGGGCTGGGGGAAGTGCAGCGTATCGTCTTCATCAATGCGGAGATCACGGGCGGCGCGCTGGGGCTCTCGGGCATCCCCACCAAGGGCGGATTGATCTCCATCTACGGCAGCCTCGCGCTGGCGCTTGCAGCCTTTGTTTTCGTCGCGCGCTCGAAGATCGGCCGCGCCATGGAGGCCATGCGGGAGGATGAGTTGGCGGCGGGCGCGCTGGGGGTCGATCTGCCCTCCTACAAGCTGGGGGCCCTCGTGGTCTCGGCCATGCTGGCGGGGCTGGCCGGGGCGCTCAACGCCCATGTCTCCTCCTTCATTTCGCCCAATGATTACGGCTTCGATGCGGCGGTGACGATCCTGTCCTTCGCGCTGCTGGGCGGCATCGGCTCGCCCTTCGGGCCAGTGCTGGGCGCCTTCATCCTGACGCTGCTGCCCGAGGTTCTGCGGCCTCTCGCGGATTATAAAACGGTGGTGAATGGCGCCATCATCGTCATCGCCGTGATCTTCATGCCGCGCGGCTTGCTCGCATGGCGCATGGGCCGCGCGGGCGCCGCTTTGCGGAGGCCCAAATGAGCGCGCCGCGTCTGGAGATCGCCCAACTGACCGTGCGCTTTGGCGGGCTGGCGGCGGTCGATGATGCGTCCTTCGCGGTGGCGCCGGGCCGGGTGCATGGGCTCATCGGCCCGAATGGGGCGGGCAAGACGACCCTGTTCAATCTGGTCTGCGGCCTCGTCGCCCCCACCAGCGGCGCCATACGGCTTGATGGCCAGCGCATTGACGCCTTGCCGAGCTGGGGCCGGGCGAAGCTTGGTCTCGCGCGCACCTTCCAGAACATCCGCATGTTCAATGATATGAGCGTGCTGGAGACGGTGATGACTGGCATGCATGCGGGGCTTGGCGAGTCCTTGCCCGCCGTGTTGTTGCGCCTCCCCAGCTTTCGCAAGGCGGAGCGGGCTGCGCTCGAAAAGGCATGGGAGCTGATCGACTTCGTGGGCCTTGCCGACGCCGCCCGGCGCCGCTCGGGCGATCTGCCCTATGGCGACCAGCGCCGCCTCGAAATCGCCCGGGCGCTCGCCTGCGGGCCGCGCCTGCTGCTGCTGGATGAGCCTGCGGCGGGCATGAACCCGTCCGAGACCCACGCGCTGGAAGCGCTGCTCGAAAAGCTCAAAGGTCGGGGCGTCACCATGCTGCTGGTGGAGCACGACATGCATTTCGTCATGCGGCTTTGCGACGAGATCACCGTGCTGAATTTCGGCCGCAAGATTTCGCAAGGGGCCCCGAGCGATGTGCGTTCCGATCCCGCCGTTGTGGAGGCCTATCTCGGCGCCAAGGTCGCCCGCTCCCTGGAGGCCCCGCAATGAGCGAGCCGCTGCTCAGCGTCAGCGATTTGCGCCTTGGCTATGGCGGCGCCACCGAGGCGGTGAGGGGCGTGTCGCTCGAGGTGCATGCGGGCGCAGTGGTCTGCCTCATCGGCGCCAATGGGGCGGGCAAGACCACGATCCTGCGGGGCCTCTCTGGCCTGCTGCGTCCGCGCGGCGGGTCCGTGCGCTTCAAGGGCGCGGACATCACGGGGCTGGCGGCCCATCGCATCGCGGGGCTGGGGGTGGTGCAGGTCCCGGAGGGGCGGCAGGTCTTCGCCAACATGACCATCGCGGAAAATCTGCGCATGGGGGCCTGGCTGCTGAGGGATGGCGCGGAGGAGGCGCGGCGGCGCGACATGGTGCTGGCCCGCTTCCCGCGTCTGGCCGAGCGCATCGGGCAACTGGCGGGGCTATTGTCGGGCGGCGAGCAGCAGATGCTCGCCATGGGCCGGGCCATGATGGCGGATCCGCAGATGCTGCTGCTCGACGAGCCCTCCATGGGCCTCGCGCCTCTCTTTGTGGAGGAGATCTTTCGCATCATCGCCGAGCTGAAGGCCGAAGGCCGCACCATCCTGCTGGTGGAGCAGAACGCGCAGGCTGCCCTCGAAATCGCCGACCACGCCTATGTCCTCCAGTCCGGCCGCATCGAGCTGTCCGGGCCAGCGGTGGAGATCGCCCGCAACGAGAAGGTTGTGGCGGCCTATCTGGGTGGATAGGACTGGTCCCAGATCGTCCGAAGGGAACCACCCATGACCAGGCCCAAGGCTGGCCGCGCCGTCTTTCGCTTCCAGAATTTCCGCTACTATCTCGCCGCGCGGTTTCTCTGGGGCCTCGCCATACAGGTCCAGACCGTGGCGATCGCCTGGTATGTCTATGACCTCACCCGGGACCCGCTCGATCTCGGCATGATCGGGCTGGCGACCTTCCTGCCCACCGTGCCCCTGTCGCTCATCACGGGCGCGGTCGCGGATCGCTATGACCGCAGGCGCATCCTCATCATCGGCTACGGGGTCATGGCGGCGGGCGGGGTCGCCCTGTGCCTGTGCGCCTTTATGGCGGTCCTCTGGCCGATCTATCTGGTGGTCACCGTGGTGGGCGCCGCCCGCTCTTTCTCCAATCCGGCCGGGCAGGCCCTGGTGGCGGCGACCGTGCCGGATGAGGAATTTTCCAGCGCCACCGCCTGGACCAATTCCATCATCCAGACCGCGACCGTGGTGGGTCCGGCCCTTGGCGGGCTTCTGTTTCCGCTGGGCGTCATGGTGCCCTTCGCGGTTGCGCTGGTCTGTTTCGTCGTCGCCACCTACTGCGCCTGGCGCATCGTCCCCTCGCAAACGAAGCTGGGCGGCAAGCCGCCGGTCACCTGGTCCATGCTGGTGGCGGGCTATCGCTTCATCTGGGGCCGCTCGGCGATTCTGGGCGCCATCACGCTCGATCTGGCGGCGGTGCTGCTGGGCGGGGCGACGGCGCTGCTGCCCATCTTCGCCAGCGAGGTCTTCCATACGGGCTCCTGGGGCCTTGGCCTCTTGCGCTCCATGCCCGCCATCGGCTCCATCGCGGCGGCGTTGACGCTGGCCCATTTCCCGCTCACGCGCGGGGTGGGGCGCACCATGTTCATGGCGGTGATCGTCTATGGCCTCGCCACCATCGGCTTCGGCCTGTCGACGAGCATCTGGCCCGCCATGGCCTGCCTGATGGTTCTGGGCGCCGCCGATGTGGTGAGCGTCGTCATCCGCCAGTCGATCATCCAGATCGAGACTCCCGACGAGATGCGCGGCCGGGTCATCGCGGTCCACAACATCATGACCGGGACCTCCAACAATCTCGGCGATTTCGAATCAGGGGCGCTGGCCCATTTCGTCGGCGCGCCACCGGCGGTGCTGATCGGCGGGGCGGGGGCTGTGTGCGCTTCGCTCATCTGGATGCGCCTTTTTCCGCAATTGCTGGCGCGAGAGAGCTTCACCCAAGCAAAATGAACTATTTAGAGACAGCTTTAAGACTTCGTTAAGGGCTTCGCGAGAGATTGGTTACGCAGAATTAACCATATTCGCGAGCCCGCCATGGCCACCCGTTCCCCCAAAAAACCCAAGCAAACCGCCGAGATCCTCGATGGAGGCGCCGCTGCGCCTCGGTCGCCCCGCAAGACCAAGCGGTCCACCTTGCCGCCGGAGGAGCTTGAAGCCCTGGCTCGGGCCAAGGCCCACAAGGCCGCAGCCAAGGCGGTGAAGGACAAGCTGAAGGCGGTCAAGAAGGCGGCGGAGCCGCAACCCGAGCCGCCGACCCGCTTGCAGGCGGCAGGCAAGGCCATCGCCCTCAGCGCCGCCGCCCGCCGCGTCGCCACCTTCCGGGCCCTCCGCATCAGGGTTCCCACTTTCCGCGTGCCCGCTGTGCGGATTCCTCCCTTCCAGCGCCCCCGCTTTTCGCGGCCAAAGATGCCCGAATTCCATTTCAGCGTTCCGAAGGGAGCGGGCTTGAAGGCCGCCAGCCTTGCGGCCGCCCTAGGCGTCGGCTGGCTGCTGGGCGCGCAGACCTATGACGCCAGCGCCCGCTCGCCTCAGACGATCGACGCCATCGCGAGCCTCGCCTCGCGCATGGACGATGTGGAGGCCGCGAACCAGCAGATTCAGGCCCAGGACCTCGCGGGCTTAAAGGCCTCCCTTGCGGCCATGCAGGAAAATCTGGAGGCCTCCCGCGCCCAGACCCATATGGCGATCATCGAGTTCTCCGCCCGGGTGGACAAGGTTGATCGCGAGACCGCCGCGCGTCTTGCTGCGGCGGGGCGTCAGGCCGTGGAGCGTTTCGAAAGAATGGACCGCGACATCAGCGCGCGTCTTGGCGAGGTCGGCAAGGCGGTGGCCCAGACATCCCAGCGTGTCGAGAAGCTTGAACAGCGGCCTGTTCCGGCCGTGGCCTCTGTCGCTCCCGCCCTCCCCACCTTCGCCCATCCTGCGCCGGTCGCTCCGGCGCCTGCGGCTTCGAATGTCCTGCCATCGCAGACGTCCCAGCCGTCCTTACCGCCCTTGCCGCCCATGGCGATCCCCGCCGAGACCACGCAGGTCGCACCTACGCCGCCCCGCAGCGCCAGGGCCTCACGCATTCCCGTGAATGGCTATGTGCTGCGCGAGGTCCGCAGCGATGGCGTCGCAGTGCTTGAGGGCCATGCGGGCTTCCATCAGGTCACCATGGGCGACGCGATCCCCGGCGCCGGAACCGTCCGCGCCATTCAGAAGCGCGGCGGCGAATGGGTGGTGGTGACGTCGATCGGCGTGATTGACGGGAAGGCTTATTGAGTGTTGGGGCAGTCGGCATTAGGCAGTCGGGTGCTGACGCCTGTTGATTTCTCTTGACAGCAAGCGCCTGATTCAAACCCCTTACTGCCGACTGCCGACTGCCGACTGCCGACTGCCGACTGCTCCCCCCTCACTCCACCGTGACGCTCTTCGCCAGATTCCGCGGCTGGTCCACATCCTTGCCCATATGCACCGCCGTGTAATAGGCGATCTGTTGCACGGGCACTGCATAGACGATGGGGGCGAAGTCGGGCTCCATCTCGGCCATGGCGATCACCGCCTGAAAGTCGATGGAGCTTTCGTGTTCGGCGCGCTGATCGGCGATCAGGATGATGCGCCCGCCGCGCGCCGCCACCTCCTGCATGTTGGAGACGGTCTTCTCGAACACCGGATCAAAGGGCGCGATCACGATCACGGGCATGTCTTCGTCGATGAGGGCGATGGGCCCGTGTTTCAACTCGCCCGCCGCATAGCCCTCGGCGTGGATATAGGAAATCTCCTTCAGCTTTAGCGCCCCCTCGAGCGCAAGCGGGAAGCTGGTTCCGCGGCCGAGATAAAGCACGTCGCGGGCGCGGGAGAGATGGGTGGCGAGCTGTTCGGTCATGGGCTCGCGTTTGAGGGCTTCCGCCATCAGGCCGGGCACGGCGATGAGCGAACTCACCAGTTGCGCCTCGCGCTCATGGGAGAGCGCGCCCGTGGCCCGGCCAAAGGCCAGCGCCAGACAGGCCAGAACCGAAAGCTGGCAGGTGAAGGCCTTGGTGGAGGCGACGCCGATTTCCGGCCCCGCCAGGGTCGGCGCCGTCACATGGCTTTCGCGCGCGATGGTGGAGGTCGCCACATTCACCACGCTGAGCACGAAGAGCCCGTTCTCCTTGGCGTAGCGGAGCGAGGCGAGGGTGTCGGCCGTCTCGCCGGATTGCGAGATCACGATCATCAGGCCCCCCTTTTTCAGGGGCGCCTCGCGATAGCGAAATTCCGAGGCCACGTCGATCTCGACCGGCAGGCGCGCATAACGCTCGAACCAGTATTTCGCCACCAGCCCTGCATAGTAAGCGGTGCCGCAGGCGCTGATGGTGATGCTCGTGAGATCCTTGGCGTCAAAGGGAAGATCGAAGGGCAGGCGCACCGCGCCTTCGGACATGTCGAGATAATGGGCCAGCGTACGGCCCACCACTTCGGGTTGCTCGTGAATCTCCTTCGCCATGAAATGGCGATGGTTGCCCTTGTCAATGAGGAAGGCCGAGGCCTGGCTGCGTTGACGGGCGCGATGCACGGGCAGGCCAGCCGCGTCATGGAAGGTGGCGCCCCCATGGGTCAGGATCACCCAGTCGCCATCTTCCAGATAGGTGATCTCGTCGGTGAAGGGGGCCAGCGCCAGCGCGTCCGAACCCAGATACATCTCGCCATCGCCATAGCCCACGGCGAGCGGCGCGCCTTGTCGGGCGCCGATCAACAGATCGCCCTCGCCCTCGAAGAGGAAGGCCAGCGCGAAGGCGCCGCGCAGGCGGGGCAGGGCGGAGGCCACAGCCTCGCGCGGGGCTTTGCCCTGTCGCAACTCCTCGGTGACGAGATGGGCGACCACCTCCGTGTCGGTCTCGGTATCGAAGCGATGGCCCTTGGCGGTCAGCTCCTCGCGCAGCTCGCGGAAATTCTCGATGATGCCGTTATGCACCACCGCCAGCCGGTCGCTGGCGTGGGGATGGGCGTTGTTCTCTGTGGGCTTGCCATGGGTCGCCCAGCGGGTGTGGCCGATGCCGACGCGGCCCTGCAGCGGCTCGTCGCGCAGGCGCAGCTCCAGATTGCGCAGCTTGCCCTGGGCGCGGCGACGGGTGAGGCGTCCATCCTCCAGGGTGGCGACGCCTGCAGAGTCATAGCCTCGATATTCGAGCCGCTTCAGCGCCTCGACAATCTGGCCCGCCACCGCTTCACGCCCGAGAACGCCGACAATGCCGCACATGTGATTCTCCGTTCAGGCCAAGATGAACCCCATCCAGCCTGGTGATCAAGCAGGGGCTTTTCAGGGCCTTACCTTGGGTTTGCCCGCATGGGACTCGCGAAACTCGAAGGCCCAGCCCGGTTTCTCCACCTGCCGACCACGGGCGATGGCCAGCGAATCCGGCGCGACCGATTGGGTCACCACCGAGCCCGAGCCCACATAGGCGCCATCCCCGATGGTGACGGGCGCCACGAGGGCGGAATTGGAGCCAATGAAGGCGCCCGCGCCGATATGGGTGCGGAATTTGTCGAAGCCATCGTAATTGCAGGTGATGGTCCCTGCGCCGATATTGGCCCTGGCCCCCACCGTGGCGTCGCCAAGATATGTGAGATGGCTCACCGCCGCGCCCTCGCCGATGTCGGAGGCCTTGATCTCCACGAAATTGCCGATCTTGGCCTTCGCCCCGATCTGCGCCCCGGGCCGCAGCCGTGCGAAGGGGCCGACGGAGGCGCCCGCGCCCACATGGGCCTGCTCGAGGTGGGAGGAGGCGTGGATCACCGCGCCCTCGTCCACCCGCACGCCCGGCCCGAAGAACACATGGGGCTCGATGACTACGTCCCGCGCCAATTGGGTGTCGAAGGACATGAAAGTGGTCTGGGGGGCGATCATGGTCACCCCCGCTCGCATGGCGGCCTCTCGCAGGCGCGTCTGCATGGCGGTCTCGGCGGCGGCGAGTTGGACGCGGTCATTGACGCCCATGACCTCGTCCTCAGGCGCCAGCACGACGACAGCCTTCTGGCCCGCCGCGCGCGCCAGGGCGACCACGTCGGTGAGGTAGAATTCCTTCTGGGCGTTGTCGTTTCCAACCAGCTCCAGCAGGGCGAGGGCCTGGGCCCCTGCGATGGCCATGACGCCCGCGTTGCAGAGGGTGACGGCTCGCTCGGCCTCCGAGGCGTCCTTCTGCTCGCGGATGGCGACGAGCTCGCCCCCTTCGCGCAGCAGGCGGCCATAGCCGGTGGGGTCGCGGGCCTCAAAGCCCAGCACCGCCACAGTGGCGCCCTCTTGCAGGGCTTTGCGCAGGGCGGCGTAGGTCTGGGGGCGGATAAGGGGTGTGTCGGCGAAAACCACCAAAAGCTCGCCGCAGCCGTCCGCCAGCGCCTCCCTGGCCCGCAGCGCCGCATGGGCGGTGCCAAGCCGGTCCCGCTGTTCAAAAACCCGTGCTTGCGGCGCGAGGCGCAAGACCTCCGCGCTCACATCCGCGCGATCTGGTCCGACGACCACCGCCAACCTGTCAGCGCCCGCCTCCATGACCCCGGCCAGCACATGCGCCAGCATGGAGCGGCCCGCCACGGCGTGCAGGACCTTGGGACGGGCGGATTTCATGCGGGTCCCCTCGCCGGCGGCGAGGACCACGGCGAGGCAATCGGGAGCTTTCGTCATGTGTCTGTCATCTCTTCAACTCACTTGGATTGCTGTAAACGATGCGTCCAGCCCCGTCAGCAAAAAGCCCGCTACTTCTTTGGGTGAAATTGCCCCTCGCAGAGCGGCGATTTTGCAGTATAGAGATGGGCGCGGCTTTTTGCGCTGTCCGTATGCGTACCTCTTTTGTCCGGACCGTTGATGTTTGAGCGTCGAGTTTTTCTGAAGGTGGGAGTGGCGGGCCTGGCGGGCCTCTTGCCCAGCGCTGTGGCGACTCAGACGCCTGCGCCTGCGCCCGCTCCCGCGCCGGTTCCGCCCCCCCAACCGCCAGCCGAGCCGCCCAAGGCCGCCCCCGAGCAGAGCGCCTTTGATCCGGCCAGCGTGATCGAGGCGGCGCGCGCCCTTTCGAAAAAGCCCTACAAAGCCCCCGCCGCCGATCTGCCGGAGGCCTTCAGCGCCCTGAATTTCGAGCAATATGGGGCGATCCGCAATCAGCCCGGCGCCGCCATCTGGGCCAGCGAGAGCTCTGGCTACGCCATTGAGCCCCTGCACCGGGGCTTCGTCTTCACCAGCCCCGTCAGTCTGCATGTGGTGGAAAATGGCGCAGCGCGGCGCCTGGCCTACAATCCCGCAGATTTCACCTTCGGCCAGCTCAAGGCGCCGGCGGATGGCAAGGATCTCGGCCTTTCGGGCTTCCGGGTGCTGCGCCTGCAGGAGGGCAAGCCTCCCCTGGAGGTCGCGATCTTCCAGGGGGCGAGCTTCTTCCGGTCGTTGGCCAGTGGTCAGTCCTATGGGGTCACCGCCCGGGGCCTGTCGATCCGCACCGCCGACCCCAAGGGGGAGGAGTTCCCCCTGTTCCGTTCCGTCTGGATCGAGAAGCCGGCGCTGGCCTCCGATGCGCTGGTGATCCATGCGGTGCTGGATTCGGAGAGCATCAGCGGCGCCTATCGCTTCACCCTGCGGGCGGAGGAGGCGACCATCATCGACACCGAATGCACGCTGTTCCCGCGTGTGAACCTCGACCATGTGGGCATCGCCGCCATGAGCGCGACCCATGTGTCCGGCACCCTCGACCGGCGCCGCAGCGACGATGTGCGGCCGGGGATTTACGATGTGGCGGGCCTGGCCATGCTCAACGGCAAGGGCGAATGGCTCTGGCGCCCGGTCTCCAACCGGGAGACCCTGCAACTCTCCGCCTTCGTGGACGAGAACCCCCACAGTTTTGGCTTCCTGCAGCGGGACCGCGAATTCGGCCGCTTTCTGGACGACGACAACCGCTGGGAGCGCCGCCCTTCCCTCTGGATCGAGCCCATCGGGGATTGGGGGCAGGGCGCCGTGACCCTCGTCGAGATCCCCTCGGAATCCGAGGTGAACCAGAACATCATCGCCTATTGGCGTCCGCGCGCGGTCATGGCCGCCGGGTCCGAGGTCATGTTCGCCTGGCGCCAGCTCTGGTGCTGGACCCCACCCGAGCGCCCGCCTGGCGCCACCGTGACCCTCTCGCGCGGCGGCCGCCCCCCCGGCGCCCCGGCGAACACACGTCGTCGCCGCTTTATGGTCGATTTTAACGGCGATATCTTCGCCGACCAGCAGAAGGTTGCGGAGATCTCCCCGCAAATCGTCGCCTCGCCTGGAACCGTCTCAGCGGTGCGGACCTTCGTCAACCGTGACCGCAAGACCTATCGCGTCACCTTCGACGTGGACCCGGGCAATGAGGCGCTGAGCGAATTGAGGCTTCAGCTGGAAGCGCAAGGAAAGCCTGTGTCCGAAAGCTGGATGTATCGATGGACGCCCTGATCCGCCAGCCGCAGGATCCCGCCTCGCAGGATCCACACAGCGCGCCCGCGCATCCTGACATCGACCATTGCATGCCGCCCGAAGCGCTGCTGGCCATGCCGACCCAATCCTTGCGGCGGTTCGACGCCAGCGAGAGGCGCAAGTTGCTGGCGCCCCACCTATGGCGCACGCCCTGGCTGTCGCGGCTCTTCGTATTTGGCGGCGGGCTGGCGCTCACCCTCTATGGCGCCACAGAGATGTATGGCGTCATCAACATCGGCGCGATCACGACCCTGAAATGGGCCTTGCTGGTTCTCTTCGTCTGCAATTTCTCCTGGATCGCCATCGCCTTCACCAGCGGGATCCTGGGCTTCTTCTGGCTGCTGCTTCATGGTGGCGCGCGCCCCGCCCAGCCTCAGACGCTCAAGCACCGCACCGCCGTCGTCATGCCCATTTACAACGAGGCGCCTTCGCGGGTCTTCAGCGCCATGCAGGCCATCCATGAGGATGTGGCGGCCACGGGGCTTGGCCAGCATTTCGACTGGTTCTTCCTCTCCGACACCACCAATCCCGATGTCTGGATCGCCGAGGAGCGGGCCTATGTGGCGATGCGCGTGCGCCTCGGTCCCGACGCGCGGATCTTCTATCGCCGTCGCCCCAAGAACACCGCCCGCAAGGCCGGCAATATCGCTGATTTCGTCGAACGCTGGGGCGGGGCTTACGCCCATATGGTGGTGCTGGACGCAGACAGTCTGATGACTGGGGAGGCGATCCTGGGCCTCACCGGCGCCATGGAGGCGGATCCGGACGCGGGCATCATCCAGTCGCTGCCCCTCATCATCAACCGCAATACCATGTTCGCCCGCGTGCAGCAATTCGCGGCGCGCATCTATGGGCCGGTGATCGCGGCGGGCCTCTCGGTCTGGTCGGGGCGGGATGGCAACTACTGGGGCCACAACGCCATCATCCGCGTCCGCGCCTTCGCCGACCATTGCGGCCTGCCGGACCTGCGGGGGCGCCCGCCTTTTGGCGGTCATATCCTGAGCCACGACTTCGTCGAGGCGGCGCTGATCCGCCGCGCGGGCTATGCGGTCTATATGCTGCCCACGCTCGGCGGCAGCTACGAGGAGAGTCCGCCCTCCCTCATCGATCTGGCGGCGCGCGACCGGCGCTGGTGCCAGGGCAATCTGCAGCATTCGCGCGTCATCACGGCCAAGGGGCTCAAACTCGCCACGCGCCAGCATTTCGCCACGGGCATCATGAGCTACATGGCCTCGCCCTTCTGGATGGCGCAGCTCATCGTCGGCATCGTGCTGGTGTTTCAATCGGCCTATATCCGGCCTGAGTATTTCACCAACGAGTTCCGCCTCTTCCCCGCGTGGCCGCGGTTTGACGCGGAGCGCGCGCTGGCGCTCTTCGGCCTCACCATGGCGGTGCTGCTGGCGCCCAAGCTCATGGGCCTGCTGATCGCCCTTTTCGACAAGGCCACGCGTCAGGCGAGCGGCGGGGGCTGGCGGCTCATCGGCTCCGCGCTGGTGGAAACCGTGATGTCCGCGCTCTTCGCCCCCGTGATGATGGTCATCCAGACGGGCTCGGTGGTGCAGATCGTCTTTGGTCGCGACACCGGCTGGAATCCGCAGCGGCGCGACGACGGCTCGATTCCTTTCTCCAGCATCGTGCGCCGTCATCGCTCCCATGTGGCTTTGGGGTTTGTGACGCTGATTGCGGGCCTGCTCATCTCGCCTTCGCTTGTGGCCTGGATGTCGCCGACCATCGCGGGGCTCATACTCGCGATCTTCCTTTCCTGGGGCAGCGGCATGCTATCTCTGGGCCTCGCCTTGAAGAGCCTTGGCCTGCTGCTGACGCCCGAGGAGACGACCCCTCCGCCGGTCGCCACCCGCGCCAATGGGCTCGCCGCCGAACTCGCCAGCGAAAACATCGACGACGCCGACGGCATCCTCGCCATCCACGCCGACCCCGAATTCCGCGCCATCCACGAAGCCTTTCTGCCGCCGGTCAAACCCCATGTGCGCGGCGTGGTGGATCCGGACCGCGCGGTAGCTGAAGCCAAGCTGAACGACGCTGACAGCGCCGAGGAAGTCGCCCGCTGGCTGCGTCCCAAAGAGCGCAATGTGGTGCTGCAGGACCGAGCCCTGATTGCCCTGCTGGCGCGGTTGCCGAGGACTGCGCCGGTGCGGGTGGAGTAGGAGGGTGGGGCAGTCGGCAGTCGGCATTAGGCAGTCGGGGAGATTGCTGTTGACCGCACAGGTCCGATTCAAAAATTCTTACTGCCGACTGCCGACTGCCGACTGCCGACTTCCACCCATTTCCCTTGACCCCACCCCCGTAATCGCGTAGGCCATCAATCGCTGCAACGCAGCAACAGCGCTCCAGTCGCGTAGGCTGGTGTTTCCGGCACTCCTGTCGAGCGCTCGTCTCTCCTGACTTCGACACGGCCCAGTTACGCGGGGCTCGTTCCCCTCCTAACGGCTCAACGCTGTGCGCGTCGCGCACGGGCGTCAGGGGCCTTATCGAAAGTTGACGCATTGACTCAGTTTAAAGATCTCGGCCTCGTCGAGACGCTTCTTCGCGCTCTGGCCGAAGAAGGATATACCCATCCCACCCCCATTCAGGCCCAATCCATCCCCTCCTTGCTGCAGGGTCGCGACTTGCTGGGCATCGCCCAGACCGGCACCGGCAAGACGGCCGCCTTCGCGCTGCCCATCATCCAGCGCCTGCTGGCCAATCCGCGCCGTTCCGATCCCGGCTTCGTGCGCGTTCTGGTTCTGGCGCCCACCCGTGAGCTGGCGGCGCAGATCGCCGAGAGTTTCCGCACCTATGGCCGCTTCGCGCGGCTTCAGGTCGCCTGCATCGTCGGCGGCGTGTCGCTGGGCCCGCAGCGTCAGGTTCTGGCGCGCGG
>CANGTC010000076.1 GCA_947456505.1 Beijerinckiaceae bacterium
CGCGCAACCGTGTCGAGCGGTTCTTCAACAAGATCAAGCACTACAGGCGCATCGCCACGCGCTACGACAAAACCGCCGAGAGTTTTCTCGCCGCCCTGAAGCTCGTGGCCGTTCGCATATGGCTACGCGATAATGAGTCTACGTCCTAGGGCTTTGTAGGAATTACATAAACCTTTCGCACCAGGGTCCCGCCATAGCTCCTTGATCGGAGTTGGCGTAGAATTACTGATCTCCCTCCCTAACGGAAAGCCTTGGCGCCATGAATCGACCCGGCTTCGACCTGACCCACCCCACGCCAGCCGCCGTGCCGGCTCGCCGCACAACCCACGCCGCCCATGGGCGGACCCTCATTGACGACTACGGATGGCTGCGGGCGGAGAACTGGCAAGAGGTTCTGAAAGATCCCGCCGCCCTGCCCACCGAGATCAGGGAGGTGCTGGAACGGGAGAACCGCCATGCAGAGGCTGTCCTGGCGCCCACAGCCGCCCTCCAGAAAACCCTCGTCAAGGAAATGCGAGGCCGCATCAAGGAAGACGATGAGGATGTGCCGCAGACGGACGGCCCCTTCGAATACTATGACCGTTATCGGGAGGGGGGCGAACACGAACTCGTCTGCCGCCGCAAGCGCGCCTCGGGCGAAGAAGAAATTCTGCTCGATGGCGATGCGCTGGCCAAGGGCAAGGCTTTCTTCGAGATTGGCGGCGCGGAGATTTCGCCCGACCATAGCCGCCTCGCCTGGAGCGCGGATGAGCGAGGCTCGGAATATTACACCGTGCGGGTCCGCGATCTGGCGAGCGGCGTCGATCTGCCCGATGTGATCGAAGAATCCGATGGCGAGATGGTCTGGAGCGCCGATGGCGCATCCTTTCTCTATATTCGCCTTGATGAGAACCATCGCCCCAGCCGTGTCTATCGCCACCATCTGGGGCAGGACCCATCAAAGGATGAACTCATTTTCGAGGAGACGGATCCCGGCTGGTTCATGAATGTGTGGCGCAGCCGCTCACGCCGCTTCGCCATCATTCATCTCACCGATCATGATTCCGCCGAGGCCCATCTGCTCGACCTCCATGATCCCGCCTCCAAACCGCGCCTCGTGGCGGCGCGTGAAAACGGATTGCGTTATGACGTGGAGCACCACGGCCACCGCCTTTTCATCCGCACCAATGCGGATGGATGCGAGGATTTCAAACTGGTCGAGGCGCCCCTGTCGGATCCCGCGCGCGTCAACTGGAAAGATGTGATCCCCTATCGTCCCGGCCGCATGATCACGCGCATCAGCGCCTTCATGAATCATCTTGTGCGTCTCGAGCGCGAAAACTGCCTGCCGCGGATCATCATTCGCGACATCAGCAGCGGTGAAGAACACGCCATCGCCTTTGATGAAGAGGCCTATTCGCTCTCCCTGCACGGCTCGCGCGAGTTCGACACAACAAATATGCGTTTCGCCTATTCCTCCATGACGACCCCCGAAGAAACCTATGATTACGACATGGTCACGCGCGCCCGCGTTCTTCGCAAACGCCAGACCATTCCCAGCGGTCATGATCCCGCGCGCTATGTGACGCGTCGCATTTTCGCCAAGGCCCTGGACGGCGCGGAAGTCCCGATTTCGCTCCTCTACAAAAAGGACACCTTGCTTGATGGGCGCGCGCCGCTGTTCATCACGGGCTATGGCTCCTATGGTCACGCCTATCCCGCAAGCTTCTCAAGCCGCCGCCTCTCGCTGGTGGATCGCGGCTTTGTCTACGCCATCGCCCATGTGCGTGGCGGAACGGACAAGGGCTGGGGCTGGTACAAGGACGGCAAGCTGCAGAACAAGCCCAACACCTTCAGCGATTTCATCGCCGCCACACGCCATCTGGCGGCGGAGAAATTCACCACCGAGGGCCGCATCGTGGCCTCAGGCGGCAGCGCGGGCGGCATGCTCATGGGGGCCATCGCCAATATGGCGCCTGCGCTTTTCGCAGGCATCATCGCGGATGTGCCCTTCGTGGATGTAATGAACACCATTCTGGACGCAACGCTTCCATTGACGCCGCCCGAATGGCTGGAATGGGGCGATCCCATCACAGATCCCAAAGCCTATGACACCATGCTGTCCTATTCGCCCTATGATAATGTGAAATCGCAGGCCTATCCGGCCATCCTCGCGCTGGGCGGATTGACCGATCCGCGCGTGACCTATTGGGAGCCCGCCAAATGGGTCGCGCGCCTGCGCGCCACCATGACAGGGGGAGGCCCCGTTCTGCTCAAGACCAATATGGACGCAGGCCACGGCGGCGCCTCGGGACGTTTCGATTCCCTCAAGGACACTGCGCTCGAATTCGCCTTCGCCATTGCGGCTGTGGCGCAGGCGGAGACGACGGCATGATTCTCTGCGCTGCGAAAGCCCAACTCCTCGTCATCGACGTTCAGGAAAAGCTCGCGCCCGCCATGAGCGATGCAGGCCCTGTGATCGCCAATTCGCAAAGGCTCATTGCGGCGGCGCGCCATTTTGGCGTGCCCATCACAATCTCCGAGCAATATCCCAAGGGCATTGGCCCCACGGTTGACGTCTTGCGCGAAGCGGCGGGTGGGGAAACCCGTGTCTTCGACAAAATGGCCTTCTCCTGCGCGCAGGATCCAACCATTGCTGGCCATCTCGCCCAAGGGCGCGAGAATGCTTCGCGTAGCCAGATCGTCATCACGGGAATCGAGGCGCATGTCTGCGTGCTGCAGACGGCTCTCGAGTTGTTTGCGGCGGGCTACGCGGTCTTCGTGGTCGCCGACGCCATCGCCTCAAGACGGGAAGCCTCTTGCCAGATCGCCCTGCGCCGGATGGAGCAAGCGGGCGTGCACCCCGTCACGACCGAGATGGTCATTTTCGAATGGCTTGGCCGCGCGGGAACGCCCGACTTCAAGGCGCTTATGCCGCTCATCAAATAGGGGAGAAACGCAAAGACGACGAGAAGGCCCGTCAGGCCTGCTGTTTTTGCGCCTCGATATAGGCGCGCAGCTCCACCATGGACGCAAAATGGAAAATGCCCTGATCGGTTTGCGCGTCAATCGAGCCATCCGAATAGAGCGTGAAATCAGACCCGCCACTGGAATAGCGCCCCACAATGGAGGGAGCTGGCGCAGGCGCCTCTTCATGGACGGGCGCCGCATCAGGTTCTGGCCCCTTCTCTTCAGGCTCCCCGCTGGCGTCAGCAGCCGCATGCTCCGGCTCGACATGGGATGACAAGACAGCGCCCTCGGGCTCACCGGCTGTGGCGGGCTCGGCGGAAGGCTCCTCATCCGCTTTCGCCGCAGGGGCTTGCTCGCTCACGGGCTTGAGCGCCGCGTCGGCTTCTGGCGCGGGCTTCTCTTCAGGCTCCATGACGGTCGGGGCTGCCGACGCGCTCTGCGAAGGTGCCTCGGCGGCGGCCTCGCTGAGGGGCTCAGGCGCCGCCTCAGGCTCAGGTTGCGGCTTCGTCACATCCGTTGCGGGCGTTTCGGTCATGGTCCCGGAGCGCTGGCGGGCGCGCAACCATTCGAGCGCCCGCGATTTACGCCCATCCTCGGTGGCGAGCGCCCGCTCAAGCCAGGCGTAACCGGCGGCGACCGAGGGATTCGCCTCCACCTCGATAAGCGGCGCGGGAGCAGGCTTTGGCTCTTCCAGCGCAGGCTTCTCATCCTTTGGGGGCGTCTCTTCCGGCGGTAATTCCTCAAGTCCAAGCGCCTGCCTCAGGCTTCTAGGCTGGCGAGGCGGCTCAGGAAGTTGCTCTTCATGGTTCTCGGCGGGGCTTTCATTTGCGAGCGCCTGCGCGATGGCGCGCTCGACCTGAACATCGACCTCAGCGCTGGCGGGCTCAACATTCGCCGCAGGCTCGGGGACTTCGACGGCCTCGACGACTGGCGTTTCGGCGACAGGCTCCGCCTCTGGTTTCTGGGGGGCGGAGGCAACCTCCGCGACGCTGGCTGCGCCAACGACCTCAGCACCGGGCGCCAAGGCAGGGAGAGCCGCTGACCTCGCCGCGCCGAAGGATGAGGACCGGAAGGGGGATGGGCGCTCCCAGGGCTTTTGCGCGGCTGGAGCCGGTTTTTCGGGGGTCGCCGAACCTGCCTGTTCGGCAACGGGAGGCTCGTGGAAGACAGGCGCGCTCGGCGCGGGCTCCGCAACCTTTACAGGCGCTTGCACCGGGACTGCGGCCGGGGTCGGCGCGGAGACCAACTGCACCTGAGGAAGACTGAAGGGCGGCGCGACAGCCTCGCCGAGCGCTGGCTCGGGAACATGGTCAGGGACTGGCGCTTCCCGGGCGACCGGGCCCTCCGCAGACCGGACGGCCAGCAAGGCCCGCAACTCCCCGACAACGGCGAAAAGCGCGAAAGTCAAAACGCCGCCTGTAAAAGCCACAGCGCCTGCAATGACCAGGACGCCCCCGCGTTCGGTCTGAATCACATCAAAACCGAGCCCGACAGAGACGGCTCCCACCAATGCGAGCAGGGCGCCTAGCGCCAGCGCCACCCATTTCGTCATCTGGTCTCCAACCCGGGGATTCCGGCAAATCATATGCAGTGACCGACAAATAGCCAATTATGCGCAAGAGATCAAAGTCACGCGCCAAACGCCCTCGACCAGATGGGCATCTTGGCGCGAAAACGACCTTTGGGGCCGCGCAAATGCATGAGAGGTTTGCAAAATAACTTGTTGTCAAGATCAAGTTATCGTTGCCTGCGCCGTCACGGACGCCATAAACTCCCTCTGCACAAGATGGGGGTAAAATTTCCTAAAACCTTCATCTCCCCGGCCAAAAGGAAAGACGGCCTTGCGATTTGAACGGAGTTGATGATTATGTCGTTCCAGAATCCATATAATCAATCCTATGCGCTGCAAGCGACGGAGACCCTCGAAAGCGAAGCTTGTATCGCCAAACCCATTGAGGCTCAGCGCAGGACCTTTCTGAAAGGCCTCAGCGCGAGCGCCATCGCACTGTCCGCCATGTCCGCCCACAACGGGAGCGCGCTGGCCCAGACAGCAAACCGTCCACCCAACCAACCGGAGTCGAAACCCATGTTCTTCACGCTTCCCGACCTGCCCTACGCCCACGACGCCCTGCAGCCCTACATGTCGAAGGAGACGCTTGAGTATCATCACGACAAGCATCACCTGGCCTATGTGACCAACGGCAACAACCTGCTGAAGGGCACGGAATGGGAAGGCAAGTCGCTTGAGGACATCGTGAAGGGCTCTTTCGGCAAGAACGCCGGCCTCTTCAACAACGCTGGCCAGCACTACAACCATCTGCACTTCTGGAACTGGATGAAGCCCAATGGCGGCGGCGCCATTCCCGGCAAGCTGGAGAAGGCCATCATCGACGGCATCGGCTCCGTCGACAAGATGAAGGAAGAATTCATCCAGGCTGGCGTGACCCAGTTCGGCTCCGGCTGGTGCTGGCTCGCGGTGAAGGATGGCAAGGTCATCGTCGCCAAGAGCGCCAATGGCGAGAGCCCCCTGGTGACCGGCGCCAAGCCGATCCTGGGCTGCGACGTGTGGGAGCATTCCTACTACATCGACTATCGCAACCGTCGCCCCGACTATCTCAAGGCCTTCATCGAGAACCTCGTGAACTGGGCCTATGTGGAAGAAATGTACGAAGCCGCGATCAAGTAATCAGCGCGCTTTGATGCTCTGAACGGCCGGGTCTCATCCCGGCCGTTTTCATTTGGACCAGCGATGCAGATGCAGGCCCGCCGCGCCAAGGGCATGGGCGAAGCGGTCCGAGAGCAGAAACTCCAACTCCCGCGCGCGCGGCTCGCGCACTTCGTCCCCCGCCGAAGGGTCCGCATCCACATGGCCGGGGTGGCACATGACGAGGTGACGGGCGCCGGGGCTCACGAGATAGCGGGCGAAATCGCGCCCATAGTCACGCCGCAGATCGAAGGCGGAGAAACCGGCGAACCCCTCATTGGTGTGAAAACCCAGACGATGGGCCGCATCGGCGAAGCCTCGCCCGAGGGAAGCCAGAACCAGCGCCTTGGGCAGCTCGACGCGGCGCTTCAGAATGCGCGGCAGGCGATCCGAACTGTCCCGCAGCCAGAGGCGCCCGGCGAGTCCACGGCGCACCAGTTCCTCCAGCAACCAGTCCCGCACCCCCGGCAGAACCTGCACATGCTGATGGCCATCGACGAAATCGGGTGGGCAGCCAATGGCCTCCTCGAAAGCGTCGAGCTGGCGGGCGATTTCAGCGCGGACCTCCGCAACGGGCAACCGCCCGGCGCGGGCCGCCTTCAGAAACGGGCCGAGCTTCGGGAAGAGGCCTGAGGGGGCAAGTGCGGGCATGGGCCCCAGCGGCGCGCCAAAGGTCAGGTTGAGATGCAGGCCGATGTCGGCGCGATCCGCAAAAGCCGCCACATCGGGCGCGGCCTCTTTCCACAGCGGGCGATTGGTCATGGCGCCGGTGGCGTTCAGGCGCCCCTTGCCGAGGGCGTCGAGAATGCCGTGCGTGACCCCCGGCGAGAGGGCGTAGTCATCGGCGCAGAGAATGAAGGGGCGCGGGCTCACGCCCCTTGTCTAGCATGGGCGCGCGGGCCTTGCATCATGCGGGATTGTAAGCGTAGCCGGTCCCCTTGCGAGAGAGATAGCCCAGCCCCGGCCCCGCCACATGGGCCCC
Source organism: Beijerinckiaceae bacterium (assembly GCA_947456505.1). GTDB lineage: Bacteria > Pseudomonadota > Alphaproteobacteria > Rhizobiales > Beijerinckiaceae > Terripilifer. Next base: position 6,636 of record CANGTC010000076.1, read on the forward strand.
CGCCACCGCCAGCCCCTCATTCGCCACCATGTCGAGCATGCGCAGACGCGAACGGCGGGCGAGGTCGGGATCAAGATCGTATTTCACCGTGGAGTCGGGATGGGCGATCTGGATGTCGGAGAAATGCACCAGATCCCCCCAGGCCACGAAGGCGTTCTTGCCCGTGCCGATGCGCCAGCAGGTATGGCCGGGCGAATGGCCGGGCGCCATCATGGGCGTGCAGCCCACCATCACATCACCATCGCGCATGCGCCGCACACGGTCCATGTAGGGTTTCAGGTTGATCCGATTGCGGGCGCGCTGGGCCCTGATCTTGTCGCTTTCCGATCCATCGTTATCCGCCATCCAGAAATCGAATTCCTCGGCATGGACGAGAATCTCCGCATTGGGGAAGAGCGCCGCCCCCGCTGCGTCCACCAATCCATTGGCGTGATCGGGGTGGATATGAGTGAGGATGATATGGGTGATGCTCTCCAGCGCATGGCCCGCCGCCTTGAGATTGCCTGGCAGTTTGCCCATGGTCGCCTGCATGGTGTCGCCAGCGCCCGCGTCGATGAGCACGGTGGCGCCGTCCTTCTGGAACAGGAAGTTGTTCACGGGAATGAACACCGCCCCATCCTCGTCCGCCCCGGTCAGCACATTGGCCTGAGCCTTATCCATGCCCAGCACGAAATCGGTGGAAGTCTTGAGGATGCCGTCGCTGAAGGCCTTCAGCTCAAAGCCGCCAATCTGAAACACGTCCGACATGATTCGCTCCCTTGTGCGAAGGCCCCGACTGGAAACGATGAAGTCTTGCGCTTCGGTTGGAGGATCCACCGATGAGCCGGACTTTTGCGCTCCGCAAGGCGATGTTGAGCTATTTTTTACTTGCGTCGAGTTCTCGCAAGGGGAAACACTGATGTCAACAATCGCCATGGGCGAAGCAAGGTCAGAGGAACACGGGAATGGCGGGACGCGTATTCGATTACATCATCGTCGGCGGGGGATCGGCGGGCTGCGTGCTCGCTCATCGCCTCAGCGAGGATCCCAAGACCAGCGTATTGCTGCTGGAAGCGGGCGGACGCGACATTGATCCCTTGATCTCCATCCCGCTCGGCATGGGCAAGATGCATGAACATCGTCTGCATGACTGGGGCTATGATACGGAGCCGGAGCCCAATCTCGACAATCGCAGGCTGGAGGCCATGCGGGGCAAGGTGCTGGGCGGCTGCTCGTCCATCAATGTCATGGCCTATACGCGCGGCCATCCCAATGATTTCAACCGCTGGGCCAAAGATGGCGCGAGCGGTTGGAGCTACAACGACGTGCTGCCCTATTTCCGCAAGGGCGAGACCTGGGAAGGCGGGGAAAACCAGTGGCGCGGCTCTCACGGCCCGGTCGGCACCCAATCTGCCAAGACCAAGGATCCCATCTTCGATTCCTGGATCAAGGCGGGCCAGCAGGCGGGTTTTCCCAAAGCCGACGACTACAACACAAATGAACAGGAAGGTTTCGGGCGCGGCCAATACACGATCCGCGATGGCCGTCGCTCCTCCTCGGCCCGCGCCTATCTGCGGCCGGTGCTGCACCGTACCAATCTGACCGTGGAGACCAAGGCCCATGTGCTGCGGGTGATGCTGGAAGGGCGCCGCGCCACGGGAATCGAATTCGTGCAGAAGGGCCGCACCGAACAGGTGCGCGCGACGCGGGAGGTGATCCTCTCCGCCGGCGCCTTCAACACGCCGCAAATCCTGATGCTCTCAGGGATAGGCCCGGCTGACCATCTCCAATCCGTCGGCGTGAAGACGGTTCTCGATCTGCCTGCGGTGGGCGCCAATCTGCAGGATCATCTGGGCATCTGGATCACCTGGAAGCGCAAGAGCCCCGGAACCTTCCACCGGGAAATGCGCCTCGACCGCATGACCATGAACATGATCCAGGCCTATTTCTTCGGAACCGGCGCCGGAACCGTGGTGCCCGGCGGGTTGCACGCCTTCGTGAAGACGCAGGCGGGGCTGGATGTGCCCGACATCGAGTTCATGTTCCATACGGTGCCGCCCCAGACCCGGCTCTGGCTGCCGCTGGTGCGCCCGGCCTATCAGGACGCCTATGCGATCCGCCCGACCCTGCTGCATCCGGTCAGCCGGGGCCATATCCGCCTGCGCTCGGCCGATCCGCGCGATCCCGTGAAGATCATGTACAATTTCTTCAGCGCGCCAGAAGATCTGCCGCGCTTGCGGGAGGGCTTCAAGCGCGCCCGGGAGGTCGGCGAACAGGCGGCCATGGACGAATACCGCGCCCTTGAGGCCAATCCCGGCCCGAAGGTGAAGACCGATGCGGAGATCGACGCCTATATCCGCCGCACCGCCATGACCGCTCATCACCCCTCCAGCACCTGCCGAATGGGCCATGACGACAATTCGGCCCTGGACCCCCAGATGCGGGTGCGCGGGATCGAGGGGCTGCGGGTGGTGGACGCCTCGGCCATGCCCGATCTCGTCTCCGCCCACATCAACGCCTGCGTGCTGATGATGGCGGAGAAGGCCTCGGACATCATCAAAGAGGCCGCATAGCCGCGCTTATGCAAAAGCAAATGGACCGGCGGGGCGCTTGCGAAAGGCGCGCCGCCCGCATAGGTCTGGGCGACCGGCCGCAGGCGCCGACGGAGGATGGGTCATGGCAGAGGCCGGAGTGAAAGGGCGCCCGGAGATCGGGGTCGTCATTCCCGTCTATAATGAGGCGGACAATATCGAGGGGCTCGTGCGCCGCCTTGTGCCGGTGCTTGAGCGCGTGGCCGCCTCCTTCGAGGTGGTCTTCGTCGATGACGGCTCGCGAGACGGCACCATGGCCGCCTTGCGCCAGGCCAACGCGGCCGACCCGCGCCTCACCGCCGTCTCCTTCTCGCGCAATTTCGGCAAGGAGATCGCCATCGCTGCGGGCCTCGACCATTGCGAAGCGGATGCGGTGGTGATCATGGATGCGGATCTGCAACATCCGCCTGAAGTGATCGAGGCCTTCGTCGCCAAATGGCGTGAGGGATTCAAGAACGTTTATGGCCAGCGCAATGACCGCATCAACGAGAGCGCGATGCGGCGCATGTTCGCACGAAACTTCTACAAGATGTTCGCCATGTTCGGCGAAACGCCCCTGCCCGAGGGCGCTGGCGATTTCCGCCTGCTCGACCGGCAGGCGGTGCTCGCTCTGCGGGCCATGGGCGAGCGCGCCCGCTTCTCCAAGGCGCTCTACGCCTGGATAGGATTCAAATCGGTGGGCGTGCCCTTCGATGTGGCGGAGCGGGCTTCGGGCGTGTCGAAATTCGACATCGGCAAACTAACGCGCTTCGCTCTCGACGGCCTCATGTCCTTCTCCACCCTGCCGCTGATGGTCTGGACCTATGTGGGCATGATCGTCTCGATCATTGCGCTGGGCATGGCCCTGACCTTCATGGTGCAGACCCTCGTTTATGGCGTGGATGTGCCCGGCTACGCATCCCTCATCGTCTCCGTGACCTTTCTGGGCGGCATCCAGCTTCTGTCTCTGGGCGTGCTGGGCGAATATATCGGCCGCATTTTCGCCGAGGTGAAACGCCGTCCCCTCTATCTCGTGGCCGAGCGCCTCGGAGCGCCAGACGAGAAAGACCACGCCCCCCTGCCGACGCGCCACGACAGACGGGTCTAGCTGATGCTGGGCAACCTCTTCTCCGTCGCGGGCTATACCTTGCTCTCGCGGGTGACGGGGTTTCTGCGCGATGTGATGCTGGGCGCGGTGCTAGGCGCAGGCATGCTGGCGGACGCCTTCTATGTGGCCTTTCGCCTGCCCAACCATTTCCGCGCCATCTTTGGCGAGGGCGCCTTCAACGCCGCCTATGTGCCCACCTATTCGCAGGTGATGGAAACCGAGGGCGGGGCGGAGGCGAAACATTTCGCCAGCCAGATCGCCACCCTGCTGCTGGGCTCTCAAATCATCCTGCTCGCAGTGGCCTGGCTCTTCATGCCGCAACTGGTGGCGCTGCTGGCGCCGGGCTTTGACGCGGACCCGGAGAAATTCGCAACCGCCGTCGCGCTCACCCGCATCACCTTCCCCTATCTGCTCTTCATCACCCTGGTGACGCTGCATTCGGGCACGCTCAACGCCCAGCGCCATTTCGCCGCCGCAGCTTTCGCGCCGGTATTGCTGAATCTGGCCATGGTGGGCGCGCTGGCGTTGGCCTTTCTGTTTCCCACGGCGGCCCATGCGGCCGCCTGGGGCGTTACGATTTCGGGCCTGCTGCAATTGCTGCTGGTGATGGAGGCGGCGCGCCGCGCCAATGTCATGGCCGGGCTGGCGCGGCCGCGCTGGAGCGCCGATGTGAAGCGCTTCTTCACCACCATGGGCCCTGCGGTGATCGGCTCGGCGGGGGTGCAGATCGCCCTTTTCGCCGACACGATCATCGCCTCCATGCTGCCTACGGGCGCGGTCTCGTCCATCTATTACGCGGACAGGCTATACCAGTTGCCCATCGGTGTGATTGGCATCGCCGCAGGAACTGTGCTGCTGCCGGAGATGAGCCGACGCTTCGCGGCAGGCGATCCGGGCGGCGCCTTCGAAGCGCAGAACCGCACCATGGCGATCACCATCGCGCTCTGCGCACCCTTCGCCGTCGCCTTTCTGATGATCCCCGAGGCCATCATGCGCGGCGTGTTCCTGCGCGGCGCCTTCACGGCGGAGGCGGCGCAGGCCTCGGCCCAGGTGCTGGCGGCCTATGGGTCGGGCCTCATGGCGGTAGTGCTGATCCGGTCGGCGGTGGCGAGCTTTCAGTCGCAGGGCGACACCCGCACGCCCATGATGGTCTCGCTCTGCGCCGTGGCGCTGAATGTAGTGGTCAAACTGCTGCTCTACAAACCCTGGGGCGCGGCTGGCCTCGCCTTCGCGACATCGCTCGGCGCCTGGCTGAATTTCGGCGCCCTGACCTGGCTCGCCTTGCGGGCGGGCCATATGAAGCCGGACCGCCAGTTGGCGAAGGTTGGACTGGCGGTGGCTGCGGCCTCTGGCCTTCTGGGACTGATCGCCCTTCTGTGGGCGACGCCCGCGAGGGCCATCGCGGAGACGGTTGGGCGGTTCCAGAACGAAATCGAATTGGCGGTGCTGGGGCTGGCGGGCGTCGGCGCCTATGGGCTGGCGCTCTATGGCGCCTTGAGCCTGCTTGGCGTGCCGCTGCGCCGGACGACAAAGGCCTCTGCGCCCGGGCCTTCGCGGGAGGACGCTCATGATTGAACCCGAGATCTATGTTTTCGACGCCTATGGGACCCTCTTTGACGTCCATTCCGCCGTGGCCCGCCATCGCGAGGCCATCGGCCCGCAGGCTGACCGGCTGTCGGAGCTGTGGCGCGCCAAGCAGCTGGAATATACCTGGACGCGCAGCCTCATGGGCGCCTATCGCGATTTCCGCGCCCTGACGGCCGAGGCGCTGGACCATGCGGCGGCCCGTTGCGGCGGCTTGCCGGAAGGCGTGCGCATGCCTCTGCTCGAAGCCTACGAGACCCTCGACGCCTTCCCAGAGGTGATCCCGACCCTGACGGCCCTGAAGACGCGGGGACGCCGGGTCGCCATTCTCTCCAACGGCACGCCGGGCATGCTGGCCAGCGCCATCCAATCGGCGGGGCTCGGCCAGCTGATCGACGACTGCCTCTCGGTGGATGAAGTCATGGTCTACAAGACCGCGCCGGAAGCCTATCGGCTGGTGCTGGAGCGCTTCGGGGTGCGGCCGGGGCAGATCTCCTTCCAGTCTTCCAACCGCTGGGACATTGCGGGCGCGGCGCGCTTTGGATTCCATACGGTCTGGATCAACCGGGGCGGCCTGCCCGATGAATATCAGGATCTGGCCCCGGGGCGCATCCTGCCCGATCTTTCCGGGCTTCTGGCCTGAGCATTCACCCAGCGCCGAAAGTCGGCTTGCGATTGGCCGCATTTCGGCCCAAAAGGCAGCCATGACGACACAGCCCACCCTTCTGCCAGACATCGCCGCCCTCCGCACGCAGACCCGCCTCTGGCGGAACGCGGGCGAAAGCATCGCGCTGGTGCCGACCATGGGCGCCCTGCACGCCGGGCATATCTCGCTGGTGGAAAAGGCTAAAACTAGAGCGAAGCGGGTGGTGACGACCATTTTCGTCAACCCCACCCAATTCGCCCCGACCGAGGATTTCGCCAAATATCCGCGGACCCTGGAGGCTGACATCGCCAAGCTGGCGGAGGCGGGCGCCGACGCCGCCTTCACGCCCGCGCCTGACGATATCTATCCCCCGGGCTTCTGCACCACCATTTCCCTGCGCGGTCCCGCCACCGCAGACCTTGAAGACCGCTTCCGCCCCACGCATTTTCAGGGCGTCGCCACCGTGGTCGCCAAGCTGTTGTTGCAGGCGCTGCCGGATGTGGCGATTTTCGGCGAGAAGGATTTTCAGCAACTGGCGGTGATCCGCCAGATGACCGCCGATCTCGATATTCCCGTGGAGATCCTGGGCGCCCCCACCATGCGCGAAGCCGATGGCCTCGCCATGTCCTCGCGCAATGTCTATCTGAGCGAGGAGGAGCGCGCCGCTGCGCCGATGCTCCATCGCGGCATGAGCCGAGCCGCCCAGCGCATCCGCGATGGCGAGGCCATGGAGGCTGCGCTGGCGCCCGCTCGCAGCAGGCTCATGGCGGCGGGCTTCGAGATCGACTATCTTGAGGTGCGCGACGCCACAACGCTCGCCACGGTGCAGGGCCGCTATCGCAAGGGCTTGCGGATGCTGATCGCCGCAAGGCTCGGGCGCACGAGGCTGATCGACAATATCGAGGTGTGAGCATGTCCTATCTCGAACCTGTCAGGCCCCTCACCCTGCACGACATCGCCCGCATGCGGGTGGCGGGCGAGAAGATCGCAGTTCTGACCTGCTACGACGCCAGCTTCGCCGCCCTGCTGGAGCGCTGCGGAGTTGAGGTGCTGCTGGTGGGCGATTCCCTGGGCAATGTGTTGCAGGGCCAGACCTCCACCCTGCCCGTGACGCTGGACGAGATGGCCTATCATACGACCTGCGTGGCGCGCGGCGCCAAACGCGCCTTCATCATGGCCGATCTGCCTTTCGGCTCCTATCAGGAGAGCCCCTCGCAAGCCATGCGCAGCGCCGCGAAACTGATGGCTGCTGGCGCCCAGATGGTGAAGCTGGAGGGCGGCGCCTACATGGCGGAAACCGTGCGCTTTCTGGTGGAGCGCGGCGTGCCCGTCTGCGCCCATATCGGCTTGACCCCGCAATCCGTGCATCAACTGGGCGGCTACCGAGTGCAGGGCAAGGACGAGGCGGGCGCCGCCACCCTCAAGGCCGACGCGCTGGCGCTGGAAGCCGCAGGCGCCGCCATGCTGGTGATGGAGATGGCCCCGGCCGCCGTGGCGAGCGAGATCACCAAGTCCCTCAAAACCACGGCCACCATCGGCATTGGCGCGGGCGCGGGCTGCGACGGACAGGTGTTGGTGCTGCACGACATGCTCGGCGTCTTCCCCGGCCGCAAGGCGCGCTTTGTGAAGAATTTCATGGAAGGCGCAGGCTCCATCGACGCGGCGGTGAAGGCCTATGTGGCGGCGGTGAAGGACGGGAGTTTTCCGGCCGCTGAGCATGGGTGGTGACAGGCGGTTGACGGACGGCGTGCTGCATTCTTTTTGAAACACAGGGGCTGGAATTTAAGGCCAAGGCCAAGTATTTTGAATGAGCGTCGGATTTGCTGCTGGCGTTCCCATAGAGCGACTTGGAACGCACCTTGGCTGCACGCAATCCGCAAACTCCGTCGGACATGCCTGGCACTGTCAGAGTTAGTCGCCGTCTCGGACGTCTGATCGACCGAATGCGCGGCAATCCTGCTGCGGACTGGCGCATTGAGGATGTGGAGAAGCTGTGTCGGCAGGTGGGCTTGACTTGCTCCCCTTCAAATGGAGGATCGCATTAAAAGGTGTCCAGCCATTTCGTGGCCACAATTCTGACCATACCTGCTCGAAACCCCATCAAGTTGGTCTATATTAAATTGCTGATGCATCTTGTGAACGCACATCTCGACGCTGAATCGAAGCAAGAGGAGGCCGCGCATGGCTCAGATTGACTATCCGATGGTGGTCCTTCCGCTCAGCCGTGAAAACGGGGGCGGCTATGCCGCCTATGCTATGGACCTTCCCGGCTGCATAGCTGACGGCGATACTCCTGCTCAAGCTCTGGAGGAATTGCGGCAAGCCATTGACGAATGGATTGCGGAGGCCTTTCGCCTTGGACGGGAGGTTCCTGACCCAGGTTCCGCAGCCAAACGTGCAAAACGCGAGAAGGAAGCCCTGAAAAATCTGGCCGCCCAGCAACATGATTCAATAAGAAAACTGGGTTCGGTGTTTAAAGAGCACAGAATGGACATTGAAGACCTTAAGGAGCGCATTGAGGCGATTGAGGCGCAAATTCAGGCGCTCTCCAACCACCTCTACGATGACGAGGAAGGTCAGGTTTCCGCAATGACGATCACGAAGGCGCGAACAGGGGTTCTGTACGTCTGAGATCATTTCCACGCCTGCATCAAGCCCTCATTGGCTCTGTAAATCCCCGCCCTATCTCCCCACAGTGCCCCTGCGCCTCGCCACCTTCAACCTCGAAAGCCTCGACTTAAACCCCTCCGATCCCCGCTGGTTCGAGGCGCGGGCCGCTGTTTTGCGGCCTGTTCTGGCGGCGTTGGACGCGGACGTTCTGTGCCTGCAAGAGGTGAACGCCCAGCGCCAGCCGGGCGAGGCCCAGCGCTCTCTCATCGCCCTGCGAAAACTCATGGAGGGGAGCGCCTGCGCGGGGTTTCATCTGGTTCACAGCACGCGGCCCGGGGGAGCTGGGCCTGGGGATGTGCATAATCTGGCGATCCTCAGCCGCTGGCCCATCGTGGCGCACGGCCAGATCCACCACGATCTCGTTCCAGCGGCGCTATGGCAGCCGCTCCATGGCGGGGAGGCCGTGGCGCTCCCCTTCGACCGCCCCCTGCTACACGCCCGCATCGACCCGCCGGGCGAGCGCCCGCTGCAACTGATCAACCTGCATCTGCGGGCCCCCCGCGCGGCCTTTCTGCCCGGCGGGCGGGAGGAGGGTCGCTGGCGCAGCCTGTCCCACTGGGCGGAGGCCTATTATCTCGCGGGATGGAAGCGGCAGGGGCAGGCGCTGGAAGCCCGGCTTTTCGTGGAAAGCCTGTTCGACGCGGAGCCCGACGCCCGCATCGCCGTCTGCGGCGATCTGAACGCTGAGGGCCATGAGGCGCCCACCCGCATCCTGCAAGCCCTGCCGGAGGATATGGAAACAGCGGCCTTCGCCGCCCGGGCGCTCACCCCGCTGGAGCGGCGCGTGCCCGAAAGCGCCCGCTACACGGTGCTGCATGATGGTCGCCCCTTGCTGCTGGACCATATTCTCGCGTCTCAGGCGCTCGCCGCCGCATGCCGCGAGGTGCGAATCCCCAACATGGACTTGGCCGATGAGGCCAATGTGAGCGGACCGGTGAAGGGGTCGCTGCACGCGCCCATGCTCGCCATCTTCGACTAAAGGCGTAGCAAAGCCCCCCAATACGGAAGAGAAGGGCAAGATGCCGCGATCCCACGGGTTTCCCGTATCCTTTTCTTTCGTCTATAAGGCAGCGCCTTCGGCCACTGCCCGCATGTCGCCGGGGATCAGGGAGTAAAAGAATGCGCAGACAGATTTTGAAGGGCCTCGCCGCCAGCGCCCTGGCGCTGGCCACCTTGCCCGCACTGGCCCAGGAGACCGTGAAGGTCGGCCTGATCCTTCCCATGACCGGCCAGCAGGCCTCCACCGGCCGCCAGCTTGAAGCGGGCGTGAAGGCCTATATCGCCCAGCATGGCGACAAGGTCGCTGGCAAGAAAATCGAGGTCATCATCAAGGATGACACCGGCGTCGCCGACATTTCCAAGCGCCTGGCGCAGGAACTCGTCGTCAATGACAAGGTCTCCGTCCTCGGCGGCTTCGGCCTCACCCCCATCGCCATGGCCGTCGGCCCGGTGGCGACCCAGGCCAAGGTGCCCGCCGTCATCATGACCGCCGCCACCTCGGTCATCGTCGAGCAGTCCCCCTATTTCGTGCGC
>CANGTC010000077.1 GCA_947456505.1 Beijerinckiaceae bacterium
GCGCCATCGCCAGCGTTGTGGGCGCGCGCTGGCGCCGTCGGGGCCTCCATTGCGCCTGACTTCTCGATGTTCTTGTCGTTCATGCTCTACCTCCAATTGATCAGAAAGTAGCGCTCAACGATGTCTCAGAAAACCGTGCTCCAGCCCAAGCGGGGAGGGCTGCCGAAATCGCCAACATCTTCATTAAAACACAAAGGGCGAAATAAATGAACGGCGATAATCGCCTTTCACGAATAACGCTTGGGACACATTCTCTCAAATTTGCTTCTGCTGCGGAGCACATAAGCTAGTAAAAAAAAGGGCAGGCGCCTCCCCTGCCCCTTAATATAAGCGCTGGAACCTCGCGAAGCTATTTCAAGAGTTGCAGCACCATATTCGGCATCTGGTTCGCTTGCGCGAGCATAGCCTGGGCGGCTTGCTGAATAATATTTCTCTTTGCGAGCTCAGTTGTTGCAATAGAATAATCCGTATCCTCGATGCGACTGCGAGACTCCTGCGTCTTTGCTGATACGTTCGCAAGGTTATCGCCCGCGAATTGAAGGCGACTGATAACCGCACCCATTTTGGCCCGCTCCAGACTCATGGTATCAAGGGCGCTAAAAATTGCGCTTAATGCTGAAGTTGACTTTGCAGAGCTTGTGATTGTCTGAGTTGCTATGGTCGAAAGAATGCCGGTACTTTTCGTGGTCATATTCGCGAAGGTGACCGCTATCGTCTCCCCAGCATTTGCACCAACCTGGAACTTGAAGACACCCGATGCCCCGCCGGTTTTATCAAGCAAATTCGTACCATTCCACTGCGTTTGGCTCGCGATGCTTTGTATCTGCGCTGCCAGCTTCTGAAATTCAATGTCAAGTCCCGAATGGTCAAACGCTCCATTCGTATCGTTTATGGACTGAATTGCAAGCTCACGCATGCGTTGCAGCATATTCGTGACCTCCTCAGTCGCGCCCTCGGCAGTCTGAACCAGCGAAATCCCGTCGTTAGCGTTCCTGACCGCCTGATTTAAAGCTCGGATCTGCGTGGTCAGACGCGTGCTGATCGCCAAACCCGCCACATCATCTTCCGGGTTGTTGATGCGCTTTCCAGTCGAGAGTTGCTCCATCACCCGGGATAGGGCGCGTTGGTTCGTATTAATGGCCTGCTGCGCATAAAGCGCCCCGGTATTGGTATAGATGACGGTCATCAATCGTCCCCCAAAGCACTCGATAAGACCAGCGACGCAAACATACTGGCCCCGGTCAAACAATCTTGATCCGTGTCTCTGAGGACGACCCTTCTTAATGAAATTTTAACCAACTTTTGGAAATATTTTGTTAACCATATTTATTGGCGCCAAAATGCAAAACGACACCGGAAGAAGCTAAATAATAGTCAAGCTCAAGCTTGCTGGCGCATCGCAAAGCAACCCGCATCATCTCGCCAAGCAAGCCGTCTGTAGCCCCACAGTTACAATTAAAACAAAAATGGGCGAGGAATTTCCCCCGCCCATTCAACTTCAGGTGACAAAAACCGCGATTTTTAGCGCAAAAGCTGAAGTACAGATTGCGGCGCCTGATTGGCCTGAGCCAACATCGCCTGCGCAGCCTGCTGAATGATATTGCGCTTGGCGAGTTCTGTCGTGGCCTGCGAGTAATCAGTGTCTTCGATGCGACTGCGCGACTCCTGCGCCTTGGCGGAGACATTCGCAAGATTGTCGCTGGTGAACTGAAGTCGGCTGATCACAGCGCCCATGTTGGAGCGTTCTAAACTAACGGTATCCAAAGCGGTAATTATCGCGCTAAGGGCAGAGCCAGAACTCGCGGTGGTGGTGATCGCCTGACCCGAAATCCCGGAAAGCGCGCCAGTACCTGTTGTCGTCATATTGGAGAATGTGATGGCGATAGTCTGGTTCGCATTAGCGCCGACTTGGAAACTAAAGACCCCAGAAGCGCCACCCTTTTGATTCAGCACATCCGCGCCGTTCCATTGAGTGTAGTTGGCAATGTTATCAATCTGCGCATGCAGTGCTTGAAACTCGAGGTTCAGATAGGAACGGTCGTTGCTGTTATTAGTGTCGTTTGAAGCCTGAACAGCGAGCTCGCGCATACGCTGCAACATGTTCGTCACCTGCTCGGTGGCACCTTCAGCGGTCTGAATCAGTGAGATGCCATCATTGGTGTTGCGGACAGCCTGGTTAAGACCGCGGATCTGTGACGTCAGACGCGTGCTGATCGCCATGCCAGCAACGTCATCAACGGCGTTGTTGATCCGCTTACCAGTGGACAGTTGTTGCATGACGGTCGAAAGACCGCGCGCGTTTTGGGTCATGGCCTGCTGCGCATAGAGCGACCCAGTATTTGTGTTGATCACAGTCATATCGAAACTCCCACACTATGAGGCATAACCAACGACAACATGTCGAAGACACCGGCTTAACGAACTCAAACCGTTAAACGAGAAGACGGAAAAAAACCTAAAAACTATAGGCAAATGGGCGATCGAATTGAACGGGAGCAAAAAATCAGCTCAACATGACTAAGATTTCCTTTCAATGAGCCGGCAGAACGCAAAACAAAAAGTTGCGAGTGATCTGTAGCGTCTATGGGAGACATTAAAAAGGACAAACTAAATCATAGATCTGGCTATTTATTGTTCAAAAAAACTAGATCGTCATATGTCGACCTAGGCGACCGGTCTGTGTTTTCCAGCGACACAATTTTATAGACCCATTCAAGAAGGGGATATTAAGTCTGGGGCGCCAGGTTCCCGTAAGCAATAATCACCTTTACATCTTGTTGATTGAAATTGAATCTTGCGAAGAGAATTTTCGCCTGTGCATAGACCTGATTTTCAATTCGACTGCCAAGCTTATAGCGTTGCCAGGAACATTCGCCAACCTAGCACCCATAAATGGTAGCGGACGACTGATTACGCAGACCTAGGAACGTCCTCGACTAACCAAGTTGTGCGCAGTTACGATGGCGCGAGAGCGGCTGTCGAACTTGCAGTCAGTGAACCAAGGACTGCTGATAAGACACTTCCGGAAACTTTAGACCATGGACGAGGAAAAGGCGATTTCTCCAACGGAAGCGATTTGAACCTCTGACGATAAACGGACGATCTATGGGAGCCGATAACAAAGCCAAATGCGATTGAACCCTACACAACGCTACCTTCGGACAATTTGAAACGCGACCGGCGATAAATTGATCGTCCAAAAAGGTTTCATTATCCACTGCTCCGCGCACGAACAAAACACTTATAAAGGCTAATTTAAAACGGTGAGGAACATCCAACAAACGAAAAGGGCGAGGTTTCCCCCGCCCTTGACTGACGCTTGAACTAAAACACGCTTACTTCAAAAGCTGCAAGACCAACTGAGGCGCCTGGTTCGCCTGAGCCAACATCGCCTGCGCGGCCTGCTGAATGATGTTCCGACGAGCAAGATCGGTCGTCGCCATCGAATAATCGGTATCCTCAATACGGCTCCGAGACTCCGAAGCCTTTGCAGAAACGTTGAACAGATTATCAGCAGCGAACTGCAGACGGCTAATAACCGCGCCCATCTTCGCTCGCTCAAGGTTCACCTTGTCAAGAGCTGAACTGATTACACCCAGAGCAGAGTTAGCAGTCAAAGTGCTAGTAATCGCGGTAGGCTTGATGCTAGCGAGCAGCGGAGTGCCCCCGGACTTGTCGACAGTCCTCATGTCCGGAAACGTAACCTCAATAGTCTGCTTAGCGTTGGCGCCGACCTGAAACGTAAAGACACCAGAACCAAGGCCCCGAGCATTGTTTCCGTTTAGAATGTCCGCAGCGTTCCACTGGGTGTAATTCGCAATTTTATCGATCTGCGTATTTAACGCCTGAAACTCAAGATCAAGGAAGCTGCGATCGTCAACATTGTTAGTATCGTTAGACGCCTGAATCGCCAACTCACGCATGCGCTGCAGCATATTGGTGACCTGCTCGGTAGCACCTTCAGCTGTCTGGATCATCGAGATCCCATCGTTGGCGTTACGCACAGCCTGGTTCAGCCCTCGAATCTGAGCCGTCAACCGTGTTGCGATCGCCATACCCGCAACGTCATCAACCGAGTTATTGATTCTCTTTCCGGTTGAGAGCTGCTGCATGGTACGCTCCAGCCCGCGTGAATTGGAAATCAACGCCTGCTGCGCATAGATCGAACCGGTGTTTGTGTTGATGACGGTCATGAGGGCCTCCAGAAAAGCGTAACAAAGCTACAAGGTGCAAACCTCTATTGGCGATCGCCATACAAGCACCGTTGGTATAGTTAACGGACGATGTCCCGATAATTTAAACGATTTTCGGAATCGTCGAGATACTAATTTCAACCACCATCGATCTCCTAAAAAAGAGCGTCAATTAATGATTTTATTGAAATCAAAATCCTAAATTTTCATCAGCGAAAAATCTGCATAAAATGAAAAACAATCCAAAGAAAAAATAAAAAGGCGGGGCAAACGCCCCGCCACCCACACAAGTTAAAACCTGCGAAGGTTATTTTAAAAGCTGCAAGACGAGTTGCGGCGCCTGGTTCGCTTGCGCCAACATTGCCTGCGCCGCCTGCTGAATAATATTGCGCCGCGCCAGATCCGTCGTTGCAGTGGAATAATCCGTATCTTCAATGCGGCTCCGCGATTCCTGGGCTTTCGCAGAAATATTGAAGAGATTATCGCTGGCGAACTGTAGGCGACTAATGACCGCGCCCATATTCGCGCGTTCCATATTCACCGTATCAAGAGCGCTTGCGATAGTACCAAGCGCTGAATTTGCCGAATTGGTCGTCGTGATTGCCGTTGGCGAGATAGAACTGAGAAGAGAACCGCTGTCTGTCCTCATATCCGGGAATGTTATTTCAATTGTCTGCTTCTCGTTAGCTCCTACCTGAAAACTGAACACCCCAGATGCACCACCTTCTTTATTCAGAATGTCAGCAGCATTCCACTGGGTATAAATAGCAATTTTATTGATCTGAGTATTGAGAGATTGATATTCCATATTCAGAAATTTTCGATCATCAACATTGTTTGTATCATTGGAGGCCTGAACGGCCAATTCACGCATCCGCTGCAGCATGTTCGTCACCTGCTCGGTAGCGCCTTCTGCAGTCTGGATCATGGAGATGCCATCGTTGGCATTGCGCACAGCTTGATTGAGACCGCGAATTTGGGCAGTCAACCGTGTAGCGATCGCCATGCCCGCGACATCATCAACCGAATTATTGATACGCTTGCCTGTAGATAACTGCTGCATGGTCCGCTCAAGACCCCGGGCATTAGATATCAACGCAGACTGCGCATAGATCGAACCGGTGTTTGTGTTGATGACGGTCATGAAAGCCTCCGCAATAGGGTACTAAGTTACGAGATGCGGGTTACTCCGCACCAAGGCGATAACCGCAGTCCGCCATAGTTAACGGCGGCGGATCGCAGGTTTTAACCATGCATCTAAATTTATTTTGAGAAGCGAGACCAGATCTCAAGCTTTTAAAATCCTGTTTTATCATTCGGAAAATCTTATTTTTAATGATTAATTAATACCTGATCATGACTCGATTTAAAGCAGCCCGAAGCAACGATCCAACACCCACAACGAGCTAACTAAACATCGCCTAAAATCACGAGGAAACCGAAATTTGTTGGATTATTTTTACGGAGGCGAGCGCCAGCGCCATTTAGTGGGGGATCGAGCATCTCACGCAATCGACCCCACAAAATCAGCCCCGATCTACGCTGCAGCTCAGGAACTCCATGCAGGACAAATTGTCATCGGGGAAGGAGACGCTAAGAAGTGCAGATAACCAGCAAACTCCAGTACCAGATTGGATCGAAATCGAGTTTACGCATAGTCGCATCTTAACGGATACAAGTTTCACTTTAGCTCTGATTGAGCGACGCTCTAAAAGCATTAAAACCACGCGAGGCTTAGTCGCGAAACGGTCTCGTTTGAAGCGTCCTGATAGACGCAGCATTCACGCCAAATCCTGAGCATCGTTCTGGGCATTATTGATTAATAAAACACTAACAGATCGACAATTACAGAAGGCTCCTAAATTTTCCTCCCAGCCCCAATCAAAAGAGACTTGGTCAATGATACCATGGTCGCCAAGGCAAAATCTCATTGGGCGACACTTGCCGCAGCCATTCAGGCCCTCGCGCATTGATTGCGGCCAAGGGTATTGATGGGGTTCACACTCTCAGCCGCTGCAGGCTGGCGGCCAGCTGCAGGCCAATGGTTGGATTTCATCCCAGCGCCTCTTTCTAGAGCGGTGTGTTTTGGCGCAGCTGAGGACGCCGGGATCATCTCATGTGCCGGCGTACTCGACCGCGCCCTCGGATAAACGCCCTAACAATGGCGTATACTCGAAATGGGGCTGACATCGAGAAGCCGGTCTTGTTGATGCGGACCAGTTCTGATCGCCCGTGCCTGAATATAAGTTTATCGTGATGACGACGGGCGCCGAAACATGCCTCGACTTCATCATTGCTTTAAAACTGGTCTAGCTCGCCCTCAAAAAGCACGACCTTGACAACATAGATGCACACAGATCGCATGGGAATGCAGATCGTTTGATGTCCCATTTGATGCCTGTTAATGCGCAAGTCGTCACCCCTCGGGCCATCGCCTGCTAGCCATCCCCTTGAAAATGGAATCCACAAGGGCCGCCTCCTGTAAGGCGTAGCGCAGGTTCGCGCGGACCGAAGGCCACAATCATCGCTCACTCAAACGAAAGCCCACATCAGGTATCCAGCGGCATCAGCGAAGCCGCCGCCTCGCCTTCTCAGGTTACAAGCCCATGAAATGGCTGCGCCATCTTGCTATTTGGAAGCAAACTATCGGCGGGTGCGGGGCCCCATGCGCGCGGAGCTTGAAAGCCATCTTGGTGGGGAACCGCTCCAAAACATATTCAATGAATCAAGACCCCCGAAGTTGAAGTTCCAACTTCGGGGGTCAATCAAACGCCGATGGGCGCAAAGTCACGAAACCGTTACGAAGGGCGCCGCCTGTGTTTTTCCACCAGGCGCTAAAGACTCATCCCAAAACCATGCGCGCCATAACCGGCGAGATGCGCCCATGAGCAGCCAAAACACCGCGAGCATTGCTCAAGATGAGATTCCGCGCGGCGGCCGTGGCCTGGGTCATGTCGCCATTTCCTCCGCCCTGCGACCCGCCTCCGCCAGAATTGACGGCGGAGCCGCCAATGGTCAGCAACCTGTCATGAGCGCCAGCGTAATCCTGGGAAATCTTGTTTCGCAGCTCCCTGACGAAGAGCAACGCCGTTTCCATTTGTGCAAGCGCCTGATCACGGTTGCTCGAGACGCCGCCTTGCTCGCTGGCGGGCGAGGCCCCTTTATCCGCCATCTGTGACTGCATGGCCTGCACAGTGGCAACAGCATCCTGCGCATCTTTTATTGCGGCAGGCGATTCAATCTTGTCGAGAAGCGCTTTGTATCCAGGGAGCAACTTCCCCAGAATGATATCAAGCGCCTTACGGTCGCTTTCCGCCTTGGCTATCTGGTCAAATTCATCGCGGATGCGACCGACCGCCAAGGCTGAAGACCCCAATGGGCTTGGTTCGGTTGAAGACCGAGAGGCGACAGCCACAGGGGCGACGGCCTTATCGCGCAATTCAACCGAGGGGGGCGCTGGAGAAACCGCAAGATAAGCGCGATTCATCACGCTGGTCAGCGTCGCTCTTGGCGCAATGCCGTCCGTCTGAAGTCGCTCAAGCATGATATGCATTCCTAGTGTACGGATCTACTTCCAGTTGACGGCTCGCGGTTTTAATATTTTAACCATAATCAGGCCTAATATGAAAAAAATAACCCATAATGGTGCGCCAGGCGCCGCCAGGCGAAATGCTGATCTTGAATGGCTTCGTTGCTTTATTGTTCCTCGATAGTGTACGGTGACGGCAACTGTCCTCTCGAGTCGAATCTGGCTGAAAGCTGACCTTGCGCCTTCCCCAGTTTGCATTCATCGCCGCCGTCACCCTGGGGGTCGGGCTTTCAAACCCGGCTTCATTGGCTGTCGCCGCCGGCTCGCCAGACCCGGTTCCGAGTGTCGGCGAGGCATTGATCAAAGGCGACCTTGCGGCGGCCTTTCGCACAACCTTGGCTTTGGCTCATTCAAATGATCTGGAGTCTCAGCATAATCTTTCGCTCTTCTATTGGCATGGCATCGGCTCCAGCCAAAAGTTTGATGAAGCGGTGAGCTGGAGCACCATGGCGGCCATTCGCGGCCACAAGAAAGCCGTTGCGGCCCGCAAGATCATGCTTCAGTCGATAGACGCTCAGGTTGAGAAGAAGACCATGGAGGCAGTCAGAAAATGCCTTATTAGCGATGCTGAAGCTGGGGACAACAGCGCGCTTCAGCCTCTGTCCACGAGTTTCCTTAAAGAATTCGCGCCGCCAAATGATATTGAGGCCTATTTCTGGAGTTCCCTTGCTGTTTCCATGGGAAAAATTGAAGCGAAACGGCAACGAGACCTCATCATGGTCAATATGAATCAGGCCGACATCATCAAAGCCCAGCAACGCGCAAACGATTGGTTAAAGCAATGGCGCAATAATCTAGCCGACAACCCAAATCGTAAACGTCAAATATGCGATCTAATTAAAAACCAAGCAATGCGCTGACAAATGTATCGTTCGCCGCAACGCTTTAAGATGATCAAGGACAGCCAGTGAGCGCCCAGAGCAAGGACAACTGTCCGCCACAATTCGTCTTCGAGATGATGGTCTCGCAGGCCGCCCGTCGTTTTCTAGTGGAAGAAAACAGCGCAGAAGACATTGTCGCCGAAATCGTCGGCGCATTTGAAGACCTTTACAGCAACGACGCCCTCGTCACGGATATGATCGATGGCCTCGAACGGCTGTTTGGTTTTCTCCAGACCGTCGAGATCGACGATGTTGATCTGCTGCTGATCTCCTACATCTGGTTCGTCACCAATTATGAGAGCCTGCGCGTTGAGCGGAAGAAAAAGCAGCTATTCGGCAATCCCCTGAAGGGCAAGCCCCGGCTTCTCGCGCGTGTTTACACCATGACCACAAATTTCCGGACCTATACGATGTCCGTCGCGCAGGGGCATGCGCCATTCCGGCCCGATAGCTGGAAGCCGGAAGATGAGGTGGAGTTTGAAGCGGTGTTCTCGCGCCTCTTCCCAAAACCACCGGAAGAGAAAAAGTAAGACTGAGGCTCCGCCTTCAGCTTCGTGCGCGCCTAGCGAGGCCGCTCGACGCTGAGGGGGATCTGGCGGGAAATCGCGAACCACCGCGCGGCGTCGCTAACGACCACCCCGTGTTTATTCTCCACCAGGCCCATGGCGATGAGGCGCTTGATTTTGCGTCGGGCCGTCTCTTTGGGAATTTTCATGAAGTCGGCGACAGAGGCGATATTGGTCGCGGAAATGTAGCCGTTGGTTCCCACCTGCTGAATTCGCTCTGTATTGAGATAGCCAATGCTGAGATAAAGAAGCATCTCCTCCACATCGATGTTCAATGACGTGCGAATATTTTCAATTGACCCAAAGAAACTGCGCAGCGCGAGCAAATGCGAGGCCTCGAAGGGACTGTCATTGACGGTGCGGCTGGCGAGACTGGCGAGCAAAGGCAGATCCAACTGGAGGATATGATTCGCTATTTTAACGGCAAGACCCGCTCATGATCGGTAATGTTGTTTATGGACAGGCTTACGTCTACCCTGCCGCCGGATCGCGGCATCTGGCTGGCGGCCTGGCCCGTGTATCCTAAAGACGGAATGACATGCAGGCGCCTTGCGACTTAAGCATGGAACAGGTTGACTGAGCGACGGGCCGGCGGCCTTTACGGGGATGGGTCATGACCACGAAGACGAAGGCGGATGCACCGAAGGGCATCAGAACCAAGCCGGCCAAGAAAAAGCCAAAAGCCGCCCGACCCAAAAAGGAGGCGGAGGCGCCGGCTCCGGCGGCTTCAGCACCGCTTCCCCACCCGCCGCTGGCCAAGACGCCCACCGCCGCGCCCGCCTCCGGCGCTGAGACCCCTCTGCCCGATTTCGAGGCCCTCTCGCGCAATGCGGCGCGGCTGGTCGAGGTCGGCGGCAAGGCCCTCGCCGCCTATATGAAGCCCCTGGAGGAGGGCCGCACCAACGCGGACCTCGCCGACAGCGTAGGGGACGCCGTCAAGACCTTCGGCAAGGTGGCGGAGTATTGGCTGGCCGACCCCAAGCGCAGCCTGCAGGCGCAGACGGCGATCACCACCGGCTTCATCGATCTGTGGTCCAACACCCTGCGGCGCATGGGCGGCGAGCAGACGCCGGAACTTGTACCCACCGATCCTGGCGACAAGCGCTTCGCAGATCGCGAATGGCAGGAGAACCCGGTCTTCAACTTCCTGCGCCAGGCCTATTCGCTGACCAACAATTGGGCCAATGAACTGGTCAATCATGCCGATAGCGTGGACCCTGCCACCCGCGAGCGCGCCCAATTCTACCTGCGCCAGATCGCCGGCGCGGTCTCGCCCTCCAATTTCATCGCCACCAATCCGGAACTGATCCGCGAGACGATCCGCGAGAGCGGGCAGAATCTGGTGCGGGGCATGGAGATGTTCGCCGAGGATGTGGAGGCGGGCAAGGGCCAGCTGAAGATCCGCCAGAGCGACCCCACCAAATTCGAGCTGGGCGTCAATATGGCGTCGACCCCGGGCAAGGTGATCTTCCGGGGCGACCTGTTCGAGCTCATCCAATACGCGCCCACCACGCCGACCGTCTACAAGCGTCCCCTGCTGATCGTGCCGCCCTGGATCAACAAGTTCTATGTACTCGATCTCAACCCCGAGAAAAGCTTCGTGCGCTGGGCTGTCTCCCAGGGGCTCACGGTCTTCATCATGTCCTGGGTCAATCCGGACGAGCGGCAGGCTGAGAAGAGCTTCGAGGACTATATGCATGAGGGCGTCCTGACCGCCCTCGACGCCATTGAGCAGGCCACCGGCGAACGACAGGTCACCGCCATGGGCTATTGCGTCGGCGGCACCCTGCTGGCCATGACGCTGGCCTGGATGGCGGCGGTGAAGGACGACCGCATCGTCAGCGCCACCCTGCTGACGACGCAGGTGGATTTCACCGATCCCGGCGATCTCAAGCATTTCGTGGACGAGCAGCGCATCAAGTCCATCGAGGGGAAGATGGACGAGGCGGGCTTTCTGGAAGGCGCCCGCATGGCCTCCGCCTTCAACATGCTGCGGCCCAACGAGCTGATCTGGACCTATTTCGTCAACAACTACCTGAAGGGAAAGGAGCCCCCGCCCTTCGACCTGCTGGTGTGGAACTCTGACTCCACCCGCATGCCCAAGGCGAACCACTCCTTCTACCTGCGCAATTGCTACCTCGAGAACAATCTCACCAAGGGCAAGATCACCCTGTCCAATGTGCGGCTGGACCTGAAGAAGGTGGCGATCCCCATCTACAACCTCGCCGCCAAGGAGGACCATATCGCCCCCGCGAAGTCGGTCTTCAACGGCGCGAAATTCTTCGGCGGAGACATGCGCTATGTGCTGTCGGGGTCAGGCCATATCGCGGGCGTGGTGAACCCGGCGGGCAAGCCGAAATATCAATACTGGACCGGTCCCCGCCCCTCCGGCGAATTCGAGGACTGGTTGACGAAGACCACCGAACATCCCGGCACCTGGTGGCTGGACTGGATCGCCTGGGTCATCGCCCAGGCCCCGGAAATGGTTCCAGCCCGTGAGCCCGGCGACGGCAAGCTGAAGCCGCTCTGCGATGCGCCGGGCGAATATGTGCGCGTGAAGTCCTGAGGCGGAGCCGTGACGGACGGATGGCGCTATAACGCCACCGCCCTACCCCATCGCCTGCTGCATGTCCTCGGGCTTGGCCGGCTCTATGGCCACGCTCTCGCCGCAGCCGCAGGCTGAAGTCTGGTTGGGGTTCTTGAACACGAAGCCTGACGAAAGTTTCGAGGCCTCGAAATCCATCTGGGTGCCCAGCAGAAAGAGCACCGCCTTGGGATCGATGAGCACCGTCACGCCCTTGTCTTCGACCACCTCATCGAGGGGCGCGACGCTGGTGGCCCATTCCATCGTGTAGGACATGCCGGCGCAGCCGCCGTTCTTGACGCCCACCCGCAGGCCCGCCATCGGCGTTTCGGCATTGGCCATGATCTCGCGCACACGCTCGGCGGCGGCGTCCGTCAGGGTCATGACCTTGAAGCGAGATTTCGCGCTTCCCATTGCTCTCTCCTGTTTCGGCCGGGTTCAAGGTCCGGCGACGCAGCTATTCTCATATGGGGAGTTTAGGCCCCGTTTGAAATGTGTCACCACATGTCCAGCGCGATCTTCGCCTCTTCGGACATGCGGGTCTGGTTCCACGGGGGCTCGAAAACCATGTTCACCTTGGCTCCGGAAACGCCAGGCACAGCCGTCACGGCGTTCTCCACCCAGGTCGGCATTTCGCCCGCCACCGGGCAGCCCGGCGCGGTCAGCGTCATGTCGATTGTGACGAAGCGGCTGTCGTCCACGTCAACCCGGTAGATCAGGCCGAGTTCATAGACATCGACGGGGATTTCAGGGTCAAAAACGGTCTTCAGGGCGACGATGAGGTCCTCGGTCAGGCGTTCCAGCTCCTCCGGCGGCAGGGCCGCTGGCAGGTCCATCTCCGGCCTGTTGGGGTTGACCTCACGATCGGCGGCGGATGCGTCGCTCATCTTGCGCTCCTCACGCGAACAGGGCTTCGGCCTTGGCCAAAGCCTCCACCAGCGTATCGACTTCTTCATAGGTGCTATACATGCCGAACGAGGCCCGGCATGTGGATGTGACCCCATAATGGACCATCAGCGGCATGGCGCAATGGGTGCCTGCGCGCACGGCGACCCCCGCCCGGTCAATCACCGTCGCGACGTCATGGGCATGGGCGCCCTTCATCTCGAAGGAGACGATGGCGCCCTTCTGGGCGGCCTGACCGAAGATGCGGATCGAGTTCAGCTTGCTGAGGCGCTCATGGGCGTAGCGGCGCAAGCCGTCCTCATGGGCGCGGATCGCGGAGCGGCCGATGCTCTCCATATAGTCGAGGGCCGCGCCAAGACCGATGGCCTGAACGATGGGCGGCGTGCCCGCCTCGAAGCGATGGGGCGGCACGTTATAGGTGACGTTTTCGGTGGTCACGGTCTCGATCATCTCGCCGCCACCCATGAAGGGCGGCATTTTCTCCAACAGCGCCTTCTTGCCGTAGAGCACGCCAACGCCCGTCGGCCCATAGACCTTGTGCCCGGTGAAGGCGTAGAAATCCGCGTCGAGATCGCGCACATCCACGTCCAGATGCACCACACCCTGGGAGCCATCCACCAGCACGGGCACGCCATGGGCGTGGGCGATGCGGATGACCTCCTTCACGGGCACGATGGTGCCCAGCACATTGGACATATGGGTGATCGCCACCACCTTCGTGCGCGGCGAGAAGGCGCGCTCGAATTCGTCCATGCGGAAGTTGCCCTCCTCGTCGACGCCAACCCATTTCAGCACCGCGCCCTTGCGCTCCCGCAGGAAATGCCAGGGGACGATGTTGGAGTGATGCTCCATGATGGAGAGGATGATCTCATCCCCCTCGCCGATGGACTGGCCCAGCGAGGCCGCGACAAGGTTGAGGGACTCGGTCGCCGAGCGCGTGAAGATGATCTCGTCGGTGGAGGCGGCGTTGAGGAAAGCCCGGGTCTTCTCGCGGGCGCCCTCGAAAGCCTCCGTCGCGGCGTTGGCGAGATAGTGCAAGCCGCGATGGACATTCGCGTATTCGTTCTCGTAGGCATAGACCATGCGGTCGATGACAGCGCGCGGCTTCTGCGCCGAGGCGGCGTTGTCGAGATAAACGAGCTGCTTGCCATAGGGTTTGAGCGCGAGGATCGGAAAATCCGCCCGCACCTTCATCACGTCATAGGGAGCGCTGTCCGTCATGATGCCCTCCGCGCGAGCCAGTCACTGAGGCCAGCCCCAAGCCGCTCGCGTATGCTCTCGTCGCCAACGAATTCCAGCGCCTCGCGCGCGAAACCCTCGATGATCATCCCCTCCGCCTGCACGCGCGGCAAGCCCCGCGCCATGAGATAGAAGATCTGGTCCTCATCGAGCTGCCCCACCGTCGCGCCATGGCCGCAGACCACGTCATCAGCGAAGATTTCGAGCTCCGGCTTGTTGTACATGGCCGCATCATCGCTGAGCAGGATCGCCTGACTCTTCATGCCGCCATCGGTCTTCTGGGCATGGGGACGCACGACCACCTTGCCCTGAAAGGCGCAGCTCGCCTCGCCATCAAGGATGGTCTTGAACAGCTCGCGGCTCTCGCCGTGGGGCACTGCATGGTCCACCACCAACGTGGTGTCCGCATGCTGCTTGCCCTTGAGCAGATTGACGCCGCGCAGGGCGATCTTCGCCCCCTCGCCGCTCCCGCGTACAAAGGCCTGCCGACGCAGCACCTCGCCCGCGCTGACGAAGGCGAAGGACTCGAAACGCGCATCCTTGCCCACATCGGCGATGAGGGTGGCGATATGCAGTTCCGGCGATGCAGCGCAGGTCTCGAACACATGGGCCATCGAGGCGCCCGCTCCCAACGCAAAGATCATGGCGCTGTTGCGCTGAACCTTGGCGGGCGCCGCATGGCTCTCGATGATCGAGGCGCGCGCGCCCTCACCCACCAGCACCAGCGAACGCGAAATATCCCCATGGGGCGCGTCGCCCGACGAGATGAAGCTCAGTTCAATGGGCGTCTCGATGACCGCGCCCGGCGCGATCTCGATCAGCACCCCATCGCGCGCCATGGCGGCGTTGAAGGCGACCATGGCGTCATCGGCGCCCTGGTCGGGAAACAGCGCATGGACGAGCGCATCGCTCGCGCCCGCCAGCGCATCGCGCAGGGCGGTGAGCTTGAGGCCTGCGGGCAGCGCGCCCGTTGGCAGGGTGCAGACGCCATCCTGAATGACCACGCGCAGCCCGCTCAGAGGCGCGGCGGCCACGCCTGCGGCGATCGGATAGGCTTCGCGCATGAGGTTGCGCAGGTCCGTATAGTGCCAGGCCTCGATGCGACGATGGGGCAGGCCGCGCTCGTGGAAGACATCGAAGGCGCGGGTGCGCTGGCCGCGCACGGCGTCGCCGCCAGGCAGGCTCGCCCGGCTCTGGGCGAAGGCGTCCGCAAGGACCGTCTCGGCCTTGGTGCGGATGACAGGGGGACGCGGGGTCATGGCCGCCTCACGCCGCATCCGCGACATAATCGCGGTAGCCGTTCTTCTCCAATTCGTGCGCCAGTTCCTTGTCGCCGGACTTCACGATGCGGCCAGCGGAGAGGATATGCACGCTATCAGGCACGATATAGTCGAGCAGACGCTGGTAATGGGTGATGACCACAAAGGCCCGGTCGGGCGAACGAAGGGCGTTCACGCCTTCAGCCACGATGCGCAGGGCGTCGATGTCGAGGCCTGAGTCCGTCTCATCGAGAATGGCGACCTTGGGCTCCAGCAGCACCATCTGCAGCACTTCCATACGCTTCTTCTCACCTCCGGAGAAGCCGACGTTGAGCGGACGGCGCAGCATGTCCTGAGACACGCCAAGCTTGTCGGCGGCGGCGCGCACGCGCTTGATGAAGTCGGGCGTGGTCAGCTCCTCCTCGCCGCGCTGCTTGCGCTGGGCGTTCATGGCCGCCTTGAGGAAGGTCATGGTGGTGACGCCGGGAATTTCCAGCGGATACTGGAAGGCCAGGAAGATGCCCTTGGCGGCGCGCTCATTGGCCTCCATGGCGAGAATATCTTCGCCATTGAGCATGATCGAGCCGCCGGTGACCTCATAGCCGTCACGTCCGGAGATGACATAGGAGAGGGTCGACTTGCCCGAGCCGTTCGGGCCCATGATGGCGGCGACTTCGCCCGCCTTCACGCTGAGCGAAAGCCCTTTCAGGATGTCCTTGCCATCGATATTGGCGTGGAGATCGGTGATGTCGAGCACGGTTCAATCCTTCACAAAGGGGTTCGGCGAGGCGCCGGAAATGGGGGAGGTCGGGGCCGTCGGCGATCCTAGCCGACGCTCCCCTCAAGACTCACGGCGATGAGCTTCTGCGCTTCGACGGCAAATTCCATCGGCAGCTGCTGAAGCACGTCGCGCACGAAGCCGTTCACGATGAGGGCGGTGGCCTCTTCTTCCGACAGGCCCCGCTGCATGCAGTAGAACAGCTGGTCGTCGGAAATCTTGGAGGTGGTGGCCTCATGTTCGAAGACCGCGCTGGCGTTGCGGCTCTCGATATAGGGCACCGTATGGGCGCCACAGGTCTGGCCGATCAAAAGGGAGTCGCAATTGGTGAAATTGCGCGCCCCGCTGGCCTTGCGGTGGGCGAAGACCTGGCCCCGATAGGTGTTGTCCGAGTGACCGGCCGCGATGCCCTTCGAGATAATGCGGCTCGAGGTGTTCTTGCCCAGATGCAGCATCTTGGTGCCGCTGTCGACCTGCTGATGCCCGTTGGAGATGGCGATGGAATAGAACTCGCCCCGGGAATCGTCGCCCCGCAGGATGCAGGAGGGATATTTCCAGGTGATGGCCGAGCCCGTCTCGACCTGCGTCCACGAGATCTTCGACCGATCGCCCCGGCAATCGCCGCGCTTGGTCACGAAGTTGTAGATGCCGCCCTTGCCCTCGCTGTCGCCGGGATACCAGTTCTGGAC
>CANGTC010000078.1 GCA_947456505.1 Beijerinckiaceae bacterium
GACGGACAATGCTGAACGCCGGGTGCTGGCGCTCACCAATCCCGATGGGCGCGGCGTGCGCAGCACGGTCGCCACCATCAATGCGAATTTTCAGGTGCTGGCGCCAGGGGAGACCGCGCGTCCCCATCGCCACACCGCCAACGCCCTGCGCTTCATCGTGGAGGGCGCGGGCGGCGTCACCACGGTCGATGGCAAGGAATGCCCGATGGAGCCCGGCGATCTCGTCATCACGCCGGGCGGGTCCTGGCATGAGCATGCGCATCGCGGGGAGGGGACGCTGGTCTGGCTTGATGTGCTGGACGCGCCCCTCCATCAATATCTGGGCACTCAGGTCTTCGAGCCTGGCCCCTCGAACAACCTGCCGGCGACCACCGCGGATTCCGCCTTTACGGGCGCCGGGCTCGCGCCCGTGCTGGAAGGCCCGCAACCCGCCTATTCGCAGCAGTTTCGGTTCCCCAAGGCGGCATGGGAGGCCGCCTTGCACGCGGCCCCCGCGCATGGAGATGGCGCGAGCAGCATTCGCATCATCAACCCGCTGACCGGCGCGCCCGCCATGCCGCTGATGGATTGTCGCCTGATGCGCATCAGCAAGGGCCAACCGACCGCCGCCCTGCGCAGCAACGCCAACGCCGCCTGTTTCGTCGTCAGCGGCCATGGGCGCTCGCGGGTGGGCGACGCGGTCTTCGACTGGGCGCACCATGACGTCTTCACCATGCCCGGCCACAATGTTGTTTCGCACGAATGTTTGTCTGAGGATGCAATCTTGTTTTTCGCCAGCGATCGCGAGGTGCTGCGGCGGCTGGATCTGCTGGTCGAGGAACGCGTGAACGCAAAGGGCATGAAAGCGTGAGTATCGGGACGAACGCCATGATGGCTCTTTTGCGCAGAGGCGCGTTCGCCGCAGCCTTGTTGCTGACGCCCGTCGGCGCCTTCGCCGATCCCGTGCAGGATTTCTACACGGGCAAGAACGTCAACATCATCGTCAGCACCGGACCGGGCAGCATCTTCGACTCCACCGCCCGCATGCTCGCCAAGCACATGCCGCGCTTCATTCCCGGCGCTCCCTCCATCGTCGTACGCAACATGCCCGGCGCGGGCCATATGCGCGCCACCCAGTTCATGTTCGCCCAGGCGCCGCGCGATGGGACCTATGTGGGCGTGGTGAACAATGGCATTCCGCTGGAGCAACTGGTCACCGGCCCCTCCGTGCGGTTCGACGTGCGCAAGTTCAACTGGGTGGGCTCTGCAGGTCTCAGCAACCTCCTGACTATGGCCTGGCATACGTCAGGCGCGAAGACCATCGAGGATGTGATGACCCGCGAGGTCATCGCGGGTGCGACGGGCGTCAGCTCCAACGGGTTTCTCTACGCCAATGTCATGAATGTGCTGCTGGGAACGAAGTTCAAGATCGTCGCGGGCTACGGCACCAGCGGCGAGGCGGATCTGGCCATGGAGCGCGGCGAGGTGCGGGCGCGCGCGGGTTTCAGCCTCTCCGCCGTGCAGTTGGAGCATCCCGACTGGATCCGCGACAAGAAGGTGAATGTGCTGTTCCAGACCGGCCTCAAGCGCGAGGCGAGCCTGCCGGACGTGCCGCTGATGCATGAGCTCGCCACAACCGATGAGCAACGCGAGGCGCTGATGCTGCTCTCCGCCTCGGTCGGTCTGGGGCGGCCCTTCTTCATGCCCCCTGATGTGCCTGCTGATCGCGTCGCGGCCATGCGCAAGGCTTTTGACGCCACGATGGCTGATCCAGAGTTCCTGAAAGAGGCGGAGCTGATCAATCTTGATATCCGCTACATGAGCGGCGCGCGCCTCAGCGAGCTCGTGAACGGCATCGTCGATGCGCCTGACGCAGTCGCCGAGAAGGTGCGCTCCGCCTATGGCCGCGAGGCGGGCGCGCCGCCCTGACTCCAACCATTTCGGGCCGCCATGCACGGCCCCTGCAGGACGACAAAAGCTTATGAAAAATTCTGTCATCCAGACGCCGGTTCTGATTGTCGGCGGGGGCTCGGTGGGCCTCGCGACCGCCATCGAGCTTGGCTCGCGTAACATCTCCTGTCTGGTGATGGAGCAGAGCGACCGTCCCGCCGAGCATCCGCGCGCCACCGCGCTCAATGCGCGCTCCATGGAGTTCATGCGCCGCTGGGGCCTCGGCGACGCCATTCGCGCCGCCGCCGCGCCTCCCGATTTCCCCCACACCGCGCTCTATTGCACGGGCCTGAACGGATTCGAGATCGCCAAGGTGGAGCGGCCCGACCATGGCGGCTCGCGCGCGTCTTCGGTGAGCCCGGAAAGCGCGCAACGCTGCAACCAGATCTGGACCGACCCGATCCTGCGCGATGGCGCCGCACGCTTCGATTGCGTCGATCTGCGCTTCCGCTGGAAGTTCGAAGCTCTGGAGCAAACAGACGACCTCGTGCGCGTGACCGCCCTCGATCTGGCGCGCGATGAGCGTCATGTGATCGAAGCGCAATATATGGTGGACTGCACCGGCGCCCATACGCCCATCCGCCGCGCTCTGGGCGTGGCGCTGAATGGCGGGGAGGGGATGACATATCAGGTCAGCGCCTATCTGCGCGCACCCAATCTTTGGGATCATCACGCCATGGGCAAGGCGGCGCTCATCAACTTCGTGGGGCCTGGCGGCATCTGGCGCAACCTCGTTTCGCTGGATGGTCGCGATCTCTATCGCTTCGGCCTGCGGGGTAAGGAGTTCTACGACACCTATGACGCCATCGACGTGGCGAAACTGTTCCGCGAAATAGCTGGCGACGATGCGCCCTTCGAGGTGATTTCCGTGGGGCGCTGGACCGCGCGCAACGTGGTCGCGGATCGCTATCAGGTGGGCCGCGTGTTCTTTGCGGGCGACGCCGCCCATATCAATCATCCCGCCTCCGGCCTTGGCCTCAACACCGGCCTTGGCGACGCCACCAACATCGGCTGGAAGCTCGCCGCCACCCTGTCGGGCTGGGGTGGGGCGGCGCTGTTGCCCTCTTACGAGGCCGAGCGCAGGCCCATCGCCGCGCGCAACGTCGCCCATGCCGAACGCATGAACAAGAATGATCGCGGCCAGAAGCCGCCTGCGGAGATCGTCGATGATTCCCCCGAGGGCGCGCAGGCCCGCAAGGACATGGGCGAGCGCATCGCGGCGGCGCTGAAGCAGAAGTTCGTCACCGATGGGCTGGCGCTGGGTTATAGCTATGCTGGCTCGCCGGTCTGCGTGGCGAGTGATGATCCTGCGCCGCCCGAGAGCATCAGCGACTATGTCCCCTCGACCTATCCCGGCCTGCGTGCGCCCCACGCCTGGCTGTCGCAGGACCGCTCCGTCCTCGATCTCTTCGGTGATGGCTTCACCCTGCTGGCTTTTGCGCAGGACGGCGAAACGCCCGCGCGCATGACAGCCGCCTTCGCCGCACGCGGCGTTCCCCTGCGCGTGGAGGCCATTGCCGAACCTGCCGCGCACAGCCTCTATGAGCGCAACTTCGTGCTGGTGCGCCCCGATGGCCATGTGGCCTGGCGCGGCGATGGGGCGCCTGCTGATCCGCTCGCGATCGTCGATTGCGTGCGTGGGGCCGCCTGACTATCCATGGACTTACATTTCAAAGGTTGGGACATCCCATGAGCAAGAAACCCGTCGTCATCGATTTCCATGCCCATTCCATGACGCAGGAGGTTTTCGACGCCACTTATGACCTATCCGTGCTCGGCCAGATCCGCGCGCAGGCTGGGGGCGCCGTGCGTCCGCTGCCCGAGAAACTGTTGCAGCGCATGATCAACCTTGATCTGCGCTTGGCCGATATGGACGCCATGGGCGTCGATATTCAGGTGGTGAGCCCCAACATCCTGCATCAGTGCACCTATGGGGTGGATCCCGCCGAGGGTCTGCGGCTCGAGCGGCTGAACAATGATTACATGGCCGAACTGGTCGCCAAGGCGCCGGACCGGCTGATCGGCATCGCCTCCGTGCCGCTGCAGGATGCGGACCTCGCCATCAAGGAGCTGGAGCGGGCGGTTCTCGACCTGAAACTCAAAGGCGTCGTCGTCGCCTCGCGGGTGAACGAGTTGGAACTTGGCGATCCCGCCCTGCGGCCCTTCTGGAAGCGGGCGGAGGCCCTGCAGGTTCCCGTCTTCGTACATCCCGCAGGCAATCCCGATCCGCGCCTGCGCCGCCACAGCCTTCTCATCTCGCTGGGCCAGCCGCTGGAGGAGGCCTATGCGCAGACATCCCTGATCTATGACGGCGTGCTCGACGATTGCCCCAACCTGAAGATCGCCTTCGCCCACGGCGGCGGCTTCATCCCCTATTATGCGGGCCGCTTCGACTGGATCTACCGCCGGGGCTCCACGCCCCAGCTGAAGCATGATTTCAGCACCTATCTGAAGTCCTTCTATTACGAGACCGTGCTGTTCAATATCGACGTGCTGGAATTTCTGGCGACCAAGGTGGATTCCTCCAGGATCATGCTGGGCTCGGATTTCCCCTTCGGCGAGACGCATCCAGTCGAATTCGTGATGAGCTCGAAGGCGCTCTCGGACGAGGTGAAGGCGGACATTCTGGGGGCCAATGCGGCGAAATTTCTGGGGGTGAGCCTTTAGAAACGCTTTCTTGAGCTTTTTGCGGCGATGATTGAGCTCGGTTCGTTCACCTTGGCGTCTGTCATTCGACCGTAACGTAAGAATCAGTTTAATAAGAAATGCTTATCGAGCCGCCGCAGGGGTGGCTCGATGATTCGCCGCAGCCTGGAGTTTTGGGCTCCGGCGCAGGAAAGACAAAGTCGAGATGAAGTCCCCCATGAGCATGGCCTGTACCCGTCGCATGTTTCTGGCCTCGGCGCCTTTGGCGTTGGCGGGTTGCGTCGGCTCCGATGGGTCTTTGTCGTCGTCACAGGATCGCTCGTCGGCCTTCATTGGCCTCTATCCCGAATTGACTGATGGCGATGTCACCATTCCGGCGATCGATGTTTCGGAGATCGACCCGCGCTTTTTCCGACAAGTCGTCGATTATAATGGGCCGCAGAAGCCTGGCAGCATCGTGGTCGATACGCCCCGCCGCCATCTCTATTTCGTGCTGGCGGGCAAGAAGGCGGTTCGCTACGGCTGCGGTGTTGGCAAGGCGGGCTTCGAGTTCAAGGGTGCGGGCGTGATCGGGCGCACGGCTATCTGGCCGCACTGGGCGCCCACGCCGAACATGATCGCGGTGCAGCCCCAGCGCTATGGACCTGTGAAGGCAGGCCTGCCCGGCGGCATCGACAATCCTCTGGGCGCGCGGGCGCTCTATATCCATCGCGACGGTCAGGAAACGAATTATCGGGTCCATGGCACCGACGATCCCTCGACCATCGGCGAGGCCGTCTCCAGTGGTTGCATCCGCCTGTTCAACCATGACGTCATCGACCTGCACAGCCGCGTGGCCCGCGGCGCGCCGATCATGGTTTTGCAGGGCAAGGCCGAGGTGGCCTGACGCCGCCCATCAGAGGGCCGTGATTGTGACCTTTATGCTCCTTATGGTCGCGGCTCCGCTCCCCTCCCATGGTCTTGCGTAACGTAAGACCAGGCGCGCCTCGCCGGGTTTTTGCGCCGTGAGGCTCCACAGGTGGGTCCCGGGACTGCCGGGCATCACCGGCTTGCGTGGCCGAAAGCCTCGATCCCTGATTGTCAGGATATCGCTCGGTGGCGAGATCAGGGTCCATCCATAGCCAGTGGACGGGTTGGCCTTCATCACGAGGCCGCGCGTCTGCCCCACTTTCATGCGCCATTCCTCCGCGCTGGCGTTCATGGGCGCCAGCACAGCGAGGCACATGGCCAGTCGTCGCAGCATTGTCATTGTGGCGCTCCATCGTTACGGTCATTTCAGGAAACGCAATTGCGCGCAGGCAATAGCAGGAGGCGGCGCCTCAGTCATGTCAGGCCAGAGCATCTCCCTTGAAAAGCTTCCGTGGTGGTCATGGCTGGCGCCTGTCCTCGCCTTTGGCTTGCTGGGCCTCGAATTCGCGCAAGTCGTCCATGTGGAGTCCGCGCTGGTCCTGATCCTGACGGGCTTGCTGGTGCTGGCGACGGTTTTCGCAGCCGTCCATCATGCGGAGATTTTGGCCCTGCGAGTGGGGGAGCCTTTAGGCTCCATTTTGCTCGCCATCGCGGTCACGGTGATCGAGGTGGCGCTGATCGCCTCTATCTTCCTCTCGCCCACGGAAGGCGCGGAAACAGTGGCGCGAGACACCGTCTATTCCGCCGCCATGATCGTGCTCAATGGTGTGGTGGGCCTGTGTCTGCTGGTGGGCGGCAAGCGCCATCACGAGCAGGCCTTCCATCTGCATGGCGCTGCGGCGGCGCTCGCAGTCCTCGGCACGCTGGCGACACTCACGCTCATTCTACCGAATTACACGCTGACGATTCGCGGCCCCTATTATTCCTCCGCCCAATTGATCGTCGTCGGCGCAGTCTCGCTTATTCTTTATGGCGTTTTCATTTTCGTGCAGACGGTGCGTCATCGCGATTATTTTCTGGTTGACCCCCATGGCCAGGCTGGGGCGCATGGCCTGCGTCCGCCTGCGTGGGTGGTCTTCGCCAGTACTCTCCTGCTGATCCTTTGCCTGGTGGGGGTGATCTTTCTGGCCAAGAGCCTGTCCGCGCCGCTGACGGAAGCTGTGGCTGGTCTGGGGCTGCCCCTCTCGCTTGTGGGCGTGGTGATCGCGGGCATTGTGCTGCTGCCCGAAGCCACCGCCTCTTTGCGTGCGGCCTCGGCAAATCAGATCCAGAACAGCCTCAACCTGGCGCTGGGCTCCGCGCTGGCCAGCATTGGCCTCACCATCCCCACCCTTGGCGCTATGTCATTGTTGTCGGGCAAGGGGATCTCGTTGGGGCTGGCGCCAGCTCAGCAGATCCTGCTTGCGCTCACGCTGGTCACCAGCATCCTTACCCTGGGCACAGGCCGCTCCACCGTGCTGCAGGGAGCGGTGCATCTGGCGATCTTCTGCGTCTTCCTGCTGCTGGAAGTCGCGCCATAGGCCAAAGTGAAGGCCCCGAGGCTTCAGACGAAGCTGATTTCGCCGATTAGCCCTGCGTCGAAGGCGCCGTAGAACAGGCGCCCGCTCGAATGGGTCATGATGCAGCGGGGGCCGCTGGCGGGCGTCGGGCAATCATAGACGCCCATCACCTGCCCCTGCGGCGTCATATGGCCGATCTGGTTGGCGAAATTGGCGGTGAACCAGAGATCGCCGTCAGCGCCCGCCGTCACCCCCCGCAGGGAGGCGTTGTCGATCCCCACGGGAAATTCATGGATGGCGCCTTGGGCGTCCACGCGCCCGAGGGCGTTCGAGTTGGTCTCCACGAACCACAGCCCGCCCGCCGGATGCAGCGCGATGGCGCGGGGCTGGCTGTTGGCGCTGGGGATGGGGAAGCTGCTGATGACGCCTTTGGGGTCGATGCGCCCGATACGGCTGGCGCCAGCTTGAGAAAACCAAAGGGCACCATCGCGCTCCACAAGGGCGAGGGGCCGGCTGCCGGGGGTCAACCCCTTTGAAAATTCCGTGATATGGCCGCTGGCGTCGATGCGGCCGATCTTGTCGGCGTCCGTCTCTGAAAACCAGATGGCGCCATCGGGCCCAACCGCAATGGCGTCTGGACCTGAGGCGGGGGTGGGCGCTTCAAATTCCGTCAGCTCGCCCGCCGTGGTGAGGCGGCCGATGCGGTTGGCCTTCTTCTGGGTGAACCACAGGCAGCCATCGCGCCCGGCGATGATGCCGATGGGCGAGGCGTCCGGGTGGGGCAGTGGAAATTCGGTGAAGGCGCCGGTGGCCGGGTCAAGCCGCCCGATGCGCGAGGCCGTGCTCTGACAAAACCAGATGGCGCCATCCGGCCCCTCGCACAGGATATAGGGCCCTGCGCCAACCGTGGGAATCGCATGTTCCCTGATCGTGGCGCGGTGTGTTGTGGCGCTCGTCATGTGTCCCCCTGTGCGGTGCGCTTGCTTGCGCGCCAGACTATGCCTAACCTCAGGCAAATCAAAGGGAGGAATGCTTTGTCGGAACATTTGATTGTGGGTGTCTGGGGCCTTGTCGCCCAGGTTTACGAGGATGTGGACAGCGGCGAACGCGTGCCCATTTTCGGTGACGCTCCGCGCGGGCGTCAGATAGCCACCAAGGACGGCCGCTGGCTGGCGCTGGCAACCGGTGGCGGACGCAGCGCACCTACAACCGAAGCCGAACATGTGACGGCCATGCGCAGCATGATCGCCTATACTGGCCGCTATCGCGTCGAGGGTGACAAGGTCACTACGAAAGTGGAGGCCGCCTGGAACGAGGCGTGGGTAGGCGGCGAGCAGGTGCGCTACCTGCGCTTCGAGAACGACGACCTCCTGCACATCGTCAGCGCGCCCATGCCCCATCCCAATCTGCCCGGCCGCAAGGTCCGCGTGGTCGTGACCTGGGCCCGGGAAGAATAGAACACACTCACAGGGAGAGAGACATGAAAACGTATACTTCGCGCCTTGCGGCGCTTGCTGGCGCCGTGGCTGGTCTTTGGGCAGGCGTCGCCTTGGCGCAAAGCTTTCCATCAAAGCCACTCAAGATGATCGTGCCCATCGCCGCTGGATCGGTGACCGATGTGGCGGCGCGCTTCCTTGCACAGGAGCTCACGACTTCCCTGGGGCAACCGGTGGTGGTGGTGAACAGGCCGGGCGCCAATATGGTGATCGGCGCCCAGGAATGCGCGCGCTCGGATCCCGATGGGCATACGATCTGCGTCACCAGCGCCGACGCCATGTCCTACAATCCCTTCACCCTCGACCAGATGTCCTATGATCCCGACAAGGATTTTAGGCCCGTGACGAATATGTATTTCGTGATCGAGGGCCTGATCGCCAGCCGTAACAATCCCGCCAGGACTGTGGCGGAGATGCACGATCTGGCGGTGAAGTCCAAGGGCGCGCTCAATTTCGGAACGCTGGGGCCTGGCTCCACCACTGACACTTTTCGCAAATGGCTCAGCGAGACGTGGGGCGCGGAATTTGCAGCCGTTCCCTACAAGGGCGGCAGCGAAATCATCAACGCCACCATTGGCAACCAGATCGATGTCTCACGCATCGGTCTTGGCAATGTGGCGGGTTATTTGAACGATCCCCAGGTGAAGATCCTCGCGGTGCGCAGTACAAAAAGACTGCCTGAGATCCCGAATGTGCCGACTATGGACGAGGCGGGCATCGGAGCCTATCCCGGCCGTCCCTGGTGGGGCGTCGTCGTGCCTGCCAAGACCTCCGACGAGGTCGTGACGCGTCTCAACAAGGAGATCAATGCGGTGCTCGACAGCGGCAAGGCGCGCGAGTTCATGGCGAAGAATTTTCTGGAGCTGGCTTTCGGCACGCCCGCTGAATTTCAGGAATTTCTGAAACAGGATCGTGCGTCCGCCGGTCAGCTCATCAAGAAATTCGGCGTGAAATGAAACCGGCGCATCTGATGCCGAGGGGCTTGCGCATGCAGGCGGCCAGAGCATTTGTCGACCACACGATCCATGGTGCGCGCAGCAGCGCATGAAAGAGCCTTCGTCAGTCAATCGACGCCTCTGATGCGCTTAAACGCTCAGACTTTGAGGCGAGCCGCAAGACGGACGCCGACAAACAAAAGGACTCAGGCGGCGGCTCGCCGCCTGAGTTTATTTTTGGGGGCTTGCGGGAGCAGCGCGATGGTCAAGCCGTGGCGTGCCAGTCCGCGCCCGCCGTCGCCACCCAGCCTGCGCCTGGGTTAATCATCGTCGTCCCGTTCATCTCCCAGATATAGATGGCGTTATTGGCGTTCGCGTTTTGAAAGAGGATATCGCTCTTCCCGTCGCCATTGTAATCGCCGACGCCTGTGGCCACCCAGTCCGCGCCGGCTGGTCCCACATAGCCAGTCCCATTATTCAAAATCGTGGTTCCATTTATGGTCCAGATGTAACAGGCTCCGCTGCCCGCCGTGTTCTGGAAGAGGATGTCGCTCTTGCCGTCGCCATTAAAATCGCCGACGCCTCTTACCGCCCAGTCTTTGCCCGCCGCCCCCAGATAGCCCGTTCCATTGTTCAATATCGTAGTTCCATCCATGGCCCATATGTAGCAACCGCCATTGGCCGCTGCATTTTGAAAGAGGATGTCGCTCTTGCCATCGCCGTTGAAATCGCCAACGCCTTTCACAATCCAGTCCGCGCCTGAAGGGCCTACATAGCCTGTTCCATTCTCAGCAATCGTGGTTCCATCCATGGCCCATATGTAGCATCCGCCATTTGTCGCCGTGTTTTGAAAGAGGATGTCGCTCTTGCCGTCGCCATTGAAATCGCCGACGCCTTTTATGGCCCAATCCTGGCCTGCCGCTCCCACATAGCCTGTTCCGTTGCTCAAAATCGTGGTTCCATCCATGGCCCATATATAACAACCCCTACTAGGCCCCGTATTTTGAAAGGTGATATCGCCTTTCCCATCGCCATTGAAATCGCCGACGCCTTTCTCCACCCAGTCGAGGCCCGATGATCCTGGCATGCCAGAGCTATTGTTCATGATCGTGGCGCCGTTCAAAGCCCAGATGTAACAGGCGCCGTTGCCGACCATGTTCTGAAAGAAAATGTCGCTGCGGCCGTCGCCGTTGAAGTCATTATTAGGGTTCACATGGACGATCTGGTCGGAGAATTGGAGATATTCAACATTTGTCACCGTGTCGGTTCCATCCAGCGCCGACGAGACTGTCAGGCTGCCGTCCGCGTTATGAACGATGGTCGACGCCGCTCGTGTTGCATGATAAAGCGCAGTATCAACGCCTGCTCCACCATCGAGCTTGTCATTGCCTGCGCCTCCATCGAGCGTGTCGTTTCCGGCCCAGCCGCTGAGGGCGTCATTCCCGCCCAGACCCTGGAGCGTATTGTCCATGGCGTTTCCTGTGATCACGTTCGCGAGGCTGTTGCCTGTGGCGTTGACCGCAGTTTCCATCAGCGTCAGATTTTCGACTGTGTCCGCCTTGGTGATATTGACCAACCCTGTCGTGATGGCGTTCAACTGGTTATTGATGTTCGCCAGAGAATAGTCATGCAGCCATGACAGGACAGTGTCGGTTCCCGCTCCTGCGGCTTCGTCCACCACATCCGCGGGATCATCGACATAATAAGTGTCGTCCCCCAAGCCGCCCTGCATGGTGTCGGCTCCGCCGCCGCCATCGATAACGTTGTTTTGTGAGTTGCCAATGATCAGGTTTGCGTCGTTATTTCCACCACCATAGGTCGCCGATCCCGTCAGGATCAGCTTCTCCACATTCGGATCATATTGTAATGAAAAAGAAAAACCTGAACTTACTGTATCATATCCTTCACCTGGTTTTTCGACTATATAGTCTGCAAATTGATTGCTTGCGGAGGTTCTTATATAATAAGTGTCATCCCCGGGACCGCCGATCAACGTATTCGGATTGCCTGAAGATTTTGTCCCGTTGATTGTGTCATTGCCTGCGCCACCATCCAGCGTGTCGTCGCCATAATCGCCACTGAGCGTATCATCCCCTGAGGAGCCATAGAGCGTTTGGCCAGCCGCCGTTGCAGCTAATGTATCGTTGCCGGAGGTCCCGACAAATGGGATCGCAGGGTTTGAGGCGTTGGTTGGAATTGTGACAATTGTTCCATCGTTGAGGGTGATCGACAGATCTGCAAACGTTGGATTGCTTAGACCGTTTCCATTCCAAATAGTGAGCGTCGAGCCGTCCGACAATGTGATGACGAGACAGCCCCTGGCGACACCAGCAATGTCTTGATAGCTCATGGTGATGTCGGAGAGCGCCACATCCCTGTTGAAGATCAGTCGATCTTTGTTGCCTGCATACAAATCTAATTTGTCGCTCCCATAGCCCTTGCCGAAGATATAGGTATTGTTGCCATCCCCACCGTAAAGCATGTCATTTCCTGCGCCCCCATCAAGCGTATCGTCGCCGCCTCCGCCGCCGCCACTGAGCGAGTCATTTCCGTCGCCGCCGATGAGCAGGTCGTCACCATTGCCCCCGTCCAGAGTGTCGTTGCCAATTCCTCCATAAAGGGTGTCATCGCCATCGGCGCCAAATAACTTGTCATTTGCTGAATTGCCCGTGAGCACATTATTGGCAGCGTTTCCCGTCCCGATGAGATTGGCTGTTCCCGTCAATGTCAGATTTTCGATATTGGTCGTCAACGTGTAGGACAAGGAACTGTAGACTGTATCGGTCCCTTCGTTCGGATTTTCGACCAACACATCCAGCAGACTGTGAATCGTGTAGGCGTCATCGCCCTTGCCGCCGATCAGTGTGTCGCCGGTGGTTGTGATCGTATTCGCCACCCCATCGAGGGTATTGGCGTTGTCATCGCCTTCAATGACATTGGCCAGAGCATTCCCCGAACCTTTGGTGGCGCTTCCTTTCAAGACCAGATTTCTGTCGCTGGCGCCAAGCGTGTAGTCAGTTTGGGATATGATGGTGTTGGGGATCGTCTGGCCCGAGCTCGTGTTGACGATGGTTCCGTCGCTCAAGGTGACCGTGAAATGACCGGTTGCGCTGGACCAGTTCTGAATGATCACCTGGTCTGCGCCACCGCTGAGGGTCCCTACGAGGTCACCGCTGTTCGAGATGGACCAGATCACGTCCCAGGCGTAAACGCCCGCCTTGAATTTCAGGGAATCTATACTGGCTCCGTCAGATATGATCGTGTCATGTCGGGAACCAAAGCCGAACAGATAGACATTTTTGCCGGAACCACCGTAGAGCGTGTCGGTTCCCCCGCCGCCATCGAGCGTGTCGTCGCCGCCAAGGCCGAAGAGATGGTTACTGCCTATATTGCCGAAGATGGAGTTGGCGGCGTCCGAGCCGGCGCCGTCTATGTCGGCTGAGCCCTCAAGGGTAAGGTTTTCCAGTTGCGATCCGTTAAAATGATAGGCAGCGGTCAATGAGTAGGCGATGGTTGAAATGACCGTGTCCACGCCCCCGGCGTCCCCACCTCCCGGATGGGTTTCGATAATGACATCCCCGATACTGTCGACGTAAAATGTGTCATTCCCAGCGCCGCCGTTCATGGTGTCAGCGCCCAGACCGCCGTCGAGCGTATCGGCGCCATTGTTGCCTGTGAGCGTATTGTTCGCCTGATTGCCGATCAGGGAATCGTCGCCTGATCCGCCGATGGCGTTCTCGATCAGGGACCGCAAATCCGCCACGCCTGTTGTCGGATCAACATAAAGATAGGCGTTCGCCAAATTGCCGGGGATGCTCGTGGCGGGGCTTCCATCGGGGAGGAGGGTCCCGAAGGAGCTCCAGTGTCCGGGCTGAAGGTCGATTTTCAGATTGGTTGTGAAACTGGACAGATCGTAGGTGTCGGTCCCGCCACCATCCCACAGCGATGAAAAAATACATGGCGAGAAGGGAACGCCCTGAGAGGCGCCATTAATGAATTCCTCGCCGCTTATCTTATCCCAGGTATATACGGAATTGTTGGAATTAAAATTGAAATTGGCTCCATACAAAAATTGAACCGCTCTGATATCGTCGACGCCGAGCGTCTGTAGCGAGGTATTGTCGTTGTTTGTTCCGCCAACAAGGCTCCAAAAATAGATCATCACCGTGTAATCGGTGGCTGCGTGATCGGCAGGAATGACGCCGCCATAGCCAGGCGCCGGCTCCATGGCATGTCGTAGGCCGAGCCAGTGACCGACTTCATGGAGAGCGTTTTGAAAGTCCCAGGAACCACGCACTAAATTCTGATTGTTTGGCGATAAATAAAGTTGACGGTCTCCGTTGTACATCCCGGTCGTACTTCCGGTGAAGTTTCGGAAACTAACGGTAATGTCTGCGTAAACAGAGGGCTTTGTGTTGTCGGGAACAAACGGCGTGAATGTGACATTGCAAACGGATTGATAGTTATCCAGCACTTTCAGAAATTCTTGCTTTTGGATCGGAGCGAGCGCGCCTGCGAAGAGGGCGCTGGTCTCTTGCGCCTCCGTCGCGTTTGTCCCGAAATAATAGGTCAGGGTTGTTTTTGCTTGATGTGTTTTATTGATCAAAGAGTCAATGTAGGGATTGAAACTTTGCGGGTTGCTTTGAGCGGGCGCCGCCATGATGTGCTCCTAAGCGATTATCAAATGCAGTTGAAACTTTGATCTTCATCCACCAATGCGTTTGCGCGCTTCGGGTAAATATGGTGGGTCTGGGCCAGCGCACGGCGAAATGGGGGTCGTGCCTCTCGGGTTCCTTGGTCGCGGTACAAGCCGGGACAGGTTTGATGCAGGTGCAGGACAGGTCCCATAGAGTCACTCCATATTCACAGAGGTGGCGGCCAAGGCCGTATTGTACTCAAAGGCGCTCTTCTTCGCTCTGGAACAGATCATTGTGTTTAGGAATCGGCTGACGGATTGGTTTCCACTTTGTTTTCATTGATCGGTTCAGGGCTCTGATTTCTCCTTTGGCGACGCTTACGATCCCATGCTTCGGCAAGCGCGCCCTCACCCGGATTTTCGTATAGGGAATCCTCACGTCCTGTTTTTTCTATTATAAGAGTTTTGACTTAAACTTAACAATAGAGCCGATGGGCAATTCTTTGTGAGGGCGGATGCCGGTGGGTCGTGTCAGGGCGTCAATCATCCAGACATTGCAACGAAATCCCGTGTAATGAGATCCTTCGCGGCGCGTTGTGAGCGTTCGTTTTGATAAGTCGTTGCTAGAAATGACATTTGCTCCAATCGTCGCCGTTCAATCCTTTTTGAACGCCCGTTTGCGCCCTTTCGGCGGGGCTTCGATGCGTCGGCCCTCTTGCGCTTCTCTCCGGCTGCGTTCAAATGCCGCCAACCGCAAACGCCCCACGGGAGGAGACGAGCATGAACGAACGCGTGAACACCCCCATATCCACCGCCGAACTCGGGCGCCGCTGGGGCTTGATCCGCGCCGCGATGGCCGCGCAGAAGATCGACGTGCTGCTCGCCCAGGGCAATAACGACTTCATGGGCGGCTATGTGAAATATCTGACCGATCTGCCCGCCACCAATGGCTATCCCTTCACCGTCGTCTTCCCGCGCGAGGATCTGATGACCGTGGTGGGGCAGGGATCTTTCGGTCAGGATCTGCGACTGACGGCCGCTGGCGACGGCGTCCGGCGCGGCGTGGGCCGGGTCATGGGCTCGCCCAGCTACACCGCCGTCAACTACACCGCGACCTATGACGCCGAATGCGCCCTCCAGTCCCTGAAGGGCTTCGATGGCGCCACCATCGGCCTGCTGGGCCCCTCCGCCATCTCCTACGCCATGGTCGATCACCTCAGGAAGAACCTGCCGCGCGCCACTTTCGTGGACGCTTCCTCGCTGGTGGACGCCATCAAGGCGGTCAAGAGCCCGGAGGAGATCACCCTCATCCGCCGAACCATCGACATGCAGGATGCGGCCGCCGAGGCCGTCACCAAGGCCCTGCGGCCGGGTCTGCGGGATATGGAGATGGTGCAGATCGCCCGCTCCACGAGCACCGCGCTCGGCAGCGAGCAGGGCTGGTACATGGCCGCCTCCGGCCCCGTGGGCACGGCTGCGGTGATGGGCCCGCCCCATCTGCAAAACCGCACGATCCGGGAGGGCGACCAATTCTGCATGCTCATCGAGAACAGCGGTCCCGGCGGCTACTATGGGGAGATCGGCCGCACCTGGGTGCTGGGCAAGGCCTCGCAGGAGATGCACGACGAGTTCGCCTTCGTGCTGCAGGCCCAGCAGTTTACGCTGGAGCTTTTGCAGCCTGACGCCGATCCCGCTGACATCTTCGCCCGCTACAACGCCTTCATGCGCAAGAATGGCCGCCCGGAGGAGACCCGTCTCTACGCCCACGGCCAAGGCTACGACATGGTCGAGCGCCCCTTGATCCGCCACGACGAGACCCTCAAGGTCCGCCGAAACATGCTCTTCGCGGTGCATCCCACCTATGTGACGGCCCGCACTTATAGCTGGGTTTGCGACAACTATCTGGTGGACGAGAACGGCAAGGTCGAGTCCCTCCACAAGTTCCCGCAGAAGATCACGGAGCTTTGAGGCAGTCGGCAGTCGGAGTCTGGCAGTAGGGGAGGCGCGCGAGCGGCTTCCCGAGCCTCCCCCGATGGCCTATAAGCACCCACCCCCAGCCTGAACCGTCAAGGACCTTCCAATGCCACATTATCGCTCCAGAACCACCACCCACGGCCGCAACATGGCTGGCGCGCGCGGGCTCTGGCGCGCCACGGGCATGAAGGACGGCGATTTCGGCAAGCCGATCATCGCGGTGGCCAATTCCTTCACCCAGTTCGTGCCGGGCCATGTACATCTGAAGGATCTGGGCCAGCTCGTCGCCCGCGAGATCGAGAAGGCGGGCGGCGTCGCCAAGGAATTCAACACCATAGCGGTCGATGACGGCATCGCCATGGGCCACGAC
This sequence comes from Beijerinckiaceae bacterium, assembly GCA_947456505.1. GTDB lineage: Bacteria > Pseudomonadota > Alphaproteobacteria > Rhizobiales > Beijerinckiaceae > Terripilifer. The sequence goes on from CANGTC010000078.1 coordinate 16,395, forward strand.
GGCATGCTCTACAGCCTGCCGTCGCGCGAGATCATCGCCGATTCCGTCGAATACATGTGCAACGCCCACTGCGCCGACGCCATCGTCTGCATCTCCAA
>CANGTC010000079.1 GCA_947456505.1 Beijerinckiaceae bacterium
GAGACGAGATCCTGTCGGGCCGCACCAAGGACAAGAACATCGGCTATATCGCCGAATATCTCACCAATATCGGCATCGACCTGAAAGAGGTCCGCGTGGTGCCCGACGAGATGGAGGAGATCGTCGAGGCTGTGAACCGGCTGCGCGCCCGCTACACCTATCTCTTCACCACCGGCGGCATCGGGCCGACCCATGACGACATCACCGCCGACGCGGTCTCCCAGGCGCTTGGCATCCCGCTTTACGAGGATCCGCGCATCATCGCGGCCATGCTGGAGCGTTTGAAGCCCGAGGATCTCAACGAGGCCCGCCGCCGCATGGCGCGCATACCCGTGGGCGCCGAGCATGTGGTCAATCCCATCTCGAAAGTGCCGGGCTTCAAGATCGAGAATGTCATCGTGATGGCGGGCGTACCCTCGATTATGCAGGCCATGATGGACGATGTGGCGCCGCGCCTGACCACCGGCGCGCGCATGATGATGGAGACGGTGGAGGCGACCGGCATCCCCGAGGGGACCTACGCCACGGCGTTGTCGGAAATCGCCAAGGCGCACCCCGACACCATCATCGGGTCCTATCCGCAGTTCCATGAAGGGCGCTTCCGCAACCAGATCGTGGTGCGCTCCAAGGACGGCGCGGCCTTGCAGGCGGCGCTTGGCGCCGTTGACGCCATGCTCAAGACCATGACGCCTACGACCAGTTGAGGGGGCTCAGTTCTGGGCGATCCAGCGGCTGTCCACGAGCCAGCGCTGGAACGCCAGAACGGACGCGCGGTCCTTGCAGGTGGCGTAGAGTCCGTCGCAACGGGCCATCAGCCTTTCGCGCCGCGCGAAAACCGGGTCCAGCGGCAGGCCTGCGGCGATGACGGTGATGACTGGCAGATTGGCGATCTCGACTATGCGATGGTCGGCGCCTGCGAATTTTGGCGTAAAGCCCTGGGCGTCAAGCGTGAAATAGGTCTCGAAAGCCTTCGACTCATGATCGAGTTGCCAGGAGCGGCCCTCGTCGGCGATGGCGCGATTGTTCTCGAGCGGCACCTTGGCGAGCGCCGGTTGATGATCGCCGTAACCCACGTAGAGAATTTTGCGGTCGCGCAGGGTTGTCGTCAGGCGTTCGCGAAAGTCGTCGCGGTCGCGCTTGGCCAGCACAAGGCGCCAGAGATATTCGTCAAATTCGGGGTCGGCGTTCCAGCGCAGGGTTTCGGTCTCGCGGATGCTGTCGGGCGAGAAGCGGAAGTCCCAGGGCGAGTGGGTTGACATGCTGGCCACCACGACAAAGCGCGGCTTGCGTGGCCCCTCCGAGGGCGCCTCGAGAAACTTCGCGGCCTCGCCGAGATAGAAGGCGTCGCGCTGGCGCTGATCGGGCGCCCTATGCACGCTGGTGTCGATCACCTGGTCAAAACCGATGGCTTCATAGAAGCGCCCCACACCCGCAAAACCGGCCGAGGCCGGATAGACGATGGCCGTCTCATAGCCGCATGCCCGCAGATATTGCGGCAGGGAATGGCGCAGGCGTCCGGTCATGAAATTGGCGACGAAGTTGCGCAGATTGCCGAAGGAGTGGGTGGAGAGGCCCGTCAGCGCCGAAAAATCCGACAACCATGTGCCGCCGCCGAAGGTCTCGACCCGCAGGGGATGGATGCGCCCGTCAAAGGAGGTGAAGAAGGGGTTCAGCTCCACCGGATAGACCAGACCGTGATAGACGCCGGGCGGCATGGAGGATTCGTTCAGCATCATCACGATGTCGGGCGCAGCGTTCTGCGGCCTGCATGTGATGGCGTCCGCCGGTATGGGCCGGATCGAGGGCTTCGGCGAGACCTCGATGAGCCCGTTGTAAAAGTAGAGCTGCGGCAGATCGGCGAAGGAGGTCAGGAAGGACGAGAGCGCGAAATTCCGCTCATTGAAGAAATCCGCATTGCGGCCGCTGAGCGGCCAGGCGCCGAGCGTCAGCAGCGCGGCGGCGCAGGCCGTGAGCCCCAGGCGGCGGCGGGGGGCGAGACGCATCTGGGCGTCCGCGCGCCATATCAGCACCAGTGCGAGCGCGCTCGCCGTGAGGCCAAGGGCCACCATCAGCGCCTGCCGTGGATAGGCGGACATGAAGAAGCCGACCGTCGCCTCGCTGAAGAGATAGAAGGGCAGGTCGTAGACATGCAGATTCATGGAGACGAGGGCGAATTTCGACCGCGCGCCGATGAAAACCGCCACAAAAAAGAGGGTCGCAAGCGCCAGTCCCACGCGCGGGCGCCCCAGCAGCGCCGCCAGAAGGGCTGATGCGCCCAGATGGATGGCTATCACTGCGAAGAGCAGCGCGGGTTCGGGCTCCCCATACCAAAGGAATGCGGCCCAGCCCATAGCCGCCACCGCCCCTGCGAGTTCCGGTCGCAGGCGGAAAAGCGGCAAGACGAGACGCCGGGTACGTTGAAAACTCGAAATCAGGGACACCTGGATACCATTTTGAAGGTTTCATGACAGGTTCGCACGAAAGTCTTGTGGCTTCAACGCCGACGAATCGGCATGAGGCCCGCGACGCGCTTTCCCATGCGCTCTGAGCTTGGTATGAGGCCTCATCTGGAGGGTGGCATGAGCGAGCAGTCGACAAAGGCGTTTCCCGTTTCGTGGGACCAGTTTCATCGGGATTCCCGCGCGCTTGCGTGGCGGCTGTCCGGTCAGGGCGCGTTTCGCGCCATTGTCTGCATCACCCGCGGGGGCCTCGTGCCCGCCGCCATCGTGGCCCGTGAGTTGGGCACGCGCGTGATCGAGACCATCTCCATCGCCAGCTACAGCGGCGGCCGTCAGGGTTCCCTGAGCATCCTCAAGGGCCTGTCGCCGGAGATCCAGAATGGAGATGGCGAGGGAATCCTGGTCATCGACGACCTCGTGGACACCGGCGCCACCATGAAGGTGGTGCGCGAGATGCTGCCCAAGGCCCATGTGGCGACGGTCTACGCCAAGCCGCTCGGACGCCCGCTGGTGGACACCTTCGTGACCGAGGTGTCGCAGGACACCTGGATCTATTTCCCATGGGATCTTGAGCTGTCCTACGCCAAGCCGATCAGCGGCAGGGACTGATCGCTCAGCGCGTCCCCTCGCCCAGACCCTTCGAAGCGGCCGCCGCCAGATCAGGCCAGGCCGCAGGCGCGCAGCCAGGCGCGGCGAGCGGGGCTGCGGGGTCGAAGAATTGGGCGACGAAACGCTTGCCGGTGACGCCGTCAGAGGCGTTGCTGGAGAGATAGCTGATGGGCGCCACCATGGCGACGGGCGCCACGAGCTTTGAACGGTCCGGCATGAATTCCTGCGGGATCATGCCCGTGTCTGCGGCGCCGCCGGGGATCAGCACATTGACGGTGACCCCTGTGCCCGCGAGATCATCGGCCCAGCTGGCCGAGCCCGCCTCAAGGCCGGACTTGGTCTGGCCATAGGGCATGTTGCCGCCCCGCATCATGGTCGAATAGCTGGTGGTGATATTGACGATGCGGCCCCATTTGCGGCTGATCATATGGGGCGCGGCCGCACGCGCCAGCAGGAAGGGACCGCGCAGGTTCACCGCGACCATGTTCCACCAACGCTCCGGATCCGCATCCCAGAAACGCAGCGGCTCCTTGATGAAATCGCGCTTCATGTAGACCGGGCCGAGTCCGGCGCAATTCACCAGCACATCCAGATGGCCGAAGGTGGCGATGGCGCGCGCCACCGCAGCTTCGCATTGGGCCTGATCGCGCACGTCCAGGGGATGGGCGAGCATGCGGCCCTTTGCCTTGCTGGCCATGGCCACGGTCTGCGCAAGGCCGGCTTCATCGATATCCGCAGCCAGAACCGCCGCGCCCGCCTCCGCAAGGCCAAGCGCCATGGCGCGGGCGAGGCCGGTTCCGGCGCCCGTGATGAGGCAGGTTTTTCCCGTCAGATTGAATGCGCTCATGGCTCAGCTCCGTTCGCTGGCAGCCTACCGGCTCCGCATCCTCGGCGACAAGCAGATCTGCAACACCCCGATAATTTTTTCAAATGGCCACTAGCGGTTGAATTTTTTTACTGCTACACGTCAGCGTAACAGTTATCGAGATAAGTGGTTCGGAAAGAAGTATATTCCGATACTTAAAAGGTAATTGTTAGCCTTTACATTACGTAAGGTCCAGTGCTCATTTACGGGAGTTGAACTAATGGCAATCTCAAATCGCGGCTTTGCTTCCATGTCCGCTGAACGTCGCCGGGAAATCGCCCGCCTTGGCGGAAAGTCGGTGCCTCGCGACTCGCGCAGCTTCGCCCGCGACCCTGATCTGGCCGCCAACGCTGGCCGCAAGGGAGGCGCCAATGTGCCGAAGGCCAAGCGTTCCTTCTCCGCTGACAACCAGCTCGCCATGGAAGCTGGCCGCAAGGGCGGTCTGGTCGCCAGCGCCCGCCGTCACAAGGGCCCCGAAGCCGAGCCGGTTTGAGGTCAGCCGGTCCCGTCTTTGTAACGGGACCCCGCCCTCCGACCCGGCGTCCCCTGTGCGCCGGGCGGAGACAGGCTTTCTCCAGCTTCGCTATTTTCGAGTTTGGGTTGCGCGGACGCGGCCTCTCGGGCAAATAGATCCAGTTGGCGCTTTGGCGCCGCATGCGGACGTGGCGAAACTGGTAGACGCAAGAGACTTAAAATCTCTCGGGATTCCCGTGCGGGTTCGACCCCCGCCGTCCGCACCAATCAGCAGGATCCAGAGATCCCTGATCTATGTCTGACCCTTGTAATTATACAACCAATCCAGCCGGGCCATCAGCATGTGCTGGCTGAGGCTTGTCATGGTCAGGTCGCGCGCCAGAGCCAGCAGGCCGCTCATATGATAAATCGAGCCCTGTCGCCGGGAGGCCGTGACCACAGCGGCGGCGCGGGTGATGCGGGCGCGTTCATAGGTGCCGAGGGCTGAACGGGCCTCGGGGAACTGTTTGAAGGCGCGGCCCAAAGCGCCTGCGTCTTCAATGGCCTGGGCGGCGCCCTGCGCATAAAAGGGAAGCATGGGATGGGCGGCGTCACCCAGCAGGGCCACGCGTCCCTGAGTCCAGCGCCGGATCGGCTGGCGGTCAAAGAGGGGCCAGCGCTTCCAGCTGGGCGCTGCGCGGACCAGTTTGCGCGCATCCCCGTGCCAGCCTGAGAAGCGGGGCGTGACGTCGGCAGGTTCGCCGCTGATGGTCCAGAGATCCTTCGCCTCCTCGCCGCGCCAATCATCCTCGGTGATCGCCACGACATTGATCAGCGCGCCTTCGCGCAGGGGATAATGCACAAGATGGCATTTCGCCCCGAGCCAGAGGGTGGTTTCGAGCTTGCGCACGCCCTCGGGCGCCTGATCCAGCGGCACGAGCGCCCGCCAGGCGGTGCGGCCCGACCAGATCGGCGCATCAGTCTTGCCCAGCCCCATCAAACCGCGAATGGTGGAGCGCAGCCCATCGGCGCCAATCAGCGCCTCGCAGGGGATCCGGCGCTTGACGTCGTCTTGCTGGAACGCGACTTCGACGCCCTGCGCATGGTCGGCGAAGCCCGTCACCACGGCGCCGGTCTCAACGGTGATGTCCGGGTCCGCAGCGCAGCGCTCCAGCAGCACCTTTTGCAAATCCGCCCGGTGAATGACCGCATAGGGCGCGCCCCAGCGGGCCTCCGCTATGACGCCAAGGGGAAAGCGGGCCAGCTCCAGCCCGTCGCTCGCGCGGCGTATGCGCAGGTTTTCCGGGGTGGTCGCCACCTCCATCACGAGGTCGAGCAGGCCCAGTTCGTTCAGCACGCCTGTGGCGTTGGGGGCCAGCTGGATGCCGGCACCCGTTTCTTCAAGGGCGCGGGCGCGCTCCAGCACGCTCACGCGCCAGCCTGCGCGCGACAGGGCCACTGCGGCGGCGAGGCCGCCGATGCCGCCGCCTGCGATGATGGCGTGCTGTTTGTCCGCCATCAGCTCATGTCCAGAGTGGGGAGGTCAGGCGGCTGTCTCGGGCAGCCATTCGCATTCCGCCGGGTCCGAATGGCCGTGCAGGGCGGCGTCATGGACATAGAGCGTGGAGCAATAGGGGCAGATGGCCTCTTCCGCATCACCCATGTCGATGAAGATATGGGGATGATCGAAGGGCGGCAGCGCGCCCACGCACATGAATTCCTTGGCGCCCACGCGCACGGAGCGGACGCCCGGCTGATTGTGGAAATGTGGTGTGGCGTGATCGGCGGCCATGCTCTGTCCCCGGAACCTGCGGAAGTTGCGCCGCACCATAATGAAGGCGCGGCGTTTTGGGTAGGGGGAGGGGCGCTCCCCTGTGAAGCCCTTTGACGGCCGCCGCCTTTTGGGAGGCGCCTAGCCCGCGTTCTTGACGTCTTCGCGCGCTTCGATCTTGCCGAGGGCGTCCACCACTGCGTCGAAGGTGAGCAGAGTGGAAGAATGGCGGGCCTTGTATTCGCGCACCGGCTCAAGCACGGCTATGTCGGCCCATTTGGCGTTGTCCGGCGGCGGAGCGTTTTCCTTCAGCATGCGGCGCACGCCGTCCCGCAGGGCCCGGAGTTCTTCAGGGGTTGAGCCCACGATGTTGCGCGCCATGATCGAGGAAGAGGCCTGACCGAGGGCGCAGGCCTTCACATCATGGGCGAAATCGGCCACCTGGCCATCGCGCAGCACAAGGTCCACTGTCACGGTCGAGCCGCAAAGCTTGGAATGCGCCGTCGCCGAGGCGTCGGGATGCGGCAGGCGGCCCTGGCGCGGAATTTCCGCCGCCAGCTCCAGAATGCGCTTGTTGTAGACGTCGTTCAGCATGTTGGGAGGCTCTTTTCAGAGTGTTCGCCTTGGGGCGGGATCTGTGCTTTACATATAGGTGAGATTTCGGCGTTTCGAAACCACCAGATCGACCATGGTCATTTTGGGGGCCGAAAGACGCCAGATCTTCGGGGCCAAATAATATTCGATCCGGCTATGGTCTGGTTCTGGTTCCGCCCCGTAACTGTTCGAGTTAGTCCACCGAGTGGGAGGCCCCGCATGGATGCTGTGGTTAAGACCTTGAATCCCGTTAAATCTTCCAGCAAGCCCGCTATAGCTGCGGTCCCTGTCCAAAGGCCGACCCGCGAAGAAGCGGAAGCTGCTGTACGGGTCCTGCTCCGCTGGGCGGGCGACGATCCCTCGCGCGAGGGGCTTCTTGATACGCCCAAGCGCGTGGTCAAGGCCTATGAGGAGCTCTTCAAGGGCTACACCCAAGACGCCGAGGCGCAACTTGCGACCGTTTTCGAAGAGGTCGAGGGTTACGACGATATGGTTCTGGTGAAGGACATTCCTTTCACCTCCCATTGCGAGCACCATATGGTGCCCTTCGTCGGCAAGGCACATGTGGCCTATTTCCCCGCCGATGGCGTGGTCGGCCTGTCGAAACTCGCCCGCGTGGTCGAGGTCTTCGCCCGCCGCCTGCAGACGCAGGAGACCATGACGGCGCAGATCACCGACACCATCGACAATGCGCTGAAGCCGCGCGGCATCGCGGTGCTGATCGAAGCCGAGCATATGTGCATGTCCATGCGCGGCGTGCAGAAGCAGGGCGCATCGACCATCACGACCCGCTTCACCGGCGCCTTCCGCGACGATCCGGCAGAACAGGCTCGCTTCTTCAGCATGGTGCGCGGCTTCCGCTGAGGGTTATGGCCCTGTGAAACAGATGCGCCCCGCAAGGGCGCATTTTTTTTGGCCTGTGATCCGTCTCTTGGTCGCACTTCATGTGCGGGTTGTTTTGCTTTAAAAGATCGCCACGCGCTAACCGCTCTCCGTTCCTTCCGAAACATATAAACGATCAGCATGCGCAGACCCCCATCCCGTCCGCTGGCGCGGCCGCCCCTCCCCGCAGGTGGGGAGGGGCGCCGGGTGGGGGTCGCGAGATTTCCGCAGGTTCGCGAGGAAGGCGCATAAAGCAACACGCCAGTCAAAGGTTCCGCCCCATGCCTATCGCCTTCGCCCCGCGCGGCGCCAAACACGAGCTTGAAGAAGGCGCGGGCTTTGCGCCGAAATTCGATGCGGATGGCCTCATCGTCTGCATCACCACGGAGGCGGTGAGCGGCGATATTCTCATGGTCGCCTATATGAACCGCGAGAGCCTCTCGCTCACCATCGAAACCGGCGTCGCCCATTACTGGTCGCGCTCGCGCCAGGCGCTCTGGCGCAAGGGCGACACCTCCGGCCAGACGCAAACCGTGGTCGAGATGCGCACCGATTGCGATCAGGACGCCATCCTGCTCAAGGTTGCGGCGGGCGGCGACGGCAAGGCCTGCCATACGGGTCGTCGTTCATGCTTCTATCGGCGCGTGGAGAGCGACGGCGGCCTGCATCTCGTCACGGACGAAGGCTGAAACGCGTTACGCCGTAGCGATATAATCACGCAGGGCGCGATGCTCGGTTTCGATCTCGGCAATGCGGTGCTTCACCACATCGCCAATCGAGATGAGCCCCGTCAGCCGATGCTCTTCCACGACTGGCACATGGCGAAAGCGGCTGTGGGTCATCCGCTCCATGATGTCGTGGATGCAAGCGTTGCTGGTGGTGGTGAAGACCTCGCAGGTCATGTGGCGCGACACAGGGTCATTCAGCGCCACCGCGCCGCTCTGCGCCAAGGCGCGCACGATGTCGCGTTCCGAGATGATCCCCAGAACCGCTCCGTCAGCGCCTGTCACGACGACGGCGCCGATGTTTTTCAAGCCGAGCAGTTCAGCAGTTTCTTGCAGGGTCCGGTGAGGCTGGGTGGTGAAGACTTCTCGGCCCTTGACCGCGAGTATGCGCGCAACAGTCATGAGGATCTCCCTGATCTCCGCATCGTCATGTCGCCCTTGGGAGAGAGGATAGGCTCATGCTGATCGAAAGCAAGCGCTATGAATGGGCTGATCCGCGCGCGGGATCAAAGAACCCAAAGATCAATAGTCCCGTCACAAAGCCGCCCGCGTGGGCCTCCCAAGCGACCGGGCCCTGCGAGAGTCCCAGGGTTTGCGACATGACGCCGAAAACGAAATTCACCGCGAACCAGAACAGCAGGAAGGTCAGCGCGCGCGAGTCAGAAAAGACGCCGCGCAGGGTGAGCGCAGGTTGTCGATAGGCCTCATCGCCCGGTGCAGCCCATGTAGTTCCCAGCGGTCCATGGGGCTGGAACACGAAGCGAAGACAGGCCCCGGTGAGGCCCGAAACGGCGGCGGAGGCGCCGATCACGGGCATGCAATCATAGGGATGCAGCGCATAATGGGCCAAAGCCCCTGCGGCCGTGGTCACCAGGCAAAAGGCGACGAAGCGGAAGGTGTCGAAGCGGCGGGCGAGCGGCGCGCCGAAGGCGGCGAGCCATAGCAGGTTCATGCCGAGATGGGTCCAGTCCGCATGGAGCAAGGCATAGGTGATCAGCGTCCACCATTGGGGCTGACCATCGCCCAGAAAGAAGGTCGCGACTTCGCTCTGGCGCAATTGCCCCAGGGCCTCCGCGAGGCCTGCTCCATCAAGGCCAAGGGTAAAGCGGCAGGGCACGAAGGCGAAGGTGACGAGGGCCCGGGCGTCGGCCTCATCGGTCAGCACATATTCGCGCAAGCCATGGATCGCTCCCAGGAGCGCGAAAGTCGCCAGCACCACGCCGGGCACATTGAAAATCGGCTGACGGTCCAAGCAATACCTCTAATCAAGACGCGAAAACGCAGACGCTGACTCAATCAATCCGCTGCAGCCCCTTGGCGAAGCGCTTCCAGTTGCGCACATAACCGTCAGAGGTTTTGCTGACCCTTGCGATGGCTGTCTCGTCAAGCTGGCGCACCACCTTGGCCGGGCTGCCGACGATCAGCGACCCATCGGGAAATTCCTTGCCCTCAGTGATGAGCGCATTGGCGCCCACGAGGCAATTCTTGCCGATGCGGGCGTTGTTGAGGATCGTGGCGCCCATGCCGATGAGCGTGCCCGCGCCGATGGTGCAGCCATGCAGCATGGCCCGATGGCCGATGGTGCAGCCTTCGCCGATGGTGAGGGGGGAGCCCATGTCTGTGTGCATCACCGTGCCTTCCTGCACATTGGTGCGGGCGCCGATGGTGATCCATTCATTATCGCCGCGCAGCACGCAGCCGAACCATATGCCCACATCCTCGCCCAGCCTTACGCGGCCGATGATCTGCGCGTCGGGCGCGATCCAGTAATGGCCGTCTTCGGGCAAATCGGGCTTTTCGCCATCGAGCATGTAAATGGGCATGGGATAGGGCTCCTGCTGACGGGCCTTTATGCCATGATCGCAGGTGGGGCGAAACTGTCGTGAGCGATGGAAGCGCCGGGACGGGTCCGGCCTCGCCTCAGAAATCCTCGAGGTCGAAATCGAGGATGGCGATCTGCAGGGTGTAGGTCTTGCCCTTGGGGTCGTCGGCGGAAATGACGCCGAGGAAATCCTCGCCATTGTTCAGCTCGACGGAATCGTTCTTCTTCATGCGCGAGACGATGGTGAGCTTATCCGTCTCGAAGAGGCGGCGCAGATATTCCTGCAGGACTTCGCGCCCCACGGGCAGCTTCATCTCCAGGGAGAAGGAGCGGTCGCCATCCTCGTCGTCCACGACAATCTTCGCGATCTGGCGCTCGCCAAAGGTCACGACGGCGGCTTCGATGTCCTTCGGATCAAGGCTGACGCGGATGCCCTCGTTGTCGAAGGCGTGCCGCACGAAGGCCTGAAGTTTGCGAAGTTCGGTCTTGTCCATAATGGTCCCGTCAGGCTCATGCGATTGGACCGCTGGAGTGCCAGAAAAGCGCTCTGGCCGCAAGGCGGGGGATCATCACCCCTCCAGCTTCTCCGCCAATATCTGGTCCATGCTGCGCGCAGGCTCGGCGCAGCCGGCCTCGCCCACCACCCGCGCGGGCACGCCCGCCACGGTCTTGTTGTGGGGCACGGGGCTCAGCACCACGGAGCCCGCCGCGATTCGCGCGCAATAGCCCACCTCGATATTGCCGATCACCTTGGCGCCCGCGCCGATCAGCACCCCGCGCCGAATCTTGGGGTGGCGGTCGCCGCGCTCGTTGCCGGTGCCGCCCAGGGTCACGCCATGGAGGATCGACACATCGTCTTCGATGACGCAGGTCTGGCCCACCACCAGCCCCGTCGCATGGTCAAGGAAGATGCCCTTGCCGATGCGCGCCGCCGGATTGATGTCGGTCTGGAAGACCTCCGAAGCCCGGCTTTGCAGCCACAGGGCGAAATCGCGCCGACCCGCCTTCCATAGGGCGTGGGCGAGGCGGTGGCATTGCAGGGCGTGGAAGCCCTTGAAATAGAGCAGGGGCTCGATGAAGCGCAGGCAGGCGGGATCGCGGTCGGCGACCGCGATCAGATCGGCCCGGAAGGCCTCGCCGATGGAGGCATCGCGCGAGATGAGCTCCAGATAGGTCTGGCGGATCAGATGGCCGCCGACGTCCTGATGGTCGAGGCGGGCGGCGACGCGATGGACGATGGCGCTTTCGAGCGTCTCATGGTTGAGCACGCAGGCCATGAGGAAGCCCGCCAGCTCCGGCTCGTTGCGCACGGTCTCCTCCGCCTCGAGGCGGATGCGTGAGAAAATGGGGTCGACCTTGCCCAGTCCGACCACCCGCGCTGAATGTCCCTGCGCCATGAGCCTAACTCCTGAACCCCCGCGACTATAGCACGGCCGAAGCCGCCCCGGAAATCAGGGCCGCACGGCCAGAAACTCCAGCACGCCCTGCTTGTAGACCTTGTCGCCCACCGCAAGATTGTGATCGCGCCCGGGAATGTCCAGAGCTGCGCCTTTCGGCAGCATGGCCGCTAGCGTGTGGGGGTCGCCCGCCACAGCGTCCTTGTCGCCCACCGCCACCAGCGCGGGGGTGAGGATCGCCCCCAGCTCCGCCGCGCCAAGGGTCTGACGGGAGCCCCTTATGCAGGCCGCCAGCGCTCGCAGGTCGCTTTTCGTCTGCTGGGCGAAGGCGCGGAACATACGCTGCATGGGGTCGCTGAGGCTCTCCAGCGCAGGCGCTTCCATGGCGTCGGCGATGCCCATGGGCAGGCCCACCCCCGCCACCAGATGATGGCCAAGTCCGCCCAGAATCATGGCGCGCACGCGCTCGGGATGGGCCAGCGCCAGAAAGGCGGTGATGCGCGCCCCCATGGAATAGCCCATCACGTCAGCCCATTCGATCCCCAGATGATCGAGCAGCGCGCAGGCGTCCTGCGCCATGATCGGGGTGGCGTAATCTTCTGGCGCATAGAGCTTCTGGCTCTGTCCATGGCCCCGATTGTCGAGGGCGATGACGCGTCGGCCCGCATGGGTGAGGGTCTTCACCCAGAGAGTGTTCGTCCAGTTGACCGCATGGGTCGAGGCGAAGCCGTGGATGAGCAGGATGGGCTCATGCAGGTCGGGCCCGGTGGGGGCCACGTCGATATAGGCGATCCGCGCCCCAGGTCCGTCGAAAAATTGCATGATGGTCCGCCACGTCCAAAATCCGCCGCACCTTACCCATGAGATGCGCTGGATAAAACCGGCAATCTTCACCACGTTCACCAGATTTCAGGCATTTGGCGGCAAAGTCAGCCTACCCGCGTGGTTCCATGCCAGGCAACCGGAGCAGCATATGCCGTTCAATCCCAGATCTTTCGCCTTCGCCCTCTGCCTTTTTGCAGGCCCCGCCCTGGCCGCGCCCACCTGCCAGACCGGCAATTTTGAGGCCTGGCTGGAAGGCGTGCGGCAGGAGGCGGCCGCCAAGGGCGTCTCCAAGGCCGCCATCGCCGCAGGCCTCGAAGGCGTGGGCTTCGATCAGGGCATTCTCAATCGGGACCGTGGCCAGAAGGTCTTCCGCCAGACCTTCGAGGAATTCTCCGCCCGCATGGTCAACCCGCGCCTCAAGCGGGCCGCCGCCATGATGCAAAAGCACGCCGCCCTCTTCCAGCGCATCGAAGCGCAGTTTGGCGTACCTCCGGAGATTCTGGTGGCGATCTGGGGGCTGGAGACGGACTTTGGCTCGTACAATGGCTCCTTCCCCACCTTCCGCGCGCTGGCGACTCTCGCCTATGACTGCCGCCGCTCGGAGATGTTCCGCGCCGAGCTGATCGACGCCCTGAAAATCGTGGATCGCGGCGACATGCAGCCCGCCGCCATGAAGGGCGCCTGGGCGGGCGAGATTGGCCAGACCCAGTTCATGCCCTCGTCCTATCTCAAATTCGCTGTGGACTATGATGGCGATGGCCGCCGCGACCTTGTCGCCAGCGTGCCCGACGTGCTCGCCTCCACCGCCAATTTCCTGAAGGGCTATGGCTGGAAACGGGGCGAGGGCTGGGAGCCGGATGAGCCAAACTTTCCGGTCATCAAGGAGTGGAACAAGGCCAATGTCTATTCTAGAACCATCGCTCATTTCGCGACGCGGCTGGCGGAAGGCAGGGGTTTGCATTAACCCGGCTCAGGCCATGGAGCGGAGCAGCTTGCTGGTCTGAGAGGAACGCATGTCAAAGGATCTTCCCATCTATGTCGTGGGCGCCGGGCTTGGCGGCGTGGCGGCGGCGCTGGGCCTCGCCCGCAAGGGCTGGAAGGTGCGCATCATCGAGGCGACGCCGGAGCTTGGCGTCATCGGCTATGGCATCCAGCTCGGGCCCAATGTCTTCCCCATGTTCCGGGCGCTGGGCGTCGAGGACGCCGTTCTCAAACACGCCCATTTCCCGCCTGATGTGCTGATGCTGGATGCGCTGACCGCGAAGGAAGTGGTCCGCGTGCCCGCTGGCGAGAGCTTCCGCGCCCGCTTTGGAGATCCCTATGTGGCTATCCACCGGGTCGACCTGCATGGGGCCTTGCTGGACGCCGCCCGCGCCATGACCAATGTGGAGATCCTGCCCTCCACCGAATTCGCCTCCTACGAGAATCTCGCCGACCGCGTGCTGATCAAGACCACCGACGGCCGTCAGTTCGAGGCCGCCGCCGTTATCGGCTCCGATGGGCTGGGTTCGGCGGTGCGCCGCCAGATGATCGGCGAGGAGACGCCGCGCCCCATCGGGTATGTAGCCCATCGCACCATCGTGCCCATGGAGCAGGTGTCGAAGGAGATCGGTCGCGACGAGGTGATCCTGTGGGGCGGGCCGGGCTTCCACATCGTGCAATATCCCCTTCGCCACCGCAGCCTCTTCAACATCGTGGCGGTGTTCCAGACGGAAAATATCTACGAGCGCGCGGATGAGGAGACCTATCGCCGCGTGCTCATGGAGACCTACGCTTCAGCCCATCCGCTCATGCATGAGATGTTGCGCATGATGGACCTGAAGCGCCGCTGGGTGATCGCCGACCGCGATCCCATTCGCGGCTGGAGCGATGGCCGCGTGGCGCTGCTGGGCGACGCCGCCCATCCCACCCTGCAATCCTTCGCCCAGGGCGCCTGCATGGCGATCGAGGACGCGGTGGTGCTGGCCGAATGCATCGACGTGACGAAGGGCGATTTCGCCCGGGCCTTCAAGGCCTATGAGCGCGCCCGCAGCCTGCGCACCGCCCGCATCATCCTTGAGAGCCGCAGCCTGTGGGAGTTCTACCACCTGCGCGGCATCGCCGCCGAAGTCCGCAACGAGGCCTGCGCCGACCGCACGGAAGACGACGTTTTCCGCTGTCTGGCCTGGATCTATGACGGGATCAGGATGCCGGAGGTGGCGGGGTAGGGGCTGGAGCGGCGGGTGGGTTTTGATATGTAAGGGGGAGTAGGCAGTCGGCAGTCGGCATTAGGCAGTCGGGGGGATTGTTGTTGACAGCAAATGGCCGGCTTAAAAATTCTGACTGCCGACTTGCCTTACCCCCCGCCTCGGCTTAAAAACTAGTCATCTAACTAGTCAGGAGAGCGGCCATGAAATCCTGGCCCGTGCAGGAAGCGAAGGCCAGATTTTCGGAGTTGCTGACCGCCTGCGAGCGGGACGGGCCGCAGCTCGTCGCCAAACGAGGCGCAGACGCGGCCGTCCTGGTTCCCGTTGAGGAATGGCGTCGCCTGAACGCGGCGCGGCCTAGCCTCAAGAGCTTGCTGCTCGCCAAGGAGGCGCGGTGCGACGATCTCCCGATTCCGCCGCGCGGTAGGGCGCTCCATCGAGCTGCGCCGGATCTCTGAGGATGTATCTGCTGGACACTAATGTCATTTCGGAACTGCGGCGCGCCAGACCTCATGGGGCGGTTGTCGCGTGGCTCGAAACAGTTCCGGACGCCGCCTTGCATATCAGCGCCTTGTCTCTCGGCGAAATTCAGGCAGGCGTTGAAAAGCTGCGTCAACGCGATGCTCAAAAGGCTCTGGAGATCGAGCAATGGGCGGACAGGGTGTAGCAGACCTTCGCGGTTCTGCCAGTCGATGGTCGTGCCTTCCGTCTGCATGCGCGCTGGATGATCGCGCGATCAGATCATGCCTATGAAGATGCGCTGATCGCCGCCACGGCGCAGGTGCATGGACTGACGCTCGTGACGCGCAACGCCCGGGACTTTGTTCATTTTGATGTTCCGCTTTTTGATCCTTTCACATTTTCGGGCCAGGGATGATGGCGGCGATATCCGCATCCACTTCAAACCAGCGGCCGTCGCTCATGGCGCCACCTGCGCCTGCAGGATGATCCGCGCCAGAATCGAGTACTGGAGCCGAAATTGTGTGGTCGCATCAATTCTTGAAGCATCGCATTATAAATGCTAAGATCATGTTCAAAGAGTAGATTACAGGCTGTAATCTGTCCGACTGAGATATGGAATGGAGTTCAAAATGAAGTTTATTCAAGCGAGTGGCGTGCTGATAAATTTAGCGGATGTGAAGACAATTTGCGCGTTCCCAGATGATGAGAACAAGACCATTATTTGTTATAAAACAAACGAAACGGAAAATATTGAAGTCCCTTTCGAAAAAATAGTATTTGAGCTTGATTGTAGCGAGATAATTATTCCAAAATAGAGACTTGAACTTCTTAGTTGTTTTGAGGGCGCAGATGCATTCGATATAGACATTATAATTGCCTTGAAATGGTCTAATGACGCTTGGATACCATTTACGCTTGCGGGTAAGCCGAAGCACGGTGTGGATTGGGCGATACAAGATTGTGAAACAAGCCTTGTTTATGGCGGCTATCCTTTGTTCGACTGCAGGTTTAATGATGAAGCAGCGTGGCATCTAGGACGTAGACTCATTATCGCGTAGCCATATGCGAACGGCCACGAGCTTCAGGGCGGCGAGAAAACTCTCGGCGGTTTTGTCGTAGCGCGTGGCGATGCGCCTGTAGTGCTTGATCTTGTTGAAGAACCGCTCGACACGGTTGCGC
>CANGTC010000080.1 GCA_947456505.1 Beijerinckiaceae bacterium
AAATCGAGCTTCCAGTCCCGGCGCAGGCCGGGCAGGCGGTTGAGGAGGATGTCGCGCCCGGCGCGGCCCACGATGTCGCCGATGAAGAGAATCCGCATGGGGTCAGTCAGTCCTGCAATCGATCCATTCGGTCTCGGTGATCACGAGATCCAGCCGCTGGTCATGCGGCTCCTCCGGAATAGCAGGGACTTCCTGAACCGAATAGGCCGTTCCCACGGCCAGGATGGGTTTCATGGACCGCAGGCTGGCCAGCGTCCGGTCATAATAGCCCGCCCCGAAGCCGATCCGGTGGCCCCGCCGGTCAAAGGCCGCCAGGGGCGCGAAGACGATGTCTGGCAGCACTTCGGGCAGATGGGCGGAGGGCTGCATGACGCCGTAGGGGCCTTCCAGCAGGAGATCGCGCGGCGACCATTTGCGGAAGATCAATGGCAGTCCCGGGCCGATCATGACCGGCAGGGCGCCCACGAACTCATGATAATTCAGCGCCGCCAGCAGGCCCCGCACATCGGGCTCCCCCGGCAGCGGCCAAAAGGCGGCGACGGTGCGCACGATGGATTTGCGCGCCAGCTCGACCCCCGCCAGCGCGAGGCGCGTGGCGAAGGCTTCCCGCAGGGCGGGCTCGGCGGCGTCGCGCCGGGCGAGGGCTTGCCTGCGGAGGGCGGCCTTGAGCTGCGCGGGGGTTGGGGGAGCGTCTTGCATCGCTGGCGGGTATCGGGCGGGAGCGGGCGCCTGTCAATTCCCTCAAAAAGTGCGGGGCCACAGTGGCCGTGGGACATCGATCCCGGGAAACCTACAACGTAGGTGGGCGCCGTGTGTCCAAGTCCACGGACAAGGCCAGGAACAGCTCCCGTTAGGATCGATAAGGCCCCGGGGAATGTTAGTCCTGCACGCGCCCCGCAGCTCCGCATCCCCAATCTAGGGGTTCAGCACGCGAATTGCCAGCGCGCTTTCGCTCTCTTCCTCACCTCGTCTCCGCATAAGCGCTCACATTGGTCAGCTTCTCCACGTCCCGGTAACGCTCGGCGCGGAGACCCATCATGGTTTCGAACTTCTGGTGGACGTCCGCAACCGTCAGCGCGCTGGCTTTGCGTTTGGCGGCGGCGAAGAAGATCGTGCGGTTGGCGCGGGCGGGTTTGGGGAGCAGTTTGGGCGCGGCGTATTTGGGTTCGGTGACCACTTTGGTCATGAATTTCTCCGCATCCGACGGCCCCAGAAAATGGGCCAGATAGGTCTCCCCGTCGCTCAGGCTCCGCCCGATCCGCGCGCCGATCTGGGCGGCGTCATGCTTGAGCATTTCGGCGGCCATAATGGCGGAGAGATAGGGATCGTTGCGCAGGCCCAGAATGCGCCGCCGCGCAGCGGGGTCCGCGATGCTGGGGGGGCCATCGGAACTGTCGATGGCGGCGGCTTCCTTTTCGAGGCCATGCTGGGGGCCAAAATCGCGCAGCACCCGCAGCCAGGTGGAATCGATGAACTGGAACAGGCCCGTCGCCGAGGAGGTGCTGGCCTTCACCGTGGGGGCGAAGGCGGATTCCTTGTCAGCGATGGACATCAGCAGGGTGGGGTCCGTGTCCGTCTTGCGCGCGGCGCGCACCACGGTCTCCACCAGTTCGCGTTTGATGCGCATGGGTCCGAACTGCATGATCGCCGGGCTGGTGTCTGAGGGCGCGGCGGTGACGGATTTGCCGGGTTCGGCCTCCTGTTCTGGCAGGCGTCGCGCCCAGGTGATGGCGGCCTGATCGAGGTCGCCGTCATGGTCATAGGCGGCCGGCATGCGCGCCGCCTCCCGCAGGGGGAGGCTCATGGGCGGCCGCACCTGTGCGCCGCCGGTGGCGAAAGTTGCGTTGTTCGCTGCAACCAGCGCGGGGGGATGCGCATTTTGTGACAGGATCGCCCCGCCCGCCACCAGGGCGAGGGCCACGGGCGCCGCCGCCATGCGCACGAGCCGGCTGCGGAGCTTCTGATGTTTCAGGGTGTCCGCCCGATGCGGTGGTCTGATCGCGCGCGGGCCATAGGTGAGGACGCCATAGGGCGCCAGTAGGCTTGTGGCCATCCGGTTTCCTCCATTGCCGCCCAGCCCCGGAGTGGAGCGGTCTATAGAGGCCCACTGAGGCCATATCTTGTCAGCTAAGCTGCTGCATTGGGGCGCCATATGGACGGCGCTTCCGCAGGCGGCTAGGCTGCGCCTGCAATAACCCATTCAGGAAACGCTCATGCTCTCCGGCCTCCGCCTCTGCGTCGCCGCCCTCGCCTTCGCGGGCTGCGCTGCGCCCCTCCATGCGCAAACCCCCGCCGAATTCTATCGCGGCAAGACCGTGCGGCTGGTGAACGGGGGCGCTGCGGGCAGCGGCTATGATCTTTATTCGCGCATGCTGGCGCCTTATCTGGAAAAAAAGCTGGGCGCCACGGTGGTGGTGGAGAGCCGCCCCGGGGCGGGCATGCTCATCGCCATGAACCACACCTGGAATTCACCGCCCGATGGCCTCACTCTGATGCTGGCACCGGGGGAGGGGGCGATCCTCGCCAAGCTCACGGATGAGCCGGGAGTCCGCTTTGATTTGACGAAGTTTCCCATTGTGGCGCGGGTCAACACGGCGCCCCGTGTGCTGATCGTCAATCCCAAGCTGCCCTGGATGTCCTTCAAGGACATGTTGGCCTCGGGCAAGCGGGTGCAAATCGGCGCCAATGGCAAGACGGACGCGGCTTCCGACACGTCAGCGGTCATGTGTCACGCCATGAAGATCGCCTGCAAGATCACCATCGGCTATCCCTCCTCCAAGGATTTCGCCCATGCGGTCGTCACCGGCGAGATGGATGGCACGATCCTCGTGGAGGACAGTTCGGCCCGCTATGCGGAGGGCGGCCAGTTGCGCCCGCTGGTGGTGACCTCGCGGGAAAAGTCCCAGTTGATGCCGGATGTGCCCACCATCTTCGAGGCCGTGCCGGAGCGCATCGACGCCGAGGCCGCCTGGTGGCTCGATTTCCGCGAGGATTTGCGCAAGATCGGTCGCCTGCTCATCACCCCGCCCAACACGCCTGCCGACAAGCTGGACTATCTGCGGGAGGTGGCCAAACAGATTCTCACCGATCCCATGGCCCTGGCGGATTTCGAGAAAAAGCAGCAGCCCGCGCTTTATGGTGAGCCCAGGGAGATGGCGTCCCTGTTGCAGCGCCTCGTCGGCGACGGCCTCTCGCCCGAGCGCCAGAAAGAAGTGAAGTTCGTGATTACGGAGAAATATTATTGAGGGAGTGGCCCCTCACCCCTCCGTCCGCCCCGCCGCATTCAGCACCTGCACGGTCTGCTCGAGCCGCGCCGCAGCCGCATCGATGGCCGCCGTGGCCTCGACCGCCCAATGGCCGACTGTCGCCTCCACATTGGCCTGGGCCGCCTGCAGCTCTTCCACGCGGGCCTCCAGCGTCTTGACCTTCTTCAGCGCCTCGAAGCGCTCGTCGGCGAAGGCCAGCGCGGCCATGACGATCAGGCGTTGGTCGCCGATTTCGCCAAAGGCGCTCCGGAGTTCGGAGATCCGGCCCTCAAGCTCAGCCGCCAGGCCTTCCAGATGGGCTTCCTCGCCCTCGCCGCAGGCCATGCGGTAGGTGCGTCCGGCGATGGTGATCGGGACCTGCGCCAAGGCTCAAAGCTCCTGTTGCTTGGAATCGGCGGAGGCGTGGTCCGGCTCGGGGCCGGTTTCGCCGAGCGCCGCGCGAATGGTGGCGCCGGCCCGCTCCAGCCGCCGCTCAGCCTCCCGATGGGCGAGATCTAGGCTGCCGACCCGCGCCAAAGCGCTGTTCAGCTCGATGGCAAGGCGCGAGCGGTCGTCCTGCATGATGGCGAGCTCTTCTTCGAGATCGCCACGCGCCGCATCCGCCCGGGCGCGCCGGTCTGCGGCGGCGTCAAGGTTGTCGATGGCTACAGACAGCCGCTTCAGGGCTGCGTCCAGGGCCGTGGGAATGCTCATGAAACCAACCTTGCTCCTAGCGTCCCATTTGCGCGGAAGGCGGGCGGCGCGTCAACGCGCGTCTGGCCTCCGCCCACAAGACATAGAGAGCTTGAGGGCCGGATCGAGTCTGAAATTGCAGTGGAACCCTTGGGATCGTCGCGTTGACAGGGCCGGGGCAGGTGTTATCAAACCGCCGACCCCGGCATCGTTCAGGCTGGGCCCCCTCAAGAAAACGGAAGCGTAGCGATGAGCGTCACCCAGCAGGATATGGCGAACGCCATTCGCGCTCTTTCCATGGATGCGGTGGAAAAGGCCAAATCCGGCCACCCCGGCCTGCCCATGGGCGCCGCCGACATCGCCACCGTGCTCTTCACCAGGGTCATGAAATACGACATGGCCGACACGCTCTGGCCGGATCGCGACCGTTTCGTGCTCTCCGCCGGTCACGGCTCCATGCTGCTCTACGCTCTCCTCTATCTCACGGGCGAGAAGAGCATGACCATCGACCAGATCCGCAATTTCCGCCAGTTGGGCTCGCTCACGCCCGGCCACCCCGAGGTGCACCACACGCCGGGCGTCGAAACCACTACCGGCCCGCTGGGGCAGGGGATCTCCACCGCTGTGGGCATGGCCTTGGCCGAGCGCATGCTGAACGCCGAATTTGGCGCTCTGGTGGACCATCACACCTATGTGCTCGCCTCCGACGGCGATCTCATGGAGGGCATCTCGCAGGAGGCCATCGCTATTGCGGGCCATCTCAAGCTCGCCCGCATGATCGTGCTGCACGACGACAACGACATTTCCATCGACGGCCCCCTGTCGGTCGCCGATTCCGTCGATCAGATGAAGCGTTTCGAGGCCTGCGGCTGGTTCGTCCAGCGGGTCGACGGACACGATCAGGACGCCATCTTCGCAGCTCTGGAGCGCGCCAAGGCCTCCGACAAGCCCAGCTACATCAGCTGCAAGACCACCATCGGTTACGGCGCCCCCACCCGCGCAGGCACGGCCAAGTCCCATGGCGAGCCGCTTGGCGAGGCGGAGATCGCGGGCGCGCGCAAGGCGCTGGGCTGGACCAGCGAACCCTTCGTGATCCCGCAGGACATTCTGGACGCCTGGCGCGCCGCAGGCTCGCGCGGCGCCGGCGCCCATGCGGCCTGGAAGAAGACGCTGGACGCCAATCCACAGAAGGCGGAGTTCCAGCGCCGCCTTGCTGGCGATTTGCCCGCCGCGCTGAATGACGCCGTGCTCGCCTTCAAGCGCGCCGCCGCCGAAGACGCCAGCGAGGTCGCAACCCGCAAGGCCTCGGAAGCCGTCATCGCCGCCATAGCGCCCGCTCTGCCCGAGCTGGTCACGGGCTCCGCCGATCTCACCGGCTCCAACAACACCAAGGTCGCCGCCACCCCCGCCATCGCGCCGGGCCAGTTCGCGGGCCGCTTCGTCCATTGGGGCATCCGCGAACATGGCATGGCCGCCGCCATCAACGGCATGAGCCTGCATGGGGGCCTGATCCCCTCGGGCGCCACCTTCCTCGTCTTCGCCGACTACATGCGTCCCGCCCTGCGTCTGGCCGCCCTCATGCGCACCCGCCACATCGAGGTGCTGACCCATGACTCCATCGGTCTGGGCGAGGATGGCCCCACCCATCAGCCCGTCGAGACCCTGGCGGGCTTGCGCGCCTTCCCCAATCTGCTGGTGTTCCGCCCTGCGGACCGCACCGAGACGGCGGAATGCTGGCAGCTCGCCATCGAGGCCAAGGGCTCGCCCAGCGTGCTGGCCCTCACCCGCCAGAACCTGCCCCAGGCCCGCAAGAGCTTCACGGCGGCGAACCTGAGCGCGCGCGGCGCCTATGAGCTGACCCCCGCCGAAGGAAAAGCCAAGGTCACGATCTTCGCCACGGGCTCGGAAGTCTCCATCGCCATGGAGGCGCAGGCGGCTTTGGCGGCCAAGGGCATCCCGGCGCGCATTGTTTCAGTACCTTGCATGGATCTTTTCCTCGCCCAGGACGAGGCCTATCGCGCGTCCGTGATCGGCGACGCCCCCGTGCGCATTGCGGTCGAGGCGGGCGTGCGGCAAGGTTGGGATCAGCTGATCGGCTCGGACGGACTCTTCATCGGCATGAAGAGTTTCGGCGAGAGCGGACCCTACAAGAAGGTCTACGAGCATTTCGGCATCACCGCGCAAGCGGTCGTAGCCGCCGCTGAACATCGTTTGGGTTGAAGCGTTTGTGCAAGAGCAACGGATCGAAAGGAAGTTGATATGGTGAAGGTTGCGATCAACGGGTTTGGCCGCATCGGCCGCAATGTGCTGCGCGCCATTGTGGAGTCCGGCCGCAAGGACATTCAGGTCGTGGCCATCAATGATCTGGGCCCGGTGGAGACCAACGCCCATCTGCTGCGCTTCGACAGCGTGCACGGCCGTTTCCCCCATGAGGTGAAGGTCGATGGGGACACGATCGACGTGGGCTTCGGCCCCATCAAGGTCACCGCCATCCGCAATCCCGCCGAGCTGCCTCACAAGGCGCTGGGCGTGGACATCGCCATGGAATGTACGGGCATCTTCACCTCCAAGGACAAGGCCAAGGCGCATCTGGACGCCGGCGCCAAGCGCGTGCTCGTCTCCGCCCCCTGCGACGACGCCGATCTCACGGTCGTCTTCGGCGTGAACCACCAGAAGCTGACGAAGGATCACCTCGTCGTCTCCAACGCCTCCTGCACCACCAACTGCCTCTCGCCGGTGGCCTGGGTGCTGAACGAGGCCGTTGGCATCGAGCATGGCTTCATGACCACGATCCATTCCTACACGGGCGACCAGCCGACGCTGGACACCATGCACAAGGATCTCTACCGCGCCCGCGCCGCCGCCCTCTCCATGATCCCCACGGGCACCGGCGCCGCCAAGGCGGTCGGCCTCGTCCTGCCGGAGCTGAACGGCAAGCTCGATGGCTCGGCGATCCGCGTGCCGACCCCCAACGTCTCCGTGGTCGATCTGAAATTCGTGGCGAAGAAGAAGACCTCTGCGGCCGACATCAACGCGGCCATCAAGCACGCCGCCGAGAACCAGCTGAAGGGCGTGCTGGGCTACACCACCGTGTCGAATGTCTCCATCGACTTCAACCACGACAGCCATTCCTCGGTCTTCCACATGGACCAGACCAAGGTGATCGACGGAACCTTCGTGCGCATCCTCTCTTGGTACGATAACGAATGGGGCTTCTCGAACCGCATGTCGGACACGGCTGTGGCGATGGGAAAGCTTCTTTGATAGACTGACGACATGAGCACTGAGGTCAGCGATCCCCAGCAGCGCCTTGAAGACCGGCGGCGTGTGTCGGAGCTTCTCAAAAAGGAGCTTCAGGGGTTTCGCTGCCTTGTGTGCAAGGGGATCGAGTTCGTCGAGCTGGACCTGCCGGAAGAGGATCTTCAGTCCAAGCTGATGCTTTACAGGGGCGGGGATCAGACCGTCGGCGAATATTCGCCCTTGTTGACCATCGCCTGCACCCATTGCGGCCGGATCGAGCAGTTCGCCGAGCAGCCGCTGATGGCGCGCGTGAAAGCGGGAATCCGTTGAAATGACGGATAATGTTTCCAATTTCCCCAGCAGGAGATCTTTCCAGTCGCAAGATGGAGACGGCTCTGGTCCGGAGGATCCCATGTTAGATCAGCGTGTTCAGGCGCTTGAGGCCGATGTGAAGGACGTGAAGCAGTCCCTCAGCAGGCTTGAGGTCTCCATCGCCAGGATCGAAGGCGTTCTCACCCAGATGCCCAAACAGTCCGACCTTGCCGTCCTTCGGTCTGAAATCGGTGAAATCAGGGGGCGGATTTCCAATATGCCGACGTGGTGGATGTTGATTGTCGCCATCGTCACCACATGGAGCGCAGGCGCCGCCATCGTCTTCGCCTTGATCAGGAACGCCCCCAAATGACCTTCCGCACCCTCGATGACGCCCCTGTATCCGGCAAACGGGTTCTTCTCCGTCTCGACCTCAATGTGCCCATCGAGAATGGCGCGGTCTCCGACGCCACGCGCATCGACCGGGCCCTGCCGACCCTCAGGGATCTCATGGCCAAGGGCGCGCGCGTCGTGGTGCTCTCCCACTTCGGCCGCCCCAAGAACGGGCCGGACAAGGAAAATTCTCTGGAGCCGGTGGCGGCCGTGCTTGGCGCCCATCTCAAGGCCCCCGTCGCATTCGCCCATGATTGCATCGGCGATGTCGCCGCGCAGGCTGTGGGCAAGCTGGGCGATGGCGAGGTTCTGCTGCTTGAGAACACCCGCTTCCACAAGGGCGAGGAAAAGAACGATCCGGCTTTCGTCACCGAACTCGCCAAACTGGGCGATCTCTATGTGAACGACGCCTTCTCCGCAGCCCATCGCGCCCATGCCTCGACCGAGGGGCTGGCCCACAAGCTCCCGGCCTACGCGGGCCGGGGCATGCAGGCGGAGCTGGAGGCGCTTTCGGCTGCGCTCGAAAAGCCCCAGCGGCCTGTGGCGGCTGTGGTGGGCGGCGCCAAGGTGTCCAGCAAGCTGGACCTGCTCGGCAATCTCACCAGGAAGGTCGATTTCCTCATCATCGGCGGCGGCATGGCCACCACCTTTCTGGCCGCCGAGGGCAAGGCCGTCGGCAAGTCGCTCTGTGAGAAGGACCTGCTTGACACCGCCCGCGCCATCGTGGAGGCCGCACGCGCCGCCAAATGCGAGATCGTGCTGCCGGTGGATGTGGTTGTCGCGAAAGAGTTCAAGGCCCACGCGCCCTCCCATGTGGTCAGCGTCGATCATGTGGGCGCGGACGAGATGATCCTCGATCTCGGGCCCAAATCCGTGGCCCGCATTGAAGAGTTGCTGGGCGCGGTGAAGACGCTGGTCTGGAACGGCCCCTTCGGCGCCTTCGAGCTGACCCCCTTCGACGCGGGCACCAACGCCGTCGCCAGGGTCGCCGCTGGTCTGACCGATTCCGGCAAGCTGCTGACAGTGGCGGGCGGGGGCGATACACTCTCGGCCCTGAATCAGGCGGGGGTGGGCGAACATTTCACCTATATTTCGACCGCGGGCGGCGCTTTCCTCGAATGGCTCGAGGGCAAGCCGCTGCCGGGCGTCGAGGCGCTGAACGTTTAGAACTCAAGGCGCCCGCGCGGCGCCCACACTGGAGGATTTTATGGCCCGCATCACCCTTCGTCAGTTGCTCGATCACGCCGCCGAACATGGCTATGGCGTACCGGCTTTCAACATCAACAACATGGAACAGGCCCTCGCCATCGGCGAAGCCTGCAATGCGCTGGACGCCCCGGTCATCATCCAGGCCTCGCGCGGCGCCCGCTCCTACGCCAATGACATCATGCTGCGCCACATGATGGACGCGCTGACGGAGATGTATCCGCATATTCCGATCTGCGTGCATCTGGACCACGGCAATGTGGAGGCCACCTGCATGACCGCCATCCAGTCCGGCTTCACCTCTGTCATGATGGACGGTTCGCTCAAGGCCGACGGCGCGACCCCCGCCGACTATGACTATAACGTGCGCGTCACCAAGAACGTGGTGGACATCGCCCATATGGGCGGCGTCTCCGTCGAGGGCGAACTGGGCGTGCTGGGCTCGCTGGAGACCGGCATGGGCGACAAGGAAGACGGCCACGGCGCCGAGGGCAAGCTGAGCCACGACCAGCTGCTGACCGATCCCGACGAGGCCGTGAAATTCGTCAAGGCAACCAAGGTCGATGCGCTGGCCATCGCCATGGGCACCTCCCACGGCGCCTACAAGTTCTCCCGCAAGCCCGATGGCGAAGTGCTCGCCATGAACGTGATCGAGGAGATCCACAAGAAGCTGCCCAATGTGCATCTGGTGATGCATGGCTCCTCGTCGGTGCCGCAGGATCTGCAGGATCTCATCAATCAGTACGGTGGCAAGATGAAGCCGACTTGGGGCGTGCCGGTGGAGGAGATTCAGCGCGGCATCCGCCACGGCGTGCGCAAGATCAACATCGACACCGACAACCGCATGGCCATCACCGGTCAGATCCGCCGCATCCTCCAGGAAAACCCCGGCGAGTTCGATCCGCGCAAGTATCTGAAGCCCGCGCTTGAAGCCATGTCGAAGATCTGCCGCGAGCGCCTCGAGCAGTTCGGCACGGCGGGCCAGGCCTCGAAGATAGGCAAGATCCGGCCGCTTTCGGAGATGGCCAAGCTCTATGCGGCGGGCAAGCTGGATCCGACCTTTTCGTGAGGTGATGGCGGCTGGCGGATCGCCGCCAGTCGCCCCTTGACGCTGTTCCCAAATCTGGCCCCTTGCGCGAGGCCCTGCTTTCGCCCCATTTCTGCACGAAGCAGCCCTCCCGATTCCCGGCAGGCGCGGCGCATGCGGATCAGGTCCAGATGAGCAAAAAACCAGCACAACCAGAACTTGATCCCCAGCGGCTCTATCTTATCAGCCCCGCTCTTGCGGAGGCCGAGAGCTTCGCGCCTGCGCTTGAGGCTGCCTTGGCGGCGGGGGATGTGGCCTGCGCGCTCCTGCGCTTCGCCAGTCCCGACGAGGGAACCGCCAAGAAGATCGTGCGCGCGCTTTTGCCCGTTGCGCAAAAATATGATGCGGCCCTGCTGGTGGACGGAGACCCCAAGGTCGCGGTCCGCACCGACGCCGATGGCGTGCATATCCGCGGCCAGGGCGATCAACTCGAGGAAGTGCTCGGCGACGCCATCGAAACCCTCAAGCCCGACCGCATCGTGGGCGCGGGCGGGGTCAAGACCCGGCATGATTCCATGACCGTGGGAGAGCTGGACGTGGATTACGTCATGTTCGGCGATCCCCAGCCCGATGGCTGGACGCCGCCCCTCGAACAGGTGATCGAGCGGGTCTCCTGGTGGACGGAGATCTTCACGGTTCCCTGCGTCGGCTTCGCTACAACCCTTTCAGATGTCCGCCCCATCTCCGAGGCGGGCGCTGACTTCGTCGCCCTTGGCGACGCCGTGTGGAACGACGCGCGTGGTCCTGCGCTGGCGGTCGCCGAGGCCCAGGCCGCGCTGGTGCGTGGCGACAGCCGATGATCTGGCCGCGCATCGCTGGCCTCGCCCTGCTTCTTGCGGGGACGGCGCCGGTCTTTGCGCAGCAACCTCTGCCCGCGAGCCTCACGCCCTCCAAAACGCCCCTGACCACCGCCGTGGCCCCCATTCCCGGCGCCAGTACGGGCGGCGTGATCGGGCCTGCGCAAAACTATCTTGCGCCGGGCGTGGCGCCGGACCTCGCCTTTGGCGCCTTTCAGCGGGGCTATTACGTCACGGCCATGCGGGAGGCCATGCAGCGGATCTCGGCCAATCCCAACGATGCGCCCGCCATGACCCTCATGGGCGAGCTCTATCGCGATGGGCTGGGCCTGCGCCGCAATCCCGAGGAGGCCCTGCGCTGGTATCGTCTGGCGGCGGCGCGCGGCGATACGCCCGCCATCTTCGCTCTAGCCATGGCCTATTTGCAGGGCTCCGGGGTCACGGCGGATCCCGCCGCCGCCCGGCCTCTGCTTGAGAAGGCGGCGGCTGCGGGCCATCCGGGGGCGCTCTACAACCTTGGCCTTCTCGTCATCGGCGGCGAGATCCAGGATTTCGCCCGGTCGGCCGATCTGTTCCGCCGCGCCGCCGATCTGGGCAATCTGGAAGCCGCCTATGCGCTGGGTCTGCAATATCGACAGGGGCGCGGGGTGAAGCGCGATCCGCTTCTGGCGGCCCAATGGCTCAAATATGCCGCCGATGAGGGGCTTGCCGCCGCCCAGATCGAATATGCCATCATGACCTTCAACGGGACGGATGGCGTGCCCCGGGACGAGGCCCGGGCGGCCCGTTATTTCATGAAGGCGGCGGCGACCAACAATCCGGTGGCCGCCAATCGGCTTGCTCGCCTGCTTGCGACCGGTCGGGGCGTGCCCAAAAACATGGTCGAGGCCATGAAATGGCACATTCTGGCTCGCACGGCGGGCATCAAGGACGATTGGCTGGACGGCCAGTTGAACAGCCTCTCCGCCCGCGACCGCGCCCTCGTCGAGGAGGCCGTGCGCCGTCATATCGGCGGCGCCTGACCTTTTCGGCCCGTGACTTTGGCGCATGCCTTGGGGTAGAAGCCGTCAAGGGCGTTTTGCGCCATCCCTTTCTTCGCCTGCGGGCGCGTCCAGAGACCCCACCATGATCCGCTCCGCCCTCATGAATGTGATGACCAGCGCCGCCATCAAGACCGGCCGCGCCCTCAAGCGCGACTTCGGCGAGGTCGAGAATCTCGTGGTCTCCGTCAAGGGCCCCGGCGATTTCGTCAGCGCCGCCGACCGCAGGGCTGAAAAGACCCTCTATGAGGAGCTCTCCAAGGCGCGCCCCGGCTATGGCTTCCTCATGGAGGAGAGTGGTGTGGTCGAGGGAACGGACCCCTCCCATCGCTGGATCATCGACCCTCTCGACGGCACCACCAATTTTCTGCACGGCCTGCCGATCTTCTCGATCTCCGTGGCGCTGGAGCGCGAGGGTCAGCTCATCGCGGGCGTGGTCTACAATCCCGCCACCGACGACATGTATATCGCCGAGAAGGGCCAGGGCGCCTGGCACAACAATCGGCGCCTGCGCGTCTCGCCCCGCCGCAACATCTCGGATTCCCTGATCGCCTGCGGCATTCCCCATCTGGGCAAGGCCGAGGCTCATCCCCGCTTCAAGGCGGAGCTTGAAGCTGTCATGGCCCGGGCCTCCAACCTGCGGCGTCTTGGCGCGGCCTCCATCGATCTCGCCCTGACGGCGGCGGGCCGTTTCGACGCCTATTGGGAGCGCAACCTGC
Organism: Beijerinckiaceae bacterium; assembly: GCA_947456505.1. Classification (GTDB taxonomy): domain Bacteria; phylum Pseudomonadota; class Alphaproteobacteria; order Rhizobiales; family Beijerinckiaceae; genus Terripilifer. The sequence continues at coordinate 12,733 of CANGTC010000080.1, forward strand.
AGCCCTGGGACATCGCGGCGGGAATCGTGCTGCTGCGCGAGGCCGGCGGCTTCGTGAGCGATATGGATGGCGGGCAGGATATGCTGGAGAAGGGCTCGCTCTGCGCGGGCTCCGAGATCATCCAGCGGGAATTGCTGGCGCTTTTGCGGACTGTGTGAATTCGGTTCTGACGATCGCCAGCTTGTGCTTGATTGAGGCTGCGCGATAGACTCTTCTGTGGCGGGCTGGCGAAGCGCTGGCTGCAGGGTGGACCATGGCTGCGGAAAAAGATCCCTACCGGCTTTCAGCGCCTCACATCTTCCTCGTGAGGATGATTGTCTTTCTGGTGCTCGCGGGCTTTGTCGTTTTCATTCTGCAGCGCCAGATCATGGTGGCCTTCATGGCCAATCCGGGCCTGAATGGCCTGATTTTGGGCGTGCTCTTGATCGGCGTCGTGCTGTCGCTGAGACAGGTGGCGCGGCTGTTTCCCGAGATCCGCTGGGTCAACGCTCTGCGCACAGGCGAGCGCGGGAGCGTGCGCGATCCGGTGCTGCTGGCGCCGGTCTCGTTGATTCTGGGCGAGGGGCTCGCCCGCCGCGCCATCTCCGCCCTCACCCTGCGCGCGGTGCTCGACTCCATTGGCACGCGTCTCGACGAATCGCGGGAGATCGCGCGCTATCTGACGGGCCTGCTGGTGTTTCTGGGTCTGCTCGGCACCTTCTGGGGCCTGCTGGAGACGGTCGCCTCCATCGGCGGCGTCATCAAGGCCATGCAGACGGGGGCCGACGCCGCCGTCATGTTCGATGATCTGAAGAATGGCCTGGCCGCTCCCATTGCGGGCATGGCGGTCTCTTTCACCTCTTCGTTGTTTGGTCTGGCGGGCTCGCTGGTGCTCGGGTTTCTGGATCTGCAGGCCGGGCAGGCGCAGAACCGGTTCTTCACGGAGCTGGAGGACTATCTGTCCCTCAATGTGACCGACCATGCGGAAGATGGCCGGGGACCGGAGGCGCGCGCTGCGGCCGCCAACGATCCCGCCAACGCCCGCGCCGCAACCGCCGCCCTCGCCAATCTGGCCGAGGGCGTGCAGGGTCTCGTGCGCCATATGCGCGTGGAGCAGCAGCAGATTCGCGACTGGGTGGAGACCCAGGCCACGGCGCAACGTGAGTTGAAAGAAACCCTCGACAAGCTCCTCGCCCAGTCGGAGAAGCGCTGATGGCGCTGGGGCGCAGCCGCCGCGCCGCGCGCGGCTTCGATTATTGGCCCGGCTTCGTCGACGCCCTGTCGGTCATGCTGCTGACCATGATCTTCCTGCTCTCGGTCTTCATGCTCGCGCAATTCTTCCTCTCGCGCGACATCAGCGGCAAGGACAACGCCCTCGCCAAACTCAATCGGCAGATCGATGAATTGACCTCCCTGCTGGCGCTGGAGCGGGCGGGCAAGGGCGACGCCCAATCGAGCGTGGCCATGCTCTCCGCTTCGCTGGACGCCGCCAATGCGGAGAAGCAGCGGCTGGAGGGGATCATCGCCAGCAATGCGGCGGCGGTCAGCGCCGCAGCCGGGCAGGTGAGCGAGGCGACCAGAGCGCTGGACGCCGAAAAGCAATTGTCGGCGCGGGCCTCCGCCCAGGTCGAGATCCTCAACCAGCAGATCGCGGCCCTTCGACGTCAGCTCGCCGCCCTTGAGGATGCGCTCTCCGCCTCCGAACAGCGGGACAAGGAATCCCAGGCCCGCATTTCCGATCTGGGCTCGCGGCTCAATCTCGCCCTCGCCCAGAAGGTGCAGGAGCTGTCGCGCTATCGCTCGGACTTCTTCGGTCGCCTGCGCGACATCTTGGGAACAAAGCCCGGCGTGCGCGTGGTGGGGGATCGCTTCGTTTTCGAGAGCGAGGTGCTCTTCGACACCGGCCGCGCCGAGGTGAGCGCCGCCGGGCGCGCGCAGATGGAGCAGCTGGCCTCGGCCCTGCAGGATCTGGAGCGCGAGATCCCGCCGGAGATCCCCTGGGTGATGCGCGTCGATGGCCATACGGACAAGCGCCCCGTCAATGTGCAGTTCCGCTCCAACTGGGAGCTGTCTTCAGCGCGCGCCATCTCTGTGGTGCAGTTCCTCATTTCGCGGGGCGTCTCGCCCCAGCGTCTGGTGGCGGCGGGCTTTGGCGAGTTCCAGCCGCTGGATACAGGCGATACGGACGAGGCCCTGCGCCGCAATCGCCGCATCGAGCTGAAGCTCACGGAGCGATGACCCACGCCAGCGTCGAGATCGCGCCGCTGACGGAGGCCCTCATGCCTGAGCTGGCGGACCTCTGGGTCGCCGCCTGGACGCAGGCCATGCCGCAGATCGACTTCGAGGCGCGTCGGCCCTGGCTCGCGGCCCATCTGGAGGGGCTGCATCAGCAGGCCTATGTGACCCGCTGCGCGCTGGAGGCCACCGGCGCCCTCGCGGGCTTCGTGACCCTGCAGCCCCGCAGCGGCGAACTCGACCAGATCGCTGTGGCGCCCTGGGCCGCGCGGCGGGGGCTGGGGCGGCTTTTGCTGGGGGAGGCGCGGGCGCTGGCGCCGGGGCTCATCACCCTCACGGTCAATCAGGACAACGGCCCGGCCCTGCGCTTTTACGAGCGCGAGGGCTTTGTGAGGATCGGCGAGGGCGTCAACGCCATGTCCGGCTTGAAGACGCTGCGGATGGAGTGGCGGGCAAACGGAGCCTAACCCCCCAGCGCCTCCCGAACCCCCTTGGGGATCCGCGCCGGTCGCCCGTTCGCCACGCAGGCGACCCGCACCGAGGCCGTAATCAATACCTCCTCGCCCCGCAGCACCCGCTGGTCCAGCTCCAGCGTGGCGCCGCCGATGGCGCGGGGGGTTGTCTCGATGGTCAGCAGGTCGTCCATGCGGGCGGGCTTCAAAAAATCGATGTTCATGGACCGCACCGCGAAGCCGAAGACCTCGCCTGCGTTCCCCGCCATGATCTCTCCCTGGGAGAGACCGCGCGCGCGCAGCATTTCGGTGCGGCCCCGCTCCATGAAGCGCAGATAGGAGGCGTGATAGACCACGCCGGAAAAATCCGTGTCCTCGTAATAGACCCGCACCTGAAACACATGCGAGAGGCTCACGGCTCCTCCTCATCGGAAAAGAGGCCGAACTGGGTCGGCGCGCGCGGCGGCTCGGCGAGGCCCAGATGCCGGAAGGCGTTGGGGGTCAGGACGCGCCCGCGCGGGGTGCGCTGCAGGAAGCCCTGCTGCAACAGATAGGGCTCGATGATGTCCTCGATGGCGTCGCGCGGCTCCGACAGGGCCGCCGCGATGGTCTCGATGCCCACGGGCCCGCCGCCGAAATT
>CANGTC010000081.1 GCA_947456505.1 Beijerinckiaceae bacterium
ACCCGGACAGACCCATGACTTTCGAGAACGATCTCAAGGCCTCCATCCGCACCATTCCGGACTATCCCAAGCCCGGCATCCTCTTTCGCGACATCACCACCCTGCTGGGCGACGCCCGCGCCTTCCGCCGGACCATCGACGAGCTGGTGCAGCCCTGGGCGGGAACCAAGATCGACAAGGTCGCCGGCATGGAGGCGCGCGGATTCATTTTGGGCGGCGCGGTGGCCCATCAGCTGTCAGCAGGCTTCGTGCCGATCCGCAAGAAGGGCAAGCTGCCCTTCACCAAGGTCTCCGTCGCCTATTCGCTGGAATATGGGATCGACGAAATGGAGATGCATGACGACGCCATCACGCCCGGCGAGCGGGTGATCCTCGTCGACGATCTCATCGCCACCGGCGGCACGGCGGAGGGCGCGGTGAAACTGCTGAAGCAGATCGGCGCCGATGTGGTCGCCGCCTGTTTCGTGATCGACCTGCCGGATCTCGGCGGCGCCCAGAAGATCCGCGATCTGGGCGTGCCCGTGCGCACGCTGGTGAGTTTCGAAGGGCATTGAAGCGGGCCGGGTTCGACCACGCCAAGGATCTTGGTCAAGCAGGCGAAGCGCCCGCCTGCCCCCTGCCCCCTGCCCCCTCGTTATTGAGAGCGGAGAACGGCCGGCGTTGCGCGAGATCATTCAAATCGCGTTCGCCTTCACAAGCCGCGCGATGTCCCGTCAGTCAAACAAGCCCTTCAACGGCGCGAACAGTTCCTCCACCGACATGCGGCGGCTGATCATGTGTTGCTGGTGCAGGAACATGATGAGGGCTTCCAGCGTCGAGCGGTTGGGCTCGATTCCATAGGGCCAGGGATCGCCGCCCATGAGCTGCTCGATCTCGTCGAATTCGCTGAGATGCCAGGGGAACATGGTGGACTGGGTGATCGATACGCGCATGCGGTCGACAGCCCAGTCCTTGGCCTCGTTGAAGGCCTTGTAGAGGCTCGCGGCAATCCAGGGATTGCGCTCGTAGACGTCGCGGCGGATCGCCAGGACATGCATGGCCGGATGGATCTTTGAGCGCACATACATCTCGCGTTCGATCTCGCGGAAATTCGGAAACAGCCTGACGATGTCAGGGTTCTTGCCAAAGCCCGGCGGACGGCGCGCGGGGATCATCGCGTCGATCTCGCCCCGCGCCAGCAGCTCCGCCAGCGAGTAAGGGCTCTCGTTCTCGGTGATGTCCACGGGCTGCAGCAGCGGCCGCGTGGAGGGCTGTCCATGGGGGCCGGGCTTTTCAATCGCGCCCTGCACCCATTTCACCTTCGAGAAATCGACGCCAAAATCATTTTGCAGATGGCCGCGGATATAGACCGCCGCCGTCTGGGTATAGAGGCCCGTGCCGATCCGCTTGCCTTCCAGATCCTTCGGCGTGCGGATGCCAGCATTGCGATTGATGAAGATGAAGCCATGGCGGAAGGCGCGCGAGGGAAAGACAGGGATCGCCACGAAGGGCGCCTTGCCCCCATCGACCATGCGGATGAATTCGGAGCTGGAGAGCTCCGCGCAATCGAATTCATGGTTGCCGACCATGCGGTCGAAGATCTCGCGGGAGGCTTCGATGGCGATGTAGTTGAGGTCGATTCCTTCGGGGCGGATTTCGCCCGTGCGCAGGGCTTCCGTACGGTCATAACGTCCGCAGGCGAATGTGAGCGGCAGGCGATTCATGGACGCTTCCCCTTGGTGGCGAGTTTGAGGTTTTCATCTGCTTCGTGATGTCTTTTCGACCATTTCCGTCAGCCGGGCAAGGGCGCCGGGTTCGGGGGCGGCAAGGCCAACCCCTAGGAAAATCGGGCGTAAACAAGGATATGAACATAAAGAATCCACAGGCTGAAAAGTCTTTGTCAAGTCCTGTTTCCTGAGCGAGTCGTTTGCTGCATATATTGATCCATGGAGTGATTCGTCGGCTGATTTGCAACGCCGCCTCCAGAGTGTTCGGTTCGGGTAGCGCCCGCGTCATTGTGTGTCCCGTCGCGTTCCGCCCCAGCATCCGAGGCCTAAGCAAACATGTCGATGATTGAGACCGAGTCCCGCCGCACCGCGAATCCGGTGGACGTTGTGGAGCATATGGCCTCGTTGAACCAATGGTCTTTTGACCGCGAGGACGATGACGAGATTTCCATTTCCGTCTCCGGAGGCTGGACTGAATACCATGTCGCCTTCACCTGGTTGCCCGATCTCGAGGCCATGCACGTAGGCTGCGCCTTTGACATCAAGTTCAACGACCACCGCCGCACGGAAATCCTGAATCTCATTGCGCTCATGAACGAGCAGCTCTGGGTTGGCCATTTCGGCCTTTGGGAGCGCGAGAGCGTGGTCATCTTCCGCCACGCCCTGCTGCTGGCGGGCGGCGCCGAGCCGAGCCGCGTGCAATGCGAGGCGATTTTGCAGGCTGCCATCGCCGCCTGCGAGCGCTATTATCAGGCCTTCCAGTTCGTGATCTGGGCCGGGCGCAGCGCGCGCGAGGCCCTCGACGCGGCTCTTTTCGAAACAGCGGGCGAAGCTTGACCATGTCCTCGACGGATCTTCCCTCCTCGCTCGTGCTGGTTGGCGCGGGCAAGATGGGCGGCGCCATGCTGCAGGGTTGGCTGACCCTCGGGTTGCCTCCCGCTGCGGTCTCGGTGCTGGATCCGTTCGCAGCGCCGGAATTGATCGCGCTTTGCGCGAGCAGGGGCGTGGCCCTTAACCCGCCCATGGCCAGCCTCGCCGCCCCCCAGGTGCTGGTGCTCGCCATCAAGCCGCAGATGCTGGATCAGGCGGCGTCGGACATCGCCCCGCTCGTGGGGCCAGGCACCCTCGTGCTCTCCATTATGGCGGGAAAGACCATGGGCGACATCGCCGCCCGTCTGCCTGCAAGCGCCATCGCCCGCGCCATGCCCAATACGCCCGCCTCGGTCGGCCGGGGCGTCACTGGCGTCGCCGCCAGCGCGGGGGTCACGGCCGCCCAGCGCGCCATGGCCGACGCCCTCTTGCGAGCCATCGGCGGCGTGGAATGGGTGGCTGACGAAAATCTGATCGACGCGGTCACCGCCGTCTCCGGCTCCGGCCCCGCCTATGTCTTCCATCTCGTGGAGGCTCTGGCGGCTGCGGGCGAGAAAGCGGGCCTTCCCGCCGACATCGCCCTGCGGCTGGCGCGGGCCACGGTCGAGGGCTCGGGCGAACTCATGTTCCAGGAGCCAACCATCAGCGCCGCCCAGCTGCGCAAGAACGTCACCTCTCCGGGCGGCACCACCGCCGCTGCGCTCGAGGTGCTGATGGCGCCTGATGGTCTTTCCGCCCTCCTGGAGCGGGCCGTGGCTGCGGCAAAGCGGCGCGCAGGCGAGCTTTCCGGCTGACACCTCTGGTCTTTTCCGATTGCGGGCTTGGCCGAGAGCCGGGGGACCCCTAAATAGAAGGGGTCCACACGGAGCAGATCCATGTCCGCAGCTACGCAAACCGCCGCCCCGTCCGGCGACATCAAGGGCAAGATCATCGACGCTCTCATGGCGCTTGCCGCCGAGCGCGCCTTCGAGGACATCACCCTCACCGACATCGCCCGCGAGGCCGGGATCACCCTGGGCCAGTTCCGCGAGGCCTTCCCGTCCAAGGGCGCGGTTCTCGGCGCCTTCACCCGGCGCATCGACAGGATCGTTCTCGACGAGAGTTCCGACGATCTTCTGGGCGAGCCCGCCAAGGAGCGGCTCTTCGATGTGCTGATGCGCAGGCTCGACGCCATGGCGCCCTACAAGGCCGGCCTTCAGGGGATCATGGACTGGGCGCGGCGTGATCCGCTCTCGGCGGCGGCGTTGAACCGCGAGGTTCTCAACTCGATGCGCTTCATGCTGGAATCGGCGGAGATCGACTGCGAGGGTCCGGTCGGCGCCATCAAGCTGCAGGGGCTGGCCCTTGCCTGGGCCCGGGTGTTGGAAGTCTGGTTCAAGGATGACGAGCCCGGTCTGTCGGCCACCATGGCGGCGCTGGACAAGGAATTGACCCGGGGCGGGCGCATCGTCGCCCGGGTGGAGGACCTCGACCGCCTCGCCTCGCCCCTGCGCTCCATGGTGCGCGCCATGTTCTACGCCGGACGCAGCTTCGAGGGCCGGGTGCGCGAGCGCTCACGCAGCCCCGAGGATAGCGACGACATCGAGGCGGCCTGAGATCAGACCGGCAGCCTCACGCAGGCCCTCAGGCCCCCCATGGGGCTGTCCGACAGCATGATGTCTCCGCCGTGGGAACGGGCGATGTCGCGGGCGATGGCGAGGCCCAGCCCGGTGCCGCCCTCGTCCTGATTGCGCGCCTCGTCGAGGCGGAAAAAGGGCCGGAACACATCCTCGCGTTGCTCGGGTCTGATGCCCGGCCCATCGTCGTCCACATTCACCGTCAGGAAACGCTGGTCGCAGGAGGCCTCGATGACGATGCGGTCGCCATGGCGCTGGGCGTTGCTGACGAGATTGAACAGGCAGCGTTTGATCGCATCGGCGCGCACCGTCGCGGTGGGATAGCCGGAAATGCTGATTTCGGTCTTGTGCCCATGGCGTTCGGCGTCTGCCTTCAATTCCTCTAGAAGGGCGCCAATATCCGTGGGCGTCGCAGGTTCGCCCGCATCGCCGCGCGCGAAGGCCAGATAGGCCTCCAGCATGCGCTGCATCTCCTCCACGTCCTTGATCAGGGCCTCGGTCTCGGGGCCTTCCTCGAGCAGGGCGAGGGAGAGCTTGAAGCGGGTGAGAACGGTGCGCATGTCATGGCTCACCCCATTGAGCATGGCGGTGCGCTGCTCCATGGCGCGCTCGATGCGGCGCTTCATTTCAAAGAAGGCGTAAGCGGCCTGTCGCACCTCGCGCGCGCCATGGGGGCGAAAATCGTTTTCGCGCCCCTTGCCGAAATCCTGCGCCGCTGCGGCGAGTTTGAGGATGGGTCTGATCTGGTTGCGCAGAAAGGCCACGGCGACGCCAAGCAGCACCAGCGAGGTGCCAAGCATCCACATGAAGAAAATATGCGAATTCGAGGCATAGGCGGAATTGCGCAGGGTCACCACGCGCAGCACGCTGTCATCAAGCAGAATTTGAATCTCCACGAGGCTGGAGCGGCCGACCGTGTCGATCCAGAAGGGTCGCTTGATCTGCCTGGCGAGTTCGCGCGACAGGGCGCTGTCAAGCAACGAGAAGAAAGGTTTGGGCAGCGGCGGCGGCAATTCGAGCTTGGGCAGGATGTCCACATCGAGTTGCAGACGTTGCGCAGCGATCTTGCGCAGATCAGCGCGACCACCATCCTCGGGCAGCAGGGTGTAAAGGTCGATCACCGCGGCGATGTCGCGCACCACGCCCGCAGACAGACGAAAGGTGACGGTCTGCCAGTGACGCTCCATGAAGAAATAGGCGATGACCGATTGCAGGATCACCATGGGGAGGATGACGATCAGCAGCGCGCGCGCATAGAGCCCCTTGGGCAAGAAATCCGCGACCCAGCGCGCAAAGCCTTGCCAGCGCGCCCGCAGGCTGTGCAGGGAGAGCGGGTTGGCGGCGAGGGGCGGATGTTCGCTCATCTGTCCACCACCAGCCTGTAGCCGGCGCCGCGCGCAGTCTGCAAGTAGAAGGGATTGGCGGGATCTCGCTCGATCTTGCGTCGCAACCGGTTCATCTGCACGTCGATGGTGCGCTCGTTACCCGCCGCCCCGTCGCCCGCAAGGGCGTCTCGCGACACAGGCTCGCCGGGAGTCTGCGCCAACAGCTTGAGCATGAAACGCTCGCGATCCGTGAGCTTGAGGATCTCCTCGCCCTGGCGCAGTTCGGCCCGCTCCACATCGAAGACAAAGTCGCCGAAGCGCACCATCTGCACGAAGGTCGTCTCGGGCTGCGGCGGCGGCGCCTGCGTACGGCGCAGGATGGAGGCGATGCGCAGGGACAGCTCCTTCGGCTCGAAGGGCTTGGACAGATAGTCGTCGGCGCCGGCCTCGAAGCCGCGCACCCGGTCCTCGGCCTCCGAACGCGCCGTGAGCATGAGAATCGGCACCTGCGAGTGCTTGCGCAGGGAAATGGCGAGTTCAAAGCCATTCTCGCCCGGCATCATCACATCGAGGATCAGCAGGTCGAAGGCGAAGCTGGCGATATGCTTGCGCGCCTCGGCAGCGTCCTGCGCGGTGGTGACCCGATAACCCTGGCCGCCCAGAAACCGCGACATGAGCGTGCGGATGCGTCGGTCGTCATCCACCAGCAACAGATGGGCCGCATCATCGGCGGGGGCCGGGCGCGGGGCGCTGATCTTGTCCATCACGGCTCCGTCTTTCGTGCGCCCGGCGGATCATTGCGCCACACCAGCTGCATGACCTTCTCCCGCTCCTGCGGATCGATCATGCCGAGCAGAAAGTCGATGGCGGCAGGCCGCGCGTCGGGGCCAAGGCTCGCCAGCGCCCGGCTGAAGCGCTCAGTTTGCAGGCGGGCGAGATCTCGCGCCAGTCGCCGCCCCTCTGCGGTGGGATAGAGTAGCCTTTGCCTGCGGTCGCTCACACCTGCGCGCTGCTCCACGTAATTCTGGTCCAGCAGTTCCTTCAGCACCCGGCTGAGGCTCTGTTTGGTGATGCGCAGAATATCCAGCAATTCGGCGATCGTGAGGCCGGGCTGGCGATCGACGAAATGAAGGACGCGATGATGGGCGCGGCCAAAACCGATGTTTTCGAGGATGCGGTCCGGGTCGCCCACGAAATCCCGATAGGCGAAAAACAGCAGTTCGATCAGATCGAACATGGGTTCCGGCTCTTCGGCCGCAGGCGGAGCTGGTCGGTGTTCCGCTTTTTGCAAGGCTGACACCATTGAGGAAACCCGCCGTTATGTCAGTGATATTGACATATTTCAGGTTGATTGTTAGTCGTCAAGGCAAGATAATTCAGCAATACGGGCGGAAATCCGGCCTTTCCCGCGCCGCACCCTCTCGTCAGCCGCCCTCAGGAGCGCCATCCATGTCAGTTCTTCCTTTTGACCAGCGCGACGGTTTCATCTGGTTGAATGGCGCCCTCCTGCCCTGGCAGGACGCCAAGCTTCACGTGCTCTCCCATGGGCTGCACTATGGCAGCAGCGTGTTCGAGGGCGAGCGCGCCTATGGCGGCAAGATCTTCAAGATCACCGAACATTCCGAGCGTTTCCGCGCCTCCGCCCAGGTGCTCGATTTCGAGATTCCCTACAGCGTGGCCGAACTCGACGCCGCCAAGCAACTGGTTGTCGAGAAGAACAACTTCCAGAGCTGCTATGTGCGCCCGGTGGCCTGGCGCGGTAGCGAGATGATGGCGGTCGCCGCCCAGCACGCCACCATCCATGTGGCCATCGCGGTCTGGGATTGGCCCAGCATGTTCGACGTCAATGAGAAAATGCGCGGCATCCGGCTCGACATCGCCGAATATCGCCGCCCCGATCCGCTCACCGCCCCCTGCAAGGCCAAGGCGGCAGGCCTCTACATGATCTGCACGATCTCCAAGCATCGCGCAGAACGTCGCGGCTTTGCGGATGCGCTGATGCTGGACTGGCAGGGCCGGGTGGCCGAATGCACGGGCGCCAATGTGTTCTTCACCAAGGGCGGCGTGATCCACACCCCCATCGCCGATTGCTTCCTCGACGGCATCACCCGCCGCACGGTGATCGATCTGGCCAAGCGCCGGGGCATCGAGGTGGTCGAGCGCCGCATCATGCCCGACGAGCTGGCATCGCTGGAAGAATGCTTCATCTGCGGCACGGGTGCGGAAGTGACCCCGGTTTCGGGCATCGCCGACTACACCTTCACCCCCGGCCAGATCTCGCGCACGCTGATCGAAGATTATACGGCGGAAGTGAACAAGTGAGGGATTGAGGCCAGGCCTCCCCCCTCGACCATTGAACGCATTTCATCGCCGGGCTGCTCCTGAAGGGCGACCCGGCGTTTTGTTATCCGGGCGCCGTGCTCACTCGATGACGAGAAAGCCCTTCGCCGTCTCCTCATGGAATTCGCCGAAAAACTGATAGCGTCCAGGCTTCAGGGGGCGAAGGGTGAAACTTCTTTCCCCATGCGGGCCGATCAGGTGCTCGACGCGCAGATCCTTGCTTTCGAACTCTTCCGGGCTTGGATCCGCGTTGATGATGCGAAGCGTGATGGGCTGACCGGCGGGGCCCTTGAGCTCCGCAGGCTCGAAGCGATGGTCCTTGATGCGTATTTGCAGAGTGATCTGCTGCGCCATCGCAGGCGAAATGGCGAAGAGCGCTGCGGCGAAAACCAGAGATGATAATTTTTGCATATAGATCTCCTCAGAATTCGAAGCCGACCTTGAGTTTTGCACGGTTGCGCGAGAAGTTTTCAAGATTGAGATTGGCGCCGGGCTGATCGACGCCGCCGCCAGCCACCTGCGTTGCGAAAGTCGCAGCGAGAAAGGCCTTGCGGGTCAGCTGCACATAGAGGGTCGGCCCCAGATAGAGCGCCTGCCCCTGGTATTTGTTGGGCAGCACGCCTTGCGCATATTTGCGGAAATAACCCAGTTCGGCGCCCAGCACGACATTCGCGCTGATCCGTCCCGCCAATGCGCCGGACACGCCCAGAGTGGTCTCCCGCTCCCAACCGCTCTTGCCGATGTCGCGGGTCATCTCCGGCTCGTAAATCAGGTTGAAGGCGCTGTAGATGCGGTTGGGGATCAGCTCATAGTCGGCTTGTAACTTGGTCTCCAATTCGAATTGCGTCACCCGCTCGCCAGTGGTGTCCTCGAGGCGCGCCCAGTTCGGCTCGATGGCGAGCGTGAGGCCGAATTTTGAATCGGGCGTCTTTTCGATGAGGAGATAGCGGATTTCACCGAAGGCGCCGCGCAGCCCCGTGCGATTGTTGTTATCCATGCCCGGAACGTCGCCAATGCCGTAGGTCGCGCCGATCAGGCCCATTTCAACCTGCACGAACTGGCTCAGGGTCGTCTCGAAGGCCAACCGATGCTCCAGCGCCCCATAGGCGCCCGCCCTTTTGCCGAAGGCGCCGATCACGGCGGCGGAAACTTCCTTTTCGCCCTCGCCCCCGATATCGGACCCTTCCGTGAAGCCGAAGAGATATTTGGTCTCCAGTTGCCGCCAGCTATCGGGGCTCTGGGCGAAGGCGCCGGAGCAGGCGATCATCATGAGGGACGTTTGCAGGAACAGCTTTGCCGCGCGGCGCATTATCTGGCTCCGGAATGGATGCATTTGATTGGAGGTCAGGCAATCGCAAGCGTCAACGCAGGCATAAGCACATTAGAATGGTTCGCGTCTGGAATGGCTCTAGGCTCGCCGGAAAGCGTAATATAATCAGATGTCTTTTCTCTTTTTGGGGCTGTTCTAATGTGGAGGGGGGACGGATGTGAATGGTTAAATTCAGGTCGCCTCAGACCAACTCCACCCGCAGATTGCGCCCCACCGCATGGGCCGCGCGGGTGAGGGTCGCCAGCGTGACGGACTCGTTTTGCGGATCCAGCAGCCTGTCGAGCTGCGCGCGGCTGGTCTTCATGCGCCGCGCCAATTCGGCCTTGGTGATTTTCTGATCGGCCATGAGCGCATCCAGTTGCCGCGCCAGCACGCGCTTGATGGCGCGGGCGCTGATGCCTTCTTCCTTGAGGCAATCGTCGAAGGGGGAGCCGATCTTGCCTTTGCCTTCTTCGGTCATGGCGAAATGTCCCTTTTTCGCTTCAGCGCTATTTCGATGTCCCCAAAGGGAGCCTTCTGCGTCTTCTTGATGAAGGCATGCAACAGCACCATCTCTCTGGTCAGAACACGGAAGATGACACGCGCGATACGTCCAGGGGTCAGGTCGCTCCGCACCTCCCGGAGTCCACTCCCCAAGGAACGATAGAGCTGCATCCCGATAGACCAGCCATATTCGACGTCCTTGATGTCCTCGCCGACGATCTTTCGATCCTCCGGATCAAGTTCCTTGAGCCAGTCCCGCACTGGTTCCCGGCCGGATGGCAATGCATAAAACGGAGCAGGAAGCCGTTTCATAACCGACTTCAATAGCACCAAAATAGATACTTAAAATCAAGAGGGAGTAATGCCTCTTTCTTACGCGCCCCACCGCCCCGCCGCCGCATCATCCGCCTCGGTCGCGGCCACCCACTCGCCGGAGGTTCCGTCCTTGCGGTGTTCCTTCTTCCAGAAGGGCGCGCGGGTTTTCAGGTAATCCATCAGGAAGGTCGCTGCCTCGAAAGCCGCCACGCGGTGGCTGGAGGCGGTGACCACCAGCACGATCTGGGCGCCTGGCGCGATCTTGCCGAAGCGGTGGATGGCGGTGACGCCCTGCAGGGGCCAGCGCTCGCAGGCCTTCGCGGCCACGCGGGCGATCTCCTCCTCGGCCATGCCTGGATAGTGCTCCAGCTCCAGCGCCGCCAGGCGTCCGCCCTCGTCCCGGCAAAGGCCCGTGAAGGTGACGACGGCGCCGATGTCCGTGCGCCCCTGCGTCAGCAGGGCCGCTTCGGCGGCCGCGTCAAAGTCTTCCGCCTGCACGCGCACCGTGGGGGTCACGTCAGCCCCCTGTCATGGGTGGGAAGAAAGCGGCCTCGCGGGCCTCGCCAAGGGGCGCGTCATGCTTCACATGGGCGCGGTCCAGCGCCACGCGGATCACCTTGGGGTTCTCGAAGGCGTAGGCGTATTCCTCGCCCCTGGCGGAGAGCCAGGCGATCAGCTCGCCCGCCGTACGAACCTCGGCGGGCGGCGCAATCTCTTCCTCGGTCTTGCCGATGCGCTCGCGCACCCAGGCGAAATAGACGGCTTTCATGCTCAATCCTCGACGTATTTCATGCCGGCCTTCATATAGTCCCAGCCGGTGTAGAGCGTCAGGGAGGCGGCGACCCAGAGCAGGGTGATCCCGATATTCTGGTTGCCGGGCAGCACCTCTTCTCCCGCAGGGCCTACGATCAGAAAGCCCAGCGCCAGAAGCTGCACCGTGGTCTTCCATTTCGCCACGGTGGAGACAGGCAGGCCGACGCGCAGCTCCGCCAGAAATTCGCGCATGCCCGAGACCAGAATCTCGCGGCAGAGGATCACGATGGCGGCCCAGATGGAGAAGCCCGTGATGGCCTGTTCGGCCACCAGCATCATCAGACTGGCGGAGACCAACAATTTGTCGGCGATGGGATCCAGCATGCGCCCCAGGGCCGATTGCTGGGACCAGATGCGCGCCAGATAGCCGTCGAAGAAATCGGTGATGGCGGCGACAGCGTAGATCCCCAGCGCGGCCCAGCGCATCCAGTATTCTTCCGGCCAGAACATGAGGCCGACGACGATGGGCACCGCCACCACCCGGCCATAGGTCAGGAGGTTCGGCAGGGCCCAGCGCGGGTTGGTTCTGGAAATCGACATGACCATCACTGCAAGGAACAGACTTGAGGGCTGCTCGTCAACCCGTGACGTCCAGGGCTACTCGAGTTTGGCGCCGGAGACGCGCACCACTTCGGCCCATTTCGCCTCTTCCGAGAGGATATAGGCCTTGAATTCATCGGGCGTGTCGCCCACCAGAATGGCGCCGATGGGCGACAGCTTGTCGCGCACCTGGGGCGAGCGCAGGGCGGAGACGATGGTGGCGTTGAGCTTGATCACGATGGCGGGCGGCAGGGCGGCGGGCGCCACGATTCCATACCAGTTCTCCGCCGCGACCGCAGGCAGGCCCTTCTCGGCGGTCGTGGGCACATCCGGCAGCATGGGCATGCGCTGGGCGCTGCCCACCGCCAGAGCCCGCAGGGCGCCCGACTGCACATGGGGCAACAACACCGGAATATCCGCGAACATCATCTCCGTGCGCGCCCCCAGAAGATCGGTCACGGCGGGCGCCGCGCCGCTGTAGGGCACATGGACCATGTCGATCTTCGCGGTGGCTTTCAACAGTTCGGCCGCCAGATGGGGCATGCCGCCGGGGCCGGTGGAGGCGTAGTTGAAGGCGCCGGCCTTCGCCTTCGCCGCCGCGATGAAGTCTTCAAGCGTTTTTGCGCTGGAGGCGGCGGGCACCACCAGCAGCTCCGGCACCTTCGCAACCAGGGTGATCGGCGTCAGATCCCTGGTCGAATTATAGGGCATGCGCTGCAGGGAGGGGGAAATGGACAGGGCCCCCGCGCTGGAAAGCGCCAGCGTATACCCATCAGGCGCCGCGCGGGCGACCTGATCGGTCCCCGTAACGCCGCCAGCCCCGCCGCGGTTGTCGATCACCACGGGCTGGCCCAGCGCATCGGTCATGGCCTGCCCGACCACGCGGGCGATGATGTCGGTTGGCCCACCCGCCGGGAAGGGCACCACCAGGCGAATCGCGTGATCCGGCCAGCTTTGGGCCAGAGTGGAAGTCGGGATCAGCAGCGCGAGCGCTGCGAGGACTGTATTGAGCCGACGCATGGGCTTTCCCTCCGAATATCAAGGCAGCATGCCCTATTCGCGGGTTTTCCGAAAGTCGCGTCAGTTGGCGAAGCGGAAATGCAGGACATCGCCGTCCTGAACCACATAGTCCTTGCCCTCGAGGCGGAATTTTCCGGCCTCGCGCGCGCCCGTTTCGCCCTTGTGGGTCACATAGTCGTCATAGGCGATGGTTTCGGCGCGGATGAAGCCCTTTTCGAAATCCGTATGGATGACGCCCGCCGCCGCTGGGCCACGCGTGCCCTTCTCGATGGTCCAGGCGCGGGCCTCTTTCGGGCCGACGGTGAAATAGGTCACGAGATGCAGCAGCTCATAGCCCGCGCGGATCACCCGGTTGAGGCCGGGCTCGGCGAGGCCGACCGCGTCGAGATAGTCCTTCTGGTCTTCCAGCGGCAGCACCGCGATCTCGCTCTCGATCTTGGCGGAGACCACCACCGCGACCGCGCCCTCGGAGGCCGCATGGGCCTTCACCCTGTTGGAGAAGTCGTTGCCCTGATCGGCGGCGCTTTCCTCGACATTGCAGACATAGAGCACTGGCTTGGACGACAGCAGCCCCAGACCAGCGAAGGCCTTGCGCTCCTCGGGATCAATCTTCGCGGTGCGGGCGGGCTTTCCCTCGCGCAGCGGGATCAGGCAGCGCGACATGAGGTCGAAGAGCTCCTTCGCGTCCTTGTCGCCGCCCTTGGCTTTCTTCTCGAGGGGCACGATGCGCTTTTCGAGGCTCTCCAGATCCGCCAGCATCAGCTCGGTCTCGATGGTCTCGATGTCGCCGATAGGGTCGATCTTGCCCTCGACATGGGTGATGTCGGAATCCTCAAAGCAACGCACCACATGGGCGATGGCGTCGCATTCCCTGATGTTCGCAAGAAACTGGTTGCCCAGACCCTCGCCCTTGGAGGCGCCGCGCACGAGGCCCGCGATGTCCACGAAGGTGAGGCGGGTGGGGATGATCTCCTTGGAGCCCGCGATCTTCGCCAGCGCCTCGAGCCGCACATCCGGCACCGCCACATCGCCCACATTGGGCTCGATGGTGCAGAAGGGATAATTGGCTGCCTGCGCCGCCGCCGTCTGGGTCAGCGCGTTGAAAAGGGTCGACTTGCCGACGTTCGGCAGGCCAACTATGCCGCATTTGAAGCCCATGATGCGTCCACGTGTCTGGGAGAAGGCGCCCCGCGCCGGTTGCGGTCCTAATGGAGCCCCGGGCGGGAAAAGGCAAGACCTTCGCCGCTTGCATGCGCCGCCCCCCTTGCCCCCGCGCCTCCTGACAGGCTATGTGCGCCCATGGATATGACCATCTGCCCCTGCCGCAAGTCGGCCTCCGCCCAGCTCTCCTACGCCGAGTGCTGCCAGCCCTATATCGAGGGACGCGCTCAGGCGCCGTCGCCCGAGGCGCTCATGCGCGCCCGCTATTCCGCCTTCGCGGTCGGCGCCATCGATTATCTCGTCGACACCGTCGCTCCCGAGGCGCGCACCGACATGGAGCGCGGTTCGCTGGAAGCGTGGTCAAAGGAGTCCCAGTGGCACGGGCTCGATATCGTGGAGACCGTGGACGGCAAGCCCGGCGACAAGATGGGCATCGTGGAGTTCACCGCCCATTTCAGCCGCGCAGGCAAGCGCGAGGCCCATTACGAGCGCTCCAGCTTCCGCTTCGACGAGGCTGGTCAGCGCTGGTATTTCGTGGAGGGCGGCAAGCCCAAGGGCAAGACCATCGTCAAGGGCGCCCAGGTCGGCCGTAACGATCCCTGCACCTGCGGCAGCGGCAAGAAGTTCAAGAAATGCTGCGGGGCGGCGGCCTGAGTAGAGGTTCAATGACAGGCATGCTGTTGACGCTCGTTCCTGCATTTTCAGCGATATTTGCTGTGCTTTTTGTCGTGCTTTCCATCAATGTCATCAGAGCAAGGCGGAAACACAAAGTCGGCATTGGAACCGGGCAAAATAAATCGGTCGAACGGGCCATGCGGGTGCATGCCAACTTCGCGGAATATGTGCCCTTTGCGTTGCTGCTGATTGCGCTCCTCGAGCTCAATAAAGCCAACAGCCTTCTGCTGATTGGGCTCTGTTCAGCGCTTCTGGTCGGTCGGCTGGTTCACGCTTATGGCGTTTCCATGGAGAATGAACGCTTCGCTTTTCGAGTGTCCGGAATGGTGATGACGTTCTCGGTGATTTTGATTGCCGGCCTCGCGAATCTCGTGATTGTTCGTCTTTAAGTCGCCCAAATCTCGATCCTTTGGCGCAGGCGGATCCTGCTTCGCGGGCGAGGTTCAGCTGTAGGTTTGTTGCTGATAAATTGATTGTATGGGCGCCGTAACCGCGCCCCAACCCCTCAAGCGGAATTGAACCCTGCCGCCGCCATGGCCAGATGGGCCTTGTTCTGGAAACCGGCGTCGTCGCCCCTGGCGATCAGGTCCGCGTTGCGGGCCACGGCGTCGCAGAGCGCGCTCACCCAGCCCTGCTGCTCCGCCTTGGAAAAATCGCTCAGCACATGGTTATGCACCAGCGCCTTGTCGCCGGGATGCCCGATGCCCAGGCGCACGCGCTTGTAATCATTGCCCAGATGCGCCGTGATGGAGCGCAGCCCATTATGGCCCGCATTGCCGCCGCCGACCTTCACCCGCAGTTTACCGGGGGCCAGATCCAGCTCGTCGTGGAACACCACGATGTCGCCGAGCGCGATCTTGTAGAATTTGGCGGCTTCGCCCACGGCCCGACCGGACTCGTTCATGAAAGTCGTGGGCTTCAGCAGGATGACGCGCTCGGCGCCGATGGCGCCCTCGGTGGCCAATCCCTGAAAACGGGCGCGGAAGGGGGGGAAATTCGCGCTACGCGCAATCTCGTCGAGGGCCATGAAGCCGATGTTGTGACGGTTGCCTGCATAGGCTTTGCCGGGATTGCCGAGGCCGACGAACAGAAGCATGGGCATATCCAGGAGGATCGCTCCCGCCCGGGAAGGGGCGGGAGCGGTGTCTTCTTACTTCTTGGCGGCGGGCTTGGCGGCCGCCTTGCCCTTGGCGGCGGGAGCCGCAGCGGCGGCGGGCACCTCTTCGACCACGGCCGGGGGCGTGATGTTCGCCACGGTGACTTCACCCTTGGTGCGGACCAGAGGCTTGCAGCCTTCAGGCAGCGCCACGGAGGACAGATACATCGACTCGTTGATCTCGGCCTTGGCCAGATCGATGGTGATCGCGTCCGGGATCGCGTCGGCGGGGACGCGCATCTCGACGGAGTGCAGCACGATGTTCAGCGAGCCGCCCTTCTTGATGCCGGGGCAGATGTCCTGGTTGATAAAATGCACGGGCACATCCACGCGCAGGGTGGAGCCGGCGCGCAGGCGCAGGAAGTCCACATGGAGGGGGGTGTCGCGCACGACGTCGAGCTGGTAGTCGCGCGGAATCACCCGCTCCTTGCGGCCCTCGATGTCGATGTCGAAGATCGTGGTCAGGAAGTGACCAGCGTAGATGAGCTTGTTCAGCTCCTTGTAGTCGAGCGTGATCGTCTCGGGTGCGTCGCCGCCGCCATAAATGACAGCAGGAGTGCGGCCTTCACGGCGAACGCTGCGGGCGGCCCCCTTGCCGCTTCCACTGCGCACCGCGGCGGCGAGAGTCTTTACCTCAGCCATGTCGG
>CANGTC010000082.1 GCA_947456505.1 Beijerinckiaceae bacterium
GTCTGGCCGCCTGGGGCATCGTGAGCGGGGTCATGCGGATCGAGGGCTTCGTCTGGCTCTGGTCCTCGGCGATCACGGCGGCGGTCATCGCGCTTTTGGTGACGGTGGGTCTGGGCCTCATCGGCACCTGGCGGATCCTTGGCCAGAAGCCGGCGCCCTATCTGCGGGACCTCTGAACGCTTGACCTTAAGCTCGCGAGAGCGTGACCAGCAGGCCCTTGTGCGTTTGAAGGATGCGCTCCATATTACAGGCGTTGCTCTCTGTCAGAGAGTGGACGTGGGGCCGTTCGCCCCGGAACCTATGAGGATCATCATGTCCGACTTCGACCGCAACGCCAGTGTCTGGGGTCAAAGCGCCGCCCAGGCCGGCGCAGCCGAAATCGACCAGGGCCTGCGCTCTTATATGCTGGGCGTCTACAATTACATGACCGTGGGTCTGGCCATCACTGGCCTCGTCGCCATGGGCACAAACATGATGGCGGTCGCGCAATCGGCAACCGGCGGGCGCGCGCTGACGGCCTTCGGTCAGGCTCTCTATCTGAGCCCGCTGAAATGGGTGGTCATGCTTCTGCCGCTCGCCTTCGTGTTCTTCTTCAGCTTCCGCATTGACCGGATGTCAGCCTCCACCGCCAAGGGCGTCTTCCTGCTCTTCGCGGCGGCCATGGGTCTGTCCCTGTCCTCGGTGCTGTTCATCTACACGGGCGCGTCGGTGACGCGGGCCTTCTTCATCACCTCGGCCACCTTCGGCGCGCTGAGCCTCTATGGCTACACGACGAAGCGTGATCTGTCGGCCATGGGCTCGTTCCTGATCATGGGCCTCTTCGGCCTGATCATCGCAAGCCTGGTGAACATCTTCATGCAGAGCTCGGTGATGCAGTTCGTCATCTCGCTCATCTCGGTTGGCATCTTCGCGGGCCTCACCGCCTACGACACCCAGTCGATCAAGGAGATGTATTACTCTGGCGACGATGGCGAGACCGCCACAAAGAAGTCGGTGAATGGCGCCCTCATGCTCTATCTCGACTTCATCAATATCTTCAGCTCGCTTCTGCAGCTCACCGGCAGCCGCAACGACTGATCGAGGTCAGGAAGAATAGCGAAGGCCCCGCTCTGGCGGGGCCTTTTGCGTTTGCGACGCCTGATCAACCCGCGACCAGCTTCACCTTGCGGTCCAGGACGGAAATGACCCGCGTGAGATCTGACCCGCGCCGCAGGATCAGCCCCGTCGCCGCCACCACCGAATAGGCGCCCTGCTTGCGCGCCAGCTTCGGATCCTTCTCGATGCGGTAAAGCGGAAATTCGGACGTGCGGCGATAGATGGAGAAGATGGCGCGGGTTGGCGTGAAATCCATGGCGTAATCGCGCCACTCGCCCTCGGCGACCTTGCGTCCGTAAAGACCCAGGATCTCGCGCAATTCCGTACGATCGAAGCAGACCACCTGAAGCACGCTGGGGACAGTCTGGGATGGCGTGGGGGTCGGCGAGGGCGTAGCCGCACGAGGCCGCAAGGGCGTCACGCTCCCCGTCTGATTCGCCTCGCTGGTCTCCTGATCGCTCACCTGCGCCTCCCGATGCGTCCATGATGAAGAATTCATGACGCCGGGGCAAGATGGGTGTGAAAGATCACAGTTTCGCCCGTTTCCAGTCCCATGCGCGCCCTGATCGACCGTGACTATCGATCTGTCGCAACGGAAGGCCCGGTTTGATCGGCGTTCTGGATTAGTCAGCCCCCCAGCCCCCGGGATGTCGATGGGCCGGGCCGCGTACCGGGGCGACGAATGGCCGGTGTGAAGCCATGCTTCCACCGGCCTATTTTTGCTTTCCTTTCCTCCCTTGAATCCTCACGCTCGCGCCGCGATATGAAGGGCTGCGCTGGATCATCCAGCCCGGTTCCTTCAGCTGATGGGGATTTTTGTAGTGACGACGAGCACCGACGCGCCAGACGCCCAATCCCACGCCTTTCAGGCGGATGTCTCCCGCCTTCTCCACCTCATGGTGCATTCGATCTATTCGGACCGGGACATCTTCCTGCGCGAATTGATCTCCAACGGCGCGGACGCCTGCGAGAAGCTGCGCTACGAGGCGCTGGCGAATCCCACCCTGATCGGTGAGGAAACCCCCTTCGCCATCGAACTCACCCTGAACAAGGATGCTGGAACCCTCACTATCGCGGATAATGGCGTCGGCATGGCCCGGGCCGATCTCGTGGAAGCCCTGGGCACCATCGCCAATTCCGGCACCCGCGCCTTTCTGGAGCGCATCAGCGCAAACACGGAGAAGAAAGGCGAGGAGGAAGTCGAGGAAGAGGGCGGCGCGGGCCGCTCCGGCGCCGATCTCATCGGCCAGTTCGGCATCGGCTTCTATTCAGCTTTCATGGTCGCCGACAAGGTGACGGTGGAGACCCGCAAGGCGGGCGGCGACGAGGGCTGGCGCTGGATCTCCGACGGCAAGGGCGCCTATACCACCGAGCCCATCGCGCTGGAGGCCGCGCCTGCGCGCGGCACAAGGGTGATCCTGCATCTCAACGAGGAATCAAAGGCCTATCTGGAACCCTGGAAGCTGGAAAGCATCGTCAGGGAGCATTCGGGCGCGGTGGCCGTGCCCATCGATCTGCGCGAGACCCCCGAGGCCGAGCCGCGCCGCCTGACCGATGGCGCCGCCGTCTGGGCCAAGCCCCGCAGCGCCGTGACCTCAGAGGAATATACCGACTTCTATCGCAGCCTCGCGGGCCAGTATGACGAGCCCGCGCTCACCGTCCACTGGCGCGCGGAAGGACGCCACGAATATACGGTTCTCGCCTTCGTTCCGGGCTCGCGCCCCCTCGATCTCTTCGACCCCGCCCGCAAGGGCCGCAACAAGCTCTATGTGCGGCGCGTGCTGATCAATCAGGACAGCGACCTTCTGCCCGGCTGGATGCGTTTCGTACGTCTGGTGGTGGATTCCGCCGACCTGCCGCTCAACGTTTCCCGCGAGATGATCCAGACGAGCCCGGTCTTCACCGCCATCCGCAAGGGCGTGACCAACCGCATTCTGCAGGAACTGACCAAGACCACCGAGAATGATGCGGAGGCCTACGCCAAGATCTGGGAGAACTTCGGCCCGGTTCTCAAAGAGGGCCTCTATGAGGACCCCGAGCGCCGCGACCAGCTCTTCAAGCTCGCCCGCTTCGCCACTACCACCCATCCCGAGGGCGGGCGGAGCCTCGCCGACTATGTGGCGGGCCTGAAGGAAAACCAGACCTCCATCTTCTATCTCACCGGCGAGGACGCCAAGCGCATGGGCTCCAGCCCGCAGCTCGAAGGTTTCAAGGCGCGGGGCGTGGAAGTGCTGCTGCTGGGCGATCCCGTGGACGCCTTCTGGGTCTCGACGGCGCTGGGCTTTGACGGCAAGCCCTTCAAATCCGTGACCCAGGGCGGCGCGGATCTGAAGGCGATTCCGCTGGCCGAGGGCGCGAAAGAAGAAAGCGCGGAGACGAGTGCAGACGTCTCGGTGCTGCTCGCCTTCTTCAAGCAAACGCTCGAAAGCGTCACCGCCGATGTCAGGGCCTCCGAACGGCTGGCGGAAAGCCCGGCCTGTCTGGTGGCTGGGGAGCATGGGCCGGACCGGCGCCTCGAGCGCATTCTGGCCCAGGCCGGACGCGCCGAGCTGACCAAACCCGTGCTGGAGATCAACCCGCGCCACGCCCTCGTGCAGGCCTTGGCCAAGCGCTATGGCGCGGACGCCGACAAGGGCCTTGTGGAGGACGCCGCCTGGCTGCTGCATGACGAGGCCCGCCTGATGGATGGCGAGCAACTCGCCGATCCCGCAGCCTTCGCCGCCCGCCTCACGCGGGTGCTCGCGAAGGCGGCGAGCTGAGGTGCAGACGCTCCTTGACGGTCTGACGCCCGAGACCAGCCGTCGGCAGGCCATGCGCCTGCTGGCGGAGGCCTTCACGAGGGCGGGGATCGACGAGGCGACCATCGACGCGCGGCTTCTCCTCTGCGCGGCGGCGGGCTTCGACCACTCCGCCCTGATTCGCGATCCGGATCTGCCCATCGAGGAGGAGGCGGCGGAGCTGGCTCTGGCCATGGCCAAGCGTCGCCTCGCCCACGAGCCGGTGTCGCGCATTCTGGGGGCGCGCAGCTTCTGGAGCTTCGACCTGCTGGTCACCCCCGCAGTGCTCGATCCCCGCCCCGACACCGAGACGGTGGTGGATGGGGCGCTGGAGGTTCTGGCGGAGCGGCAGGGCGAGGCCCTATCGATCCTTGATCTGGGCACCGGCTCGGGCGCCCTGCTCTGCGCGCTGCTGGATGTGTTTCCGCAGGCCCGGGGCCTGGGCGTCGACCTTTCGAAGGAGGCCTGCGCCGTGGCCCGCGAAAACCTCGCACGCTGCGACCTCGCCTCGCGCGGCCAGGTGCGGCAGGGAAGCTGGGAGGCGGCCCTCCCCGGCCTTTACGACCTCGTAGTGTCCAACCCCCCCTACATCGAGACCGCCGCGCTGGCGGGCCTTGACCCGGAAGTGCGGCTCTATGATCCACCGCTGGCGCTGGATGGCGGGCCGGATGGGCTCACCGCCTATCGCGAGATCTGCGCGCTTCTGCCGGGGCTTGTGGCGCCGGGAGGCTTCGCCATTTTCGAGGTGGGCCTGGGCCAGGCGGAGGCCGTGGCGGCGCTGCTGTCCAGCCGAGGCTTCGGGAATGTTCACGCCAAGCGCGATCTGGCGGGCGTGGAGCGCGCGGTGCTGGGACAAAGGATCACTGTCTAGCTTTACCGGGATATTTTGCGCCCGCCCCCCTTGGCGAGCGCATCGAAAGCGACTAGGTTACAAATACGAGATCGCCTTGTATGGGCCGACGCAGAACTCAAACACCGTAGTGTAGCGTTCCGGGGAGACTGAAACTTCAGGCTCCTCTCAGGATCGTTCCGGTCGAGACAAAACGTTCCCAAGGCGATCATTTCCAAATTTCGATCTCTGAGAGGCAGGTCGAAAATCGAGTCCGACGCCATCCCATGGAGGCTGCGGACCGGATCGTGCAGGCTGGAGTCAAGGCTCCCCTGTGGCGCGGTTGCGCAAATGATCCGCTGATGGACAAAGCCCGGCGGGCGAAGCCAAAGCCAGGCCTGAGGATGCACCCAAGGATCTTCGATGAGACCAGGTCAGAATAAGCGCATGCGCGGTCGCAACAACCGCAAGGGTCCCAATCCGCTCACCCGCACCTATGAGTCGAATGGTCCGGATGTGAAGATCCGGGGCACCGCCCAACATGTGGCGGAGAAATATCTCCAGCTCGCCCGCGACGCCCAGTCATCCGGCGACCCGGTGATGGCGGAAAGCTATCTGCAACATGCCGAACATTACTTTCGCCTGATCGCCTCGGCGCAGCTGGCGCAGGCTCAGGCCCAGATGGGCTATGTGCGGGCCCCCGGCGAGCCGGATACGGACGAGATGGACGATGATGACGACATGGGCGGGCTTCCCGACCGTTTCGCCTCGCCGCTGGAGCGTTTCAGCCAGCCCCCGCAGCAGCAGGGCTATGGCGGCCAGCAGCAGCCCTACGGCCAGCCCTCCTTCGGCGGACAGCAGCCCCAGCAGCAGCCCATGGCTCCGCAGAACCAGCCCCAGCCCTTCATCGATCGCCCCTCCTTTGGCGGCGAACGTCAGCACGGCCAACCCTATCAGGGCGAGCGCCAGCCCCGTCAGGACCGGCCCTTCCAGGACCGTCAAGACCGGCAGGATCGCCCCGAGCGGCAGGACCGTAACCAGAATGGTCAGGGCCGCTTCAACAATCGCGGCCGCGAAAATCGTCAGCCCCGCGAGTTCCGCAACGACCAGCAGCCGCGCGAAAGCTTCCGCGAGCCCCGCCCGGAGGCGCCCGCTGAAATTGAAGGCGCCGCCCTGCCCTCCTTCATCACTTCGCCCGTGCGCGTCATGGCGCCCGAGGCCGATGCGCCCCAGCCCATTGTGAACAACGAGCCGGATCAGCGCGCCGAGGGCGAGGTCGGCGGCTACCACCTGCGGCCGCGCCGTCGACGCAAGCGCCCGGAGGGCGAGGCCCCCGAGGCCAGCGTCCAGGGCGACCTGCCCATCGCCGAGTGAAGAAATAAAAGGGGCGGCCCGCGAGCCGCCCCTTCTTTTTGCGCCCGTTTGAGCCTCCCGCGAGGCTCAATAGAACTTGTCGAAATGCAGCTGGGCGGCGGGCGCCTTGTGGGTGATGGCCATTTTCATGATGGCGTCGGCCATGGGCGGGGGACCCGCGAAATAGATTTCCATCTCGG
The DNA here is from genome assembly GCA_947456505.1 of Beijerinckiaceae bacterium. GTDB lineage: Bacteria > Pseudomonadota > Alphaproteobacteria > Rhizobiales > Beijerinckiaceae > Terripilifer. The sequence continues at coordinate 6,255 of CANGTC010000082.1, forward strand.
CGATCTTGCCCTCGAAGAGCTCGGCGGCGAGATCCGGCACGAAGCCCGTGCGGCCACTCCAACCCGCCGACTCTGGATTGGCGGCGTCGGAAATCGCGCAGTGGTAGAAGATCCGCGTGCCGAAGCCCGGCAGGGTCTTCAGGATCGATTCGCCGCAGATGTCGCGGGGGGTGCGCCCGCCATAAATGAAATGCAGCTTGCGCTCCGGCGACGTGGTCGAGGCGGCGAAGGCGCGAGCGATGGAGATCATGGGCGAGAGGCCCGAGCCGCCCGCCATGCAAAGCACCTCACGCGGCGATTCGTCGCGGAAATAGGCCATGCCATAAGGGCCGTCGAGGCCGACCTCGTCGCCCACACGCAGCTTGTCGAAGAGCACGCTGGTGGTCTCCCCGCCGGGCACGCGGCGGATCTGGAAGTCCCACTGGCCGGGCTCGCCGGCGTTGGCCATGGAATAGGCCCGCCCGCCCTGCACGCCCGGGGCGTGGATCAAGGCATATTGCCCGGGCAGGAAGCCGTTGGGCGCCGCCAGTGCGAAGCGAAATTCGCGGATGTCGTGGGTGATGTCCTCGATGGCGACGAGTTTGCCCGTGGTGCGCGCGGGCAGGAACTGGCTCTTGTACTCCGGCCGCATGGGCACCTTGATGGAGCAATCGCCGGTGGGGCGCGCCTGACAGCCCAGATACCGGTTGCGGGTCTTGTCGCGCTCGTTCCAGCCAGGCGGGTTCTCGCGCTCATGGACGACCTCGCCGCTCAGCAATTCGATACGGCAATTGCCGCAGGAGCCCACATTGCACTCATAGGGCATGCCAAGGCCTGCCCGCAGACCGGCGCGAAGCACGGTGTCGTGCTCGTCGCATTCAAAGGTGATGTTGGCGCTGGGTATGGTGATCTTGGGCATGGGCTCCCACCGGTTCTGAACTTTGGCTCAACTTAAAAGCATCGGAGGCCGGACAATAGCCCCGCCTGATTGATCCGTATCAAGAAAGAGGGCCGGTTGGAAAGGCCGCCCCTTCCACTGGACAAAGCGGCTCCCTACATCTGCAGCACGGTCGCCTTCGGGGGCCGATTCGCAGACGCCGGTCTCGCCGCTTCGGGGCGCGCCCGGGGGTCCAGGAGGTCATGATGAATTTCGAAAAATTCACCGAACGGGCGCGTGGCTTCGTTCAATCCGCCCAATCCCTCGCCGTACGCGAGGGCAACCAGCAATTCACCCCCGAACATCTGCTCAAGGTTCTGCTGGACGATGAGGAGGGCCTCGCAGCGGGCCTGATCGACCGGGCGGGCGGACGATCGCGCGATGCGCTGACCGCCACGGAGCTGGCGCTGGCCAAGCTGCCGAAGGTGCAGGGCTCGGGCGCGGGCCAGCTCTATCTGGCGCCGACGACCTCGCGCATTTTCGACGCCGCCGAAAAGATCGCCCAAAAGGCGGGCGACAGCTTCGTCACCGTGGAGCGGCTGCTGCTGGCCATAGCGCTGGAGAAATCCTGCGACGCTGGAAAGATTCTCGCCACGGCGGGCGTCACCGCGCAGGGGCTCAACACAGCCATCGAGGAATTGCGCAAGGGCCGCACCGCCGACAGCGCCACCGCCGAGAACGCCTATGATGCCCTAAAGAAATATGCGCGCGACCTGACCGAGGCGGCGCGCAACGGCAAGCTGGATCCGGTGATCGGCCGCGATGAAGAAATTCGTCGCGCCATTCAGGTCCTCTCGCGCCGCACGAAGAACAATCCCGTGCTGATCGGCGAGCCCGGCGTGGGCAAGACCGCCATCGTGGAAGGGCTGGCGCTGCGCATCATCAATGGCGACGTGCCCGAGAGCCTGAAGGACAAGAAGCTGCTCGCCCTCGATATGGGCGCGCTGATCGCGGGCGCCAAATATCGCGGCGAATTCGAAGAGCGCCTCAAAGCGGTGCTCAACGAAGTGACCTCTGCGGAGGGCGGCATCATCCTCTTCATCGACGAGATGCATACGCTCGTTGGCGCGGGCAAGACGGACGGCGCCATGGACGCCTCCAATCTGCTCAAGCCTGCGCTGGCGCGCGGCGAACTGCATTGCATCGGCGCCACGACCCTCGACGAATATCGCAAGCATGTGGAGAAGGACGCAGCGCTGGCGCGACGGTTCCAACCGGTGTTCGTGTCTGAGCCTACTGTGGAGGATACGGTCTCGATCCTGCGCGGGTTGAAAGAGAAATACGAAATGCACCACGGCGTGCGCATCACTGACTCCGCCATCGTGGCGGCGGCGACGCTCTCCAATCGCTACATCGCCGATCGATTCCTGCCAGACAAAGCCATCGACCTTGTGGACGAAGCGGGTTCGCGTTTGCGCATGCAGGTGGATTCCAAACCCGAAGCGCTCGACGAATTCGACCGGCGCATCATCCAGCTGAAGATTGAGCGCGAAGCCCTCAAGAAAGAGACGGATTCCGCCTCGCGCGACCGGCTCGGCAAGCTGGAAGGCGAGCTGACCGATCTTGAAGAAAAATCGGCGTCCCTCACGGCTCGCTGGCGCGCCGAGAAGGACAAGCTGGGACAGGCCCAGAAGATCAAGGAACAGCTCGAACAGGCCCGCACCGAACTCGCCAATGCGCAGCGCAAAGGCGACTATGCGGAGGCCGGGCGCCTGTCCTATGGCGTGATCCCCGATCTCGAAAAGAAGCTTGGGATGGCCGAGGCCAATGAGGGCGGCGCTCTGGTCGAAGAGGCGGTCACCGCCGACCATGTGGCGCAGGTCGTCTCGCGCTGGACCGGCGTGCCCGTCGACAAGATGCTGGAAGGCGAACGCGACAAATTGCTCAAGATGGAAGGGCAACTCGCCAGGCGCGTCATCGGCCAGAAGGAAGCTGTGCATGCGGTCGCCACCGCCGTACGGCGCGCGCGCGCCGGGTTGCAGGACCCCAACCGTCCCATCGGATCCTTCATGTTCCTGGGACCCACGGGCGTCGGCAAGACCGAGCTGACCAAGGCGCTCGCGTCGTTCCTGTTCGATGACGAGTCGGCCATGGTTCGGATCGATATGTCCGAATATATGGAGAAGCATTCGGTCTCGCGGCTCATTGGCGCGCCTCCCGGTTATGTGGGCTATGAAGAAGGTGGCGCACTGACGGAAGCGGTGCGGCGCAGGCCCTATCAGGTCGTGCTCTTCGACGAGATCGAGAAGGCCCATCCGGATGTCTTCAACGTGCTGTTGCAGGTGCTCGATGACGGACGCCTGACCGATGGTCAGGGCCGCACGGTGGACTTCCGCAATGTGTTGATCATCATGACCTCGAACCTCGGCGCCGAATATCTCGTCATGCAGAAGGAGGGCGAGGAATCGAGCGCGGTGCATGATGAAGTGATGCAGGTGGTGCGCGGCAAATTCAGGCCCGAATTCCTGAATCGTGTGGATGAAATCATCCTCTTCCATCGCCTGCGCCGCGAGGATATGGGCGCCATCGTCGACATCCAGATGCAACGCCTGCAACGCCTCCTCGAGGACCGCAAGATCACCATCGAGCTTGACGCCGCAGCGCGGCGCTGGCTGGCGGAGAAGGGCTATGATCCCGCCTATGGGGCGCGCCCGCTCAAGCGCACCATCCAGAAGAATGTGCAGGATCCCCTCGCCGAGCGCATTCTGGCGGGCGAGGTGCATGACGGCGAAGTGGTGCGCATCGGCGCCGCCAACGGGGCGCTGACCATCGGCGATGAGCCGGTGACCGACGCGCCGCAAATCGAAAAGCCAACGGAGATCGGGACCGTCGTGCGCTTCCCAAAAGGGGGCTGAGGCGGACTCGTGTTAAAAGCCAAGGGCGGCCGCAGGGCCGCCCTTTTGTTTTGCGGGAGAAGAAGGGGTTAAACCAACCACCCGAAATAAAAGGCGAGAAGCAAGAACACGCCCATGAGCCCGCGATAAATCACGAAGGGCCAGGACGAAAAACGCTCGAGAAGATGCATGAGGCTCCAGATCGCCACAAAGGCTGAGATGGAGGCCACCACCAGGCCCACCAGCAAAATGCCCCAGCCATGGGCGTCGAGATCGGCCCGCCACAAAACAAAGAATTCCTTCAGCCCCGCAAGAGCGATGGCTGGCAGGCCCAGCAGGAAAGAAAAGCGCGCGGCCTCCTCGCGCTTCAACCCGAGAAACAAAGCCGCCGTGAGCGTGGAGCCGGAGCGCGAAATGCCGGGGATCAGCGCGCCCACCTGCGCGAGGCCGACAATCATGGCGTCTTTCAGGGTGACGTGATCAAGGGTGCGCTTGTGGCGCGCGATGCGTTCAGCAACACCCAGCAGAATCGCCATCACGATGCAGGAGAGACCGATGACCGGCAGGGTCCGCAGCGGCGAACCGCAGGTGTTGAGCAACTTCGACAACGCGAGGCCGAAGATGCCGATGGGTATGGTGGCCAGCGCGATCCAGATGACGAAGCGAAAATGCCAATCATCGAAATCCCGGCGCATCACCGCCTGCACCGAACCCACAGCGAGGCCGCGCATATCGCTCCAGAAATAGCTGATGACCGCCGCCAGCGCCGCCATCTGCATGGCCGCCGAAAAGGCGGAGCCTGGATCCTGCCAGCCCAGCAAGGCGGGCACGATGCGCATATGGGCGGTGGATGAGATCGGCAGAAGCTCGGTGATTCCCTGCACCACGCCGAGCACCGCGACCTTGGCGTAGCCAAGCGCCACAAAACCCGTATCGACGCCCTGCGTGCAAACCTCAGCCATCATCATCCCCGCTCTGGACGCCCGGCGATTCGCTGCCGGACCACGCCCTGTTTTTCAGACCCGGCGCTTCGAATCAATCCGCCTTGCGCGCATGTGCACGGCGGATCGCCGCATTGAGTTCGCCGCCATAAACAAAGATCGACGCCAGCGCATAGAGAAACAACAGCGCGATCATGACCGAAGCAAGGCCCGCATAGGTCGTCACATAGTTGCGGGCGAATTGTTCGAGATATCGCCCAAAGGCGAAAGCGAAGAGGAAGGAGAGGGCCAGGGTGAAGACGACGCCCGGCCAGATCTGACGGAAGCTTCGCCGGCCCGCAGGCAGCCATTTATGGGCGATGATCAGCGCCGCCAGAAGCGCCAACGTCGTGACGCCGAACCGCACCAGCGCCAGGCCCTCCCACAGGGGCGCAAGGCGCGGAGCAAACTCTGCGATGGCGGCAAGGGCGAGGGGCGCCAGCACCACCAACAAGGCCAGCGCCAATAGCGCGAAGGCGCCGATCAGCACATAGCAGAGGGATTCGGCGCGCAGCAGATACCAGGAGCGCTCCTCCTTCTCGTCATAGGCGCGGTTGAGGCCTACCCGCAGCGCCTCGATGCCGCTTGAGGAGAAATAGAGCGCCAGCACGACGCCAATGGTGAGAAGGCCGCCCCGGCTCTGTGTCAGCACATTGTGGATTTCGGCGGCGATGGGCTGCGCCACCCCCTGCGGCCAGGCGTCCAACAGAATCTCGGCCGCCTGATCGGCAAGTTCCTTCGAGCCGAAAACACCACCAAGAGCTGTCGCGAAGATGAGGAAGGGAAACAGGGAGGTCAGCGTCGACAGGGCGATATGGCTCGCGATGGCCCAGCCATCGTCCGCAAGGAAGCGATCATAGGCGTCGAGAAAAATCGCGATCCACTTGCCCATGCGCCTCGCCTGTGCGTCAGGCTGCATTTAGGGCCGCATCGAGGTCCGCAAAGAGGTCGTCCACATCTTCGATTCCCACCGACAGACGCAGCAGATCGAGGGGACAAGGCGAGCTCGCGCCCTCTATCGAGGCGCGATGTTCGATGAGGCTCTCGACGCCGCCCAACGAGGTCGCGCGCTTCCAAAGACGCACACGGGCGGCGGTGGCGATGGCGCGCGCTTCCCCGCCCTTCACGCGGATCGACAACATGCCGCCAAAGCCGCCGTGCATCTGCGCGCAGGCCAGCGCGTGCTGGGGATGGCTGGGCAGGCCTGGATAAAGCACCGCTTCGATCTGAGGATGGGCGCTGAAGCGCGTCGCCAGATCCAGCGCGCTTGAACAGGCGGCGCGCACCCGCAGATCGAGCGTGCGCATGCCTCGAATCAGCAAGAAGGCCTCGAAGGGCCCGAGAATCATGCCATGGGACGCGCGGATGCGTTGCAGGCTCGCCCAGGTCTCATCGAGCTGCGCGGTGATGAGGGCGCCCGCGATCACATCCGAATGGCCATTCAGATATTTCGTCGCAGCGTGCATCACGAGATCAGCGCCAAGCTCCAGCGGGCGCGTCAGCAGCGGCGTGGCGCAGGTGGAATCCACCGCCACGCGCGCGCCCACGGCATGGGCCGCCTTGGCGATGGCCGCGATGTCGCAGACCTCCCACAGGGGATTGGACGGCGTCTCCAGCCAGACGAGCTTCGTGCGGCCCGGCTGCAATGCGGCCGCCACCGCAGCGGTGTCGGCGGCGTCGACGAAGCTTACCTCAAGCCCGCGCCGCACCCCTTCGGTGGCGAGCCAGTTGCGCAGGGCCCAATACATGACCTTTTGCGCGATGACGTGATCGCCCGGCGACAAGGTCGAGAACACCGCCACCGCCGCCGACATGCCCGAGCCCAGCACCATGGCGCCCGCGCCATGCTCAAGCTGCGCCAGAATGGCTTCGGCCTCGCGCACGGTTTCGTTATCGGGCCGCCCGTAGGAATTGCCGGAGCGGTATTGATTGTCGGCGTCACGTTCATAGGTGGTGGAGACATGGATGGGCGGCACGATGGCGCGGCTCCCGGCGTCGATTTTGCCGAGCGCCTGGGCGAGAAAAGTGCGGGGTTTCCACTGCGACATCTGATGCGTCCAAACCGGGTTGCGTTTGGCACGTATACCCAATCCTCAGGCGCGTTACGACTCGGTGGGTAAAGATATGGAACATGTTTCACGCAGCTATGGCTGGGCCGCGCATGCGGGCGTGGCGATCTGCGTTGTTTTCGCAGCAAGCTTCATCGGCAACGCCGCCACCATGCCGAATATTCCGACCTGGTATGCGGAGATCCAGAAGCCCTGGTTCACGCCCCCCAACTGGCTCTTCGGCCCGGTATGGACCCTGCTTTTCACCGGACTGATCGTGGCTTTTTATCGCATCCTGCGGCTAGACCCGCAGACGCCTGAGCGCGGGCGGGCGATCATCATTTTTGTCGTTCAGATCACCTTCAACGCACTCTGGTCGATCGCCTTCTTCGGCATGCGCAGCCCGGGGCTCGGACTGGTGGTGATCGTGTTCTTGTGGTCGTCCATTGTGGCGAACATGATTGCGTTCAGGCGGCTTGACCGACTGTCGTTCTGGGCCTTTCCGCCCTATCTGGCATGGGTCACTTTCGCGGGCGCGCTGAATCTTGCGATCTATCTGATCAATTAAAAATCAACGCCCACGCTCCAGCACGAAGACCGCCTGTTCGCCAAACATGTTCCACACCCACCAGGGCGCGGAGAAGCGCATGGACTGACCTGCGCTGTCGAGCGCGACGGCCCGTTCGATATGCGCGTTGATCTCTTGCGTCGTCGCGACGAAATCGCGGATCGTGCAGAAGTGGATATTGGGCGTGTCGTACCAGCTGTAGGAGAGGTTCTTCGTCACGGGCATGCGGCCTCGGGTGGCGAGTTGCCAGCGAATGCGCCAATGGCCGAAATTGGGGAAGGACACGATGGCGCGCCGACCGATGCGCAACATCTGCTCCAGCACGCGCCTTGGCTGACGCGTGGCCTGCAGTGTTTGGGAGAGGATGACATAGTCGAAGGCGTCGTCGGGATAGTCGACGAGATCCGTATCGGCGTCGCCCTGGATGACGAAGAGCCCCTTGGCCACGCAATCATTGACGCCGCGCTGCGACAGTTCGATGCCGCGCGCATCCACATCGCGGGTCTCGGTCAAGAGGCGCAGCAATTCGCCATCGCCGCAGCCCACATCCAGCACCCGCGCGCCGCGCTCCACCATCTGCGCAATGAGCAGCAGATCGACGCGCGCTGCGGACATGGCCGCCCGTTCCTGATCGAAGACCGAGGCCATCAGCGCGCCGCCCCCATGAGGCCGCGCGCACGGGCCGCTGAATCGAGAAAGCCGCGCGTGGCTGCGAGCAAATCAGGCTCGTCGAGCAGGAAGGCGTCGTGGCCCTTGTCGGTCTCGACTTCGACGAAGGAGACAGCGGCGCCGCCTGCATTGAGCGCATGCACCACCGCGCGCGATTCGCTGGTGGGAAAGAGCCAGTCGGAGGTGAAGGACACCACGCAAAAGCGCGTGCGCGTGCCCTTGAAGGCCTTGGCCAGCGAGCCATAGTCTTCCGCGATGTCGAAGTAATCCATGGCGCGGGTGACATAGAGATAGGAGTTCGCGTCGAAGCGTTCGACGAAGCTCGAACCCTGATGGCGCAGATAGCTCTCGATCTGAAAGTCTGCGTCAAAGGAGAAAGTGGGCGCGGCGCGGTTCTGCAATTTGCGACCGAACTTGCGCTGCAAGGCTTCGTCAGAAAGATAAGTGATATGGGCCGCCATGCGCGCCACCGCGAGGCCCTTGAGCGGGCGCACCCGATGGTCGAAATAACGCCCGCCGCGCCAATCGGGATCAGCCATCACGGCCTGACGGCCGACTTCATGGAAGGCGATGTTTTGCGAAGAATGGCGCGCCGCCGCCGCGATGGGCATGGCGCTGAAGACGCGCTCGGGGTAGGAGGCCGCCCATTGCAGCACCTGCATGCCGCCCATGGAGCCGCCCGCCACGCAAAAGAGCTGGTCGATGCCGAGCCGGTCGATGAGCATGGCCTGCGCCCGCACCATGTCACGGATCGTCACGACAGGCAGGTCGAGCCCCCAGGGGCGGCCCGTCGCGGGATTGATGGAGGCGGGGCCAGTGGTGCCCATGCAGCCGCCCAGCACATTCGAACAGATGACGAAATAGCGGTCGGTGTCGATGGGCTTGCCGGGGCCCACCATGATCTCCCACCAGCCGGGCTTACCCGTGACAGGATGGACGTTCGCCACATGCTGGTCGCCCGTCAGGGCATGGCAGATCAGCACGGCGTTGGATTTGTCCGCGTTCAGGGTCCCGTAGGTCTGATAGGCGATGGTGAAGGGGGAGAGATCGACCCCCGCATCCATGGGCAGGGGCTGGTCAGCGCCGAAATGCGCCACCTGGCTCTGGGGCGCATCGACTTCCCGCAATCGCAGATCACTGGCCGCTTCTGATGAAGACATGGGGGGACCGGGTGGGGCCGTTCTTTTTGCCGAACGAAGGGACTGGTTTATAGGTGCCGCCTTCGGAGAGAGTCAAGCTTCGAAGCGGGTTGGCCTGACGGTGGCGGGAAGGCGCCTGCTGCGGAATCCTTTGCCAAGCACCCCCGCGCAAGGCTAAACAGACGCGCTTTCCTGACGTTCTGCGGATCCCCCCATGGCCGAGCCACGCCCCGAAGACATGTTGAACGACCTGCGGGTCAACATCGACCGGATCGATGCGGCCATGCACGGGCTGTTGATCGAGCGCAGCCGCATCATCGACACGCTCATCGCCATCAAGGAGAAGCAGGGCGGCGGCTCCGCCTTCCGGCCGGGACGCGAGGCCTCCATGATGCGCGCCATGGCCCTGCGCCACGAGGGTCTGCTGCCGCTGGAGACCGTGGAGGGCATCTGGCGCATCATCATCTCCACCTTCACCTATGTGCAGTCGAACTATTCGGTCCATGCGGATGTGGCGGCGGGGGATGCGGCCATGCGCGATTCCGTGCGCTTCCA
>CANGTC010000083.1 GCA_947456505.1 Beijerinckiaceae bacterium
GATGGCCTTGCGCTTGCGCGAGGCGAGGGAGTTCAGGAAGCCCTCGAAGTCGCCATAGCCCTTGTCGAAGAAGTGGAACTGCTTGTTGGTGCGCTGCAGGAAGCCCTCTGCGCCCAGCACCTCCCATTCGGCCTTGGTCAGAAAGGTCACATGGGTGGAGGAGGCGCCGGTCTTCTCCATCACGGCCCGCAGGCCGGAGATGAGCGCGGAGCGGGCCTCCTCGGCGCGGGGCCCAGCGGCCACCAGCAGGCGCCGTCCGGGGGCGGGAGTGAAGGGCACGCTGATCTGGAGCTTGGGATAATAGCGCCCGCCCGCCCGCTCATAGGCGTCCGCCCAGCCCTGGTCGAAGACATACTCGCCCATGCTGTGGGACTTCAGGTAGCAGGGCGCAGCGGCCAGCAGACGGCCTTTCCCATCTTCAACCAGTATGTGAGCGCCGCCCCAGCCGGTGCGGGGAATGGCGGAGCCCGAGGCCTCGCAGGCGCTCAGAAAGGCGTGGGTTATGAAGGGGTTGAATCGCTCTTCCTGATAATTTGAATCCGCCTGTTCACAAACAGATTCCGTCTGCGCCGCAGGATTGGCGCAGGCGTCCCAGCTCGCCGGATCGACCTCGGCGAGGGAGCGGACCATGCGGATGGTGAGATCGGTGTCAGCCATTGGTTCGGTCTGGAGAAGCTGCGTCTAACCTAATGGTTGGCGAGGATTGGGCAAGCGCAACCATGTCGCGGCTCACTGGCGACCGGAGGCTGAGGGGTGCCGGGCGAAGAGGCGCGACACCATGATCCCGGTCGTCGCCAGCAGGGCCATGTTCAGCACAAGCCATCCCCGACCCACATGATGCAGGCCGAAGCCGAAGATGATGGGGCCGATCGCTTGACCCAGAAAAAACGAGCAGGAGTGCATGGAGAAGGCGGAGGCCCGCGCCGCAGGGGCGAGCTCCGCCACCTCGGCCTGCACCGAGTTGTGAAGCATCATGAAGCCGAAGCCCGTCACCGTGAAGCACAGGCACATGAGCGGCCAGGGCAGGAGAAGCGCCATGCCCAGTAGACCCATGCCCGCCAGGCAGCCGCCCAGCGCCATCATCTGTGTGCGCCGGAAGAGACGCAGGGTGATGTGGAGGGTGATTGAATAGGTGAGGCCGCCGATGCCGATCCCCGCCAGCACGAATCCCGCCTCTCGCGCCGTGCCCAGTCCATAGGCCTCGATCAGCTCGCCAATGAAGGGCGTGCACCCATAGAGCGCCAAAGCCTCAAGGAACACCGTGCCAAAACATAGCCAGGACTTGGGATTGGCGAAAATGCTTCCATAGCCCGTGATCGCGTCGGATAGGCGGATGTGGCCAGCTGGCCGCGCGTTTTCGTGCAATAGCAGGGTGGCGCCAATCGCTGCCGCCAAGGCGAAGGTGGCGGTGACATAAAGAAAACTGCGCCAGCCCAGGCTCATGGCCATGATCCCCGCCAGGCTCGCGCCCAGGATCATGCCTGTCAAACCCGCCGTCAGAAATCGGCCGATGGCGAGTTGGCGGATCTCGGGCGGATATTTGTCCCCAAGCGTCGCCATGGCCACCGGCATGATCCCGCCAGCGGCCACGCCGCCCAGCAGGCGGAAGCCCAGCATGATCTCAAATGTAGGGGCGAAGATGCAACCAACCGTGCAAAAGGCGAGCAGCCAGAGACAGGCTTTCAGCACCCGGGTCTTGCCATAGAAATCCCCGATGGGGCCCAGCACCGGCTGGCTCAGCGCATAGGGAAAGGCGTAGGCCGAGGTCAGAAGGGCGGCCGTGGTGATGGGTATGGAGAAATCCCGTGCGATCAAGGTGAGCAGCGGGTCCATCGATCGATTGGACAGGGCGCTCGCGAAACCACTGAGTATGAAGACAAAGAAAACCATGGTCCTGTTTAGGGCGATGCGGTGGGCGAGTCCAGAAGGTGAGGGACGGTGGGCAAGCGTCGCCGCTCCCATGGCGGCTCGCCCACAAAAAGGGATTCTTCCCATTGTTGACACGGACTGGAAACGAAGGTTTTTCATTTATTTATGGGCAAGAAACGGGCTTTCCTTGGCGTCTTCGAGCGCGTATTTGCATGCCTCAATCAGTTCCGCGTTTGAACCGTTGAGGCCAGCATGTCCGCTCCCCGCACCTTTCCCCTGAACGCCTGGTACGCCGCCGCCTGGGACGCCGAGTTGCGTCATGAGTTGCTGGCGCGCACGATCACTGGCGTCAAGATGGTGCTCTACCGCACCGAGAATGGCGACGCCGTCGCCTTGCAGGACGCCTGCTGGCATCGCCTCGTGCCCCTCTCCATGGGCAAGCTGCAGGGCGACAATATCCAGTGCGCCTATCACGGCATCCGCTACAACGCGCAGGGGCGCTGCGTCTTCATGCCCTCGCAGGAGACCATGAATCCCTCCGCCGCCGTGCGCAGCTTCCCCGTCGTCGAGCGGCACCGCTTCGTCTGGGTCTGGCCGGGCGATCCCGCCCTCGCCGATCCCGCGCTGGTGCCTGATCTCCACTGGAACAAGGATCCGGCCTGGGCGGGCGATGGCAAGACCATTCACGCCGCCTGCGATTACCGGCTCATCGTCGACAATCTCATGGATCTGACCCACGAGACCTTCATTCACTCCTCCAGCATCGGCAATGACGCGGTGGCCGAGGCGCCCTTTGATGTGACCCATGGGGATCGCACCACCACCGTCAGCCGCTGGATGGTCGATATCGATGCGCCGCCCTTCTGGCGCAAGCAGCTGGGCAAGCCCGGCAATGTGGATCGCTGGCAGATCATACAGTTTCAAGCGCCCTGCACCGTGGCCATCGACGTGGGCGTCGCCCCCACGGGCACGGGCGCGCCTGAGGGCGACCGCTCTCAGGGCGTGAGCATGGTGGTCATCAACACCATCACCCCCGCCACCGAAAAGACCTGCCATTACTTCTGGGCCAATGTGCGCGACTACCGCATCGACGAGCAGCGCGTCACCACCGAGATCCGCGACGCCATCACCCGCGTCTTCGGTGAGGACGAGCGGATCGTGGAAGCGCAGCAGCGCGCCATCGACGAGAATCCGGATCATGTCTTCTACAATCTCAACATCGACGCAGGCGCCATGTGGGCGCGCCGGCAGATCGACACCATGGTGGAGGCCGAAGCGCAGATGAAGCGCGGCGTGCGGCTCGTCGGCTGAGCGGGGAGGGATCATGCGTTCGGATCGCAACTGGACTACAGCCCTCATCGCCGGCGCGCGCGAAGTGGCCAAGGGGGTGCGCGAGATTCTGCTGAAGCCGGAGGGGGGCGCGAGCCCCTTTCCCAGCGGCGCCCATCTGGCGGTGCGCGTCATCATCGATGGCAAGACGGACCTGCGTTATTATTCGCTCATAGGCGAGGGGCCGGTCGATGGCTGCTGGCGCATCGGCGTCAAGCGCGAGGAGCCCGGCCGTGGCGGCTCGCGCTATATGTGGTCGTTGCCTGTGGGCGCGCGGCTGGAGGTCGCCGAGCCCGACACCCATTTCGAACTGACCCGGCAGGCGCCGGAATATCTGCTCATCGCAGGAGGCATCGGCGTCACCCCGCTGATCGGCATGGCGGCGCGGCTGGTGCGTTCGGGCCGCAAGGTGCGGCTGCTCTATGCAGGCCGCTCCCGCGCCTCCATGCCCTTCCTCGACGATCTTGCGGCGCTGCTTGGCGAGAGGCTGGAGGTCTTCGCGGGGGATGAAGGCCGCCGTATGGATCTGGCTGCTGAATTCGCCAAGCTCGACTTGCTGGGCGAGGCCTATGTCTGCGGTCCCATCGCCTTGCTCGAAGGGGCGCGCGGTCTCTGGCAGGCCAGCGGGCGCGGACCCGAGCGCTTCGTCTACGAGACCTTCGGCTCCAGCGGTCGCTTCGCCTCCGAGCGTTTCACGGTTCATGCGCCGCGCCTTGGCGTGAGCGTGGAGGTTGAGCCCGGCCAATCCATGCTCGACGCGCTGGAAGCTGCTGGCGTGGGCGTGGTGGCCGACTGCAGGCGCGGCGAATGCGGGCTCTGCGTGGTGGACATCGTGTCCTTCACCGGAACCATCGACCATCGCGACGTCTTCTTCAGCAAGGCGCAGCACGCGCAGAACAAGAAGATCTGCGTCTGTGTTTCGCGCGTGTCGGGCGGCGAGTTGACGATTGACGCCTCTTATCGTGGCGATGAACCCCTGCGCTCGGGCCCGGAGATCAGGCGGGCGGCTGCGGTGTGAAAACATCGCCTTCGAACACGATCTGATCGGCGTGCCTCAGGGCCATCTCACGCTCGGCTTGTGAGCGCACGGTCCAGATGGTGACGGGCATGCCAAGGCCGACGCGGCATAGATGCGGCGCCGCATGGGGCAGGTCGCGCAGGCGGAAGGACAGGAAATCCGGCTTTGTCCGCTCGAAGTGGAGGAACTGCGCCAGCGCGCGTTTACAGGCGGCGTCGAGATGCGACCATTCGCAATCCTCGTCGTCATAGTCAGCCTGAGCCACCATGCCGAGGGGCACATGCTCGATTCCGAACGTGGCCCCATGCGCGCGAAGATGCGCCATGACCTGCGGATCAAAACTCTCGATGCACATGGGCCCGTCATAGGCCGCAGCGCAGGCCGCCACACGTTCGGCGAGCCGCATGTCGCCGTCGAACCGGCTCTTGATTTCGCACACCAGCGGCGTGGCGCCGCCGATGAGGGTCAGAAATCCGGGCAGGGCGGCGATCTCATCGGCGCCGCCGCGCAGGTTCAACGCGCAGAGCTCTTGCGCCATGAAGGTGTCCACGCGGCCCTGTCGCACGGTCAGGCGCTCCAGCGTGAAATCATGAAAGACCATCGCTTCGCCGTCGCCGGACAGCTGCACGTCGCATTCGATGGCGTAGCCGCGCGCCATGGCGGCCCTGGCGGCCGAAGAACTGTTCTCGATGACTGCGCCTTGTCCCCGGTCATGCAGACCGCGATGGGCGATGGGGCGCGCGGTGAGCCAGGCGGGGGCGTTCCTCATTCGAATTCGAACATGGCTTCCACCTCCACCGAGGCGTCCATGGGAAGCTCGGCGACCCCTACGGTGGTGCGCGCATGGCGGCCATGATCTCCGAAGACCTGCACCATGAGGTCCGATGCGCCGTTCATGACAGCCGCAAGGGCGGTGAAGCCTGGCGTGGCGTTGATGAAGCCGCCAAGGCGCACCACCCGGCGCACCCGATCCAGATCGCCGAGCGCCACCTGCGCCTGCGCCAACACATTGATCGCCGCCAGCCGCGCCGCCTGCTGGCCGGCTTCATTGAACACCTCTTTGCCGAGCTTGCCTTTGTGTTGGTCGGTCAGCTTCCCATCCTCCAACGGCAATTGCCCGGAGATGACGAGCAGCGATCCCGTGCGTACGAAGGGAACGTAATTGGCGATGGGCGCCACAGCGGCGGGCAGAACGATGCCCAGATCCCGCAGGCGCGCTTCGATCATTCTGGCTTGACTGGACATGGCGGCGCTCCTGCTGGACAATGCTCGCGGTGATTTTGGGGTCTTGCGGGCTTTTCGCCAAATCGTATTTTCGCCATGGGGAGCGCGCATAGAGCCAGTCTTCGCGCCTGCAACCGGAGCCAAGCGTTCATGATCAGCCAAAGCAGAGTTTCTCCTGGAATTTCATTTTGGATCAAGCCCTCGCTGGCCATTGGCCTGATGACCATCTGCGGCGCCGTGGAGGCCCAAGCGGCCTCGCCTTCCGTGCCCTTCCTCGCGCATCGGGCGGTTTATGACCTGACCCTCGGTAAATCCACGGGCGCCTCCGCCCCGTCGGCGGCCAAGGGGCGTATCGTCTATGAATTCAGCGGCTCCGCTTGCGAGGGCTACGTCACGAATTTTCGGCAGATCACCGAACTTCAGTCGGACGAAGGCGGCGCGCGCGCGTCTGATATGCGCTCCACCACGTTCGAAGAGGGCGATGGCTCGGGGTTCCGCTTCAAGACGGATAGCTACATCGATGGCAAGCTCGTGGACACCGTCGATGGCAAGGCGAGCAAATCGGCCGATGGCGGGCTGTCCGTCGCTTTGACGAAGCCGACGCGCATGAAGTCGGACTTCGAGCCCTCTCCCGTATTTCCCACCGCCCAGATGGTAAGAATTGTCGAAGTCGCCCAGCGTGGCGGCAATACGGACGAGGTCAGGATCTTTGATGGG
Source organism: Beijerinckiaceae bacterium (assembly GCA_947456505.1). Lineage (GTDB taxonomy): Bacteria > Pseudomonadota > Alphaproteobacteria > Rhizobiales > Beijerinckiaceae > Terripilifer. Next base: position 6,158 of record CANGTC010000083.1, read on the forward strand.
TCGGATGGCGGCATGAAGCTTTTCGACACCATGAGCATCATCGGGCGCGAGGCGTCAGGCCCATCGTCGGATCCTCTCGCCGCTACGGCCGATGGGCTGAAAGGCGTTCGCCGCTGGCCCGTCACCATCAGCTATTTTGATGGAGAAAAGAAAGACGGGGAGCCAAATTACATTCTCGCCTTCGATCTCTATGAGAATGGCGTTTCGGGCGCGCTGAAGATCAACTACGGAAGCTATTCCCTTGATGGGAAACTCAGCAAGTTCGAGGTCCTGCCGCAGAAGGCTTGCGCCAAATAGCGCCGTTTCAGCGCGGCTTGCGCGGCGCGCCGAAGGCGATGCCCTTGACCACCGCCGCGCCGCCAAATTTGGCGCGCAGCGCGTCAACGGCCGCTTCCGTGGCCTTGTCGCGCGCCGCCCGCGTATCCACGAGATCGCCATGATCGGCGTCTGCGGCCTCGCAAAGGTCGCTCATGCCCACGCCGATCAGGCGAAAGCGCTCGCCTTTCGTTTCCCTGTTCAGGAGTTCCCGCGCCGCCTCGAAGATGCGGGCCGCCAGTTGGGTGGGCTGAGGCAGGGCGCGGGCGCGGGTGCGCAGACGGAAATCAGGAGTCTTGAGCTTCAGGGTGACGGTGCTCCCGGCGATCTCGCCTTTTTTCAGGCGCGCGGAGACCTTCTCGCTGAGCAGAAAAAGCGTGCGGGCGAGTATTTCGGGGTCGCAGACATCCTCATCGAAGGTGGTTTCGGCGGAGGCGCTCTTGGCTTCGCGCTCTGGCTCCACCGGGCGGTCGTCGAGGCCGCGCGCCAGCCGCCACAGACGCCCGCCCTCCGCGCCATAGCGGCGGAAAAGGTCGGTCTGGTCGGCCCTTTGCAGGTCGCCGATGGTGTGGAAGCCATCCTGACGCAGGCGCTCCTCCGCCACCTTGCCCACGCCCCAAATGGCGCCCACTGATTTTGGCTCCAGAATTTCCATGGTTTCGGCCCGCCCGATCACCGCGAAGCCGCGGGGCTTGTCGAGATCGGAGGCCATCTTCGCCAGAAACTTGCAATAGCTCAGGCCCACCGAAACCGTGATCCCCACCTCCGTCTCGATGCGCCGGGCGAAGCGCGCCAGCGTGACCGCCGGGGAGGCGCCATGCAGGCGATCCGTGCCCGAGAGGTCGAGGAAGGCCTCGTCGATGGAAAGGGGCTCCACGAGGGGCGTCAGGTCATGCATCAGGGCTCGAACCTGACGTCCCACGGCGCCATATTTCGCCATGTCTGGCCGGATCACCACCGCGTCGGGGCACAGGCTCAGGGCCTTGAACATGGGCATGGCCGAGCGCACCCCGCTGATTCGGGCGATGTAGCAACAGGTCGAGACCACGCCGCGCCGACCGCCGCCGATGATCACGGGCTTGTCGCGCAGGCTTGGGTCGTCCCGCTTCTCCACGGCGGCGTAAAAGGCGTCGCAGTCGATATGGGCGAGGTGCAGGCCATGCAGCTCCGCATGGTCAAGGATGCGCGGGGAGCCGCAGGCCTTGCAGCGGCGCTGGCCGCTGGCCGCAGGGGCCAGGCAGTCACGGCAGAGGGCGGGCAGGGCGGGGGTCAAGCGCCCCAGTCCGGCTCAGGGCCCGCCAGAATGCGCCGCCCCTTCTCGATGTCGGCGGGATTGCGGCCCCCATTGGCGGCGAAGGCCAAAAGCAGGCTCTCGTCGCCCGCCAGATGGTCCAGAACAGCTACCAGAAACGAGGGCTGGGCAGCCACTTGCCTGAGATTGCCCGGATCAATGCCCGTCAGGCTTAAAAAGGGCTCCAGCCGCTCCATATCGGTGGCCAGAAAGCCCAACGCCTCGATGGCGAGGGTCTGGGCCCATTCCCGGGCCTTGTCGTCGCGGCTGGATCGCATCGAGGGAGTCTCCGGGATTCTCTTTTCGTCAAGGAAGCTTTGGTACAGAGTTCTTCGAGAGGGGCCCGCAGGGCCTGAGCGCCGATTGGATGCAGTATGACCAAGACCGTTCTAATCGTGGAAGACAACGAGCTCAACATGAAGCTCTTCAACGATCTTCTGGAGGCGCATGGCTATGCGACCGTACAGACCCGCAACGGCATGGAGGCGATAGATCTGGCCCGCCTTCACCGGCCAGACCTGATCCTCATGGACATCCAGCTGCCGGAGGTCTCGGGCCTGCAGGTGACCCAGTGGATCAAGAATGACGAGGAATTGAAGCATATTCCCGTCATCGCCATCACCGCCTACGCCATGAAGGGCGATGAAGAAAAGATGCGCCAGGGGGGCTGCGAGGCCTATCTGTCGAAGCCCATTTCGGTCGTGAAGTTTCTCGAGACCGTGAAAAACTATATCGGCGCCCGCTGAGGGACCACGTTAACCCCAAGCATTTAGGTAAATAGTGTATTAATCGCCCCCAGCGCCTCTGGGCGATTGCAATTCGGCGACGAGCCTATAGCTTCTGCCTGTGGGGCCTCCAAAGGGGGCCGCGCGTAACCTTCGAATACCCTGCGGAGTGCTCAGGTCCGCCGCATCTCCTGGGTCCGTGGGGTTGGCTGGTCGGCAGAGGTTGGAGTGGCCTCCTCGAAACGCCTCTGTCGGCCGGCCACCAGAACCAAATCGTCGATTTTAAAAGAAAAAAGGCGCTCCTGGCAGGAGCGCCTTTTTCGCGTCAGGATCTGGATCAATCTTACTTGATCTTGGTTTCCTTGAACTCGACATGCTTGCGAGCGACAGGGTCGTACTTTTTCATCGCAAACTTTTCGGTCTTGGTTCGCGCGTTCTTCGACGTCACGTAGAAGTAGCCGGTGTCGGCGGTCGAGAGCAGCTTGATCTTGATATTGGCGGCCTTGGCCATGGTCGTCGTCCCGAATGGGCCCCGAGGAGCGGGGCGCAGATGAAGCAGAGTCCTGAAACAGCGATAGCCAGAGCGAGCTCGCTCTGGCTGGATTGGCCGCACCATACGGATGGGGCGGCGTAAGTCAAGATGATCAGACTTCCAGTCTGAGCCAGCCCTTGCGTCCCGCCCGGTAGATGGGGACCGGCAGGAAGCGGCTCATGCCAGCCCGCAGACGGCGGTCCAGCTCTTTCAGAATAATCTGTGTGATCAATGGCATACCCAGACTCTGGGCTTCCTCGATGGTGACCCAGACCAGCTCCACGAGCTCGCTTGTCTCCCCTACGATTCCCTCGACCTTCGCTGCGATGGCGCTGGCCTCGGCGGCGAAGAAAAAGGCGTCGAAGCGCTTTTTCATGCGCGGCGGGGTGATGGCGCGGCCGATGAAATGCAGATCTTCAAGCATGGGGAAGACGCCGAGCGCCGCAAAATCGCTCCAGGCCCCCTCGGGCGCGCCTTCGGGGACGCCATAGTCGCTTGCCCCGAGCGCAAGTCCTGTCTCTTCAAAGGTTTCGCGGATGGCGGCCAGCGCGAGGGCGCGCGCGCCGGCTGGCGAGCCTCCCTTGTCGAGACAGGCCACGAGCTTGGCCTCGGTCACCGGATCCAGCGCGCCAGCGATCGCCATCTGTCGGTCGCCGGGCTCCACACCCCCGCCCGGGAAGACGTAAACGCCGGGCATGAAGGCGTGGGCGGCATGGCGCTTGCCCATGAGCAAGCGCACCTGGGGGCCGCTGCGGTCGAGGAGAATCAACGTGGCTGCTTTGCGCGGGCGCACCTTGGTGGGCGCCTGGCTCCTGATCCGCGCCCAGAGTTCGCGCGTCAGGATACCCGCAAGATCTTCTTCGGCATGGGTCGAATCACTCATGGCCGTCCGTTCAGGTCGGGCTTGCGGCCGGGGCGGGGAGGTTTGCGTCGGCGCCGCTCGCATGCCCGCCAAAGCCATGCATGCGCAGCGCCCATTGCAGGCCGATCAGCGCGCCCTTGATGCGCGGCAGGAAATAAAGGCAGAGAACGAGGGTCAGGATCGGCCAGACTGTAGCGTGGATCCAGATCGGCAGCTCATCGTTCTGATGCTCAACCCAGAGCATGCCCGCGCCGATGATATGGCCCACCACGAAAATGGTCATATAGGGCGGCGCGTCGTCGGCGCGCTGGTGATGCAGAGCCTCGCCGCAGGACGGGCAGGCTTCCGCCACCTTCAGAAAGGCGCGGAACATCTTGCCTTCACCGCAGTGTGGGCACTTGCCCATGAAGCCGCGCTTGACCGCCTGCCACTTGTCCCGGGGGGAATCCATCTGCGGTTGGGTCGTCATTTGCGTTTCCGTTTCGCTTTCGCGCCCCCACGCGGAGGGAACGGAGCTTTCTTAGCACGCCCAAGGCCATTTTCGTGCGCCTTGGTGTCGCGGTGCTTTGTTTTTCTTAATTTCAGCCCCGCATCGCCCGCCGCGCGACGGTTGCGGCCCTCGGTGAGCAGTTCGAATCGCATGGCGCCGGCGAAGGGCGAGACCTCCACGAGGCGGACTTCCACCATGTCGCCGAGACGGTGCATCTCGCCGGTGCGGCTGCCGATCAGGGCATGAAGGGTCTCGTCATAGCGGAAGTAATCGGCGCCCAGGGTCGCAGCGGGGATGAAGCCGTCGGCGCCGGTCTCGGACAGTTTCACGAAGAGGCCGACCTTCGTCACGCCGCCGATGCGCGCCTGAAAGGTTGCGCCGACCTGGTCGGCGAGATGGGTGGCGATGAGCCGGTCCACGGTCTCGCGCTCGGCCGCCATGGCGCGGCGCTCGGCGACCGAAATACGCTCGGCGATTTCAGCGAGTTCATCGGGCGTCATGTCCGGCAGGCCATCGGGCCCAAGCCCCAGCGCGCGGATGAGAGCGCGATGGACGATGAGATCCGCATAGCGGCGAATGGGCGAGGTGAAATGGGCGTAACGCTTCAGATGCAGGCCGAAGTGGCCGTAATTTTCTGACGTATATTCCGCCTGCGCCTGAGAGCGCAGCACGATCTCGTTGACCACATGCATGTGCTCGGTGTCGCGCACCCGGTCGAGGATGCGGTTGAAATGGTGCGGACGCATGACCTCGCCCTTGGCGATCTTGATGCCGATGGTGGAGAGAAACTCCGCCAGCGCGTTGACCTTCTCCTGGCTCGGCTCGTCATGGGCGCGGTAGATCAGCTGTTGCTGTTTCTGCTCCAGCGTTTCCGCCGCCGCCACATTGGCGAGGATCATGAATTCCTCGATCAGCTTGTGGGCGTCGAGGCGGGCGGGCACGATGACCCGGTCCACGGAGCCATCGGGGTTCAGCAGGATCTTGCGTTCGGGCAGATCAAGGTCGAGCGGCGAGCGCTGGGCGCGCTCGATCTTCAGGGCTTCATAGGCTGTCCAGAGCGGCCGCAGCACACTCTCGACGATGGGCGCGGTGACCTCATCCACATGACCATCGATGGCCGCCTGCGCCTGGGGATAGGCGAGCTTGGCCGCCGAGCGCATCATGATGCGGTGGAAGGTGTGGCTGCGCTTGCGCCCGTCCTTGCCGATGATCATGCGCACGGCGAGCGCGGGCCGGTCGACGAGTGGTTTCAGGGAGCACAGATCGTTCGAAATGCGCTCGGGCAGCATAGGCACGACCCGATCAGGGAAATAGACGGAGTTGCCGCGATCCAATGCCTCCCGGTCCAGCGGACGATGGGGACGCACATAGGCGGCGACATCGGCGATGGCGACGGTGAGCACGAAGCCGCCTTCGTTTGCGGGGTCCGTATCGGGCTCCGCATGGATCGCATCATCGTGATCCTTGGCGTCGGCGGGGTCGATGGTGACCAGCGGCAGATCGCGCCAGTCCTCGCGCAGGTCCATGGTCGCCTCGCGGGCGCTTTCGGCCTCGGCGATGGTGTCCGTGCGGAATTCGTTGGGGATGTTGTGGGTGTGTATGGCGATGAGGCTGATCGCCTTCTCGCTCTTCACCGAGCCCAGCTTCTCGCGCACCTTGGCCTGGGGCAGGCCGAAGCGCTTGTCGCGCTGCAGATCGACCGAGACGAGATCGCCATCGACGGCCTCGCCTTCAAAGCCCTTGGGAATGTCGAGCTCGCTGGGCTGGCCCTTCTTGGTGATGGGGATCAGCCGCCCGCCGCCATCGGGCAGGGCGCGAAACACGCCCAGCACCTGCGTCCGCGCCTTGGACACGAGCTTGATGACCCGTCCCACATAGGCGGGCTGGCCGCGTTCGGGGTGGCGCACGGGCTCGACGCGCAGAAGCGCCCGATCATTCACGCCCGGGATGGGCTCGCCGGGGCGGGGCTTGCGGGAGACGCGCACGAGAATGCGCGGGGCGGGGCCATATTCCGTCACGTCCCATTCGACGGGTTCTGCGATGAGGTCGCCGTCCCGGTCGCGGGTCGAGACATCCGCGAGAACGACATCGGGCAGGGCGCCCGCCTTGTGCAGGGTGCGGCCCCGGCGCTCGATTTCGCCTTCGGACTCCAGCTCCTTGAGGATCTGCTTCAGGCCGATGCGGTCCGAGCCTGTGATGCCGAAGGCCCGTGCGATCTCGCGTTTGCCGATCTTGGCGGGAATGGCGCCTGCGGTCGCCTTCGCGGCGGCCCGTTCGCGGGCGATGAAGGCGAGGACCTCTTCACGGGAGAGAAGGGGCCTGGGCGCAGGGCCGGGCTTGGATTTGGGGGGGAGGGCTTTTCTGGACAATCGGGTTTCCGCGCCGAGGGGGAGATTCGCCCTCGACGTTACACCATGTGGTCGCGGAGTCCCGGATTTTCCAGAACGCGGCGCCTTCACTTCTTCTTCGCAGCCGCTTTCTTCTTGGCGGGAGCCTTCTTTTTGGCCGCGCTCTTCTTGGCCGCAGCCTTGGCGGGCGCCTTGCGGGCGGCGGTCTTGGACTTGGGGCCCTCATCGACGTCGAACGGGGGCTCGTCGTCGTCGTCCACCTTGACCGCAGTCTTCTTGGCGGCCGGCTTTTTGACGGCCGCCGATTTTTTCGCCGCGCCCTTCTTGGGGGCCTTGCGGGTCAGTTTCTTGTCAGGGCCGCCCTTGTCGTCGATCCAGCGGATCGCGTCCTCGAGGGTGACGCTGTCGAGCGCGGTCCCCTTGGGAATGGTGGCGTTGACCTTGCCGTGGCTCACATAGGCGCCATAGCGCCCGTCGCGCAGGGTGATCGGCCCGCCCGCGGTATGCTCGCCCAGAACCTTCCCGCCCGCAGGCGCCGCCGAGGCCTTCGCCGCCAGAAGCGCGATGGCCTCGGGCAGAGCCAGCGCCTCCGCATTGGTCCCCTTGGGGATCGTGGCGTTGATCTTGCCCCAGTTCACATAGGAGCCAAAACGGCCGGCCTTCACGCTCACTTCGCCGCCGTCGGGATGCTCGCCCAGCACACGTCCCGGCCCGCTGGCGCCAAAGCGCCCGCCGCCCTGTTCCTTGGTGATGATCAGGTCGATGGCGCGATTGGCGCCGATGGAGAGAATGTCGTCGTCCCGCGTCAGGCTGGCGTACATCTTCCCATGCTGCACATAGGGGCCAAAGCGCCCGATGCCCGCCACTATGGGCTCCTTGGTCTCGGGATGCCGGGCGACCTCGCGCGGCAGAGAGAGCAGGGCCACAGCCTGTTCAAGGGTGATCTCGGATGCGTTCAGCCCCTTGGGGATGGAGGAGCGCTTGGGCTTCTCGCCTTCGCCCAGTTGTAGATAGGGTCCGAACCGTCCGTCGCGGGAGGTGATCTCCTCGCCTGTTTCCGGATCGAAACCCAGCACGCGCACGCCCGGCCGCTCGCCATCGGCGGCCGCCGCCTCGCCCGCCGCAGCCTGCGCCAGGGTGCGGGTGAACTTGCATTCGGGATAGTTCGAGCAGCCGATGAAGGCGCCGAATTTTCCAAGCTTCAGCGAGAGTTGTCCCGCTGCGCAGGAGGGGCAGCCGCGCGGGTCCGATCCATCTTCCCTGGCGGGGAAGATATGGGAGCCCAGCACCTCATTGAGGCTGTCGAGCACCTGGGTCGTGCGCAGATCCTTGGTGCCTTCGATGGCGGCGATGAAGTCGCGCCAGAAGTCGCGTAGCACGGCTTTATAGTCTTTTTCGTGATTGGCGACCTCGTCGAGCTTCTCTTCCAGGTCCGCCGTGAAATTATACTCCACATAGCGTGTGAAGAAGCTTTCGAGAAAGGCGGTCAGCAGACGGCCCTTGTCCTCCGGCACCAGGCGCTTCTTATCAAGGCGCACATAGTCGCGTTCACGCAAGACGGCCAAAGTGGAGGCATAGGTGGAGGGGCGACCAATGCCCAGTTCTTCCATGCGCTTGACCAGCGTCGCTTCGGTGAAGCGCGGCGGCGGTTCGGTGAAATGCTGGACAGTTTCGATATGGTCCTTGGCGAGGACCTCGCCCTTGGCCATGGGGGGCAGGCGGCCGCCTTCCTCATCGTCCTCGTCGTCCTTGCCTTCCTGATAGAGTTTCAGAAAGCCGTCGAAGCGAATGACCTGGCCGGTGGCGCGGAGCTCCAGCTTGCGGATGGCGGAAGGCGCGGGGACATCCGCCGCGATTTCGACCGTGGTGCGCTCCAGCTCCGCCGATTGCATCTGGCTGGCGACAGTGCGGGTCCAGATCAGGTCATAGAGGGCGAGCTGGTCTGCCTCCAGATATTTCGCCATCTGTTTCGGCAGCCGCGCGGCGTCGGTCGGGCGCACGGCTTCATGGGCCTCCTGCGCATTCTTCTGCTTGGACGAATAACTGCGGGGGGCCTTGGGCACATAGGCGTCGCCATATTGCGCGGCGATGACCGCGCGGGCCCCCGCCACCGCCTCCGGCGCCATGTCGACGCCATCGGTACGCATATAAGTAATGAGGCCCACGGTTTCGCCGCCGAGGTTGATGCCCTCATAGAGCCGTTGGGCGAGCTGCATGGTGCGGGCGGGGGCGAGCCCCAGCTTGCGCGAGGCTTCCTGCTGCAGGGTCGAGGTGGTGAAGGGCGGGGCGGGGTTGCGCTTTGCAGGCTTGGCCTCCACCGAGGTCACCGTGAACTTCGCCTGATTGAGCCCTGCCTCGAAAGCGCGGGCCTCGGCCTCGGCGCCGATGTCGAGACGGGTGATCTTCTTGCCGTCAGCGCCCACGAGCCGGGCGATGAAGGGCGCCTTGTCCTTGGTGAAGAGGTGGGCGGCGAGGGACCAATACTCGCGCTTGACGAATTTCTCGATCTCCATCTCGCGGTCGCAGACCAGCCGCAGCGACACCGATTGGACGCGACCCGCCGATCTGGCGCCGGGCAGCTTGCGCCACAGGACGGGGGACAGGGTGAAGCCCACAAGATAATCAAGGGCCCGGCGGGCGAGATAGGCGTCGACCAGTGCGCCGTCGATCTCGCGGGGGTTCTGCATGGCCTCCAGAATGGCGCTCTTGGTGATGGCGTTGAAGACGACGCGCTCGATCTTCTTGTCCTTGAGCACCTTCTTGCCGCGCAGGATTTCCAGCACATGCCAGGAGATGGCCTCCCCCTCGCGATCCGGGTCGGTCGCCAGGATGACCTTGCTGGCGCCCTTCACGGCGGCGGCGATCTCGCTCATGCGTTTGGAGGCCTTGCCGTCCATCTCCCAGCGCATGGCGAAATCGTCGTCGGGATTGACCGAGCCATCCTTGGCGGGCAGATCGCGGACATGGCCAAACGAGGCGAAAACCTCGTAGTCCTTACCGAGATACTTGTTGATCGTCTGCGCCTTGGCAGGAGATTCGACGATGACGACATTCATTCCGGTACGCCTTTTCAGACGCCAACCCAGCACAAGTCATCCAGCGTAAATGGCCTTTA
>CANGTC010000084.1 GCA_947456505.1 Beijerinckiaceae bacterium
ACATGGCCAAACGATGCGAAAACCTCGTAGTCCTTACCGAGATACTTGTTGATCGTCTGCGCCTTGGCAGGAGATTCGACGATGACGACATTCATTCCGGTACGCCTTTTCAGACGCCAACCCAGCACAAGTCATCCAGCGTAAATGGCCTTTATCGCAGAGGCTGCGAGGCCGCCCTGAAGGCTTGGCGGGGGAGGCTAAATCGGCCGGGAACATGGGGTAGGGCCGGTCGACTGTCAAATCGGCCGCCACGCGGGTCTGCGCCGGAATGTCTTTTTGGAAGACATTCCGCCCCTGTGGACAAGTGGATATGGAGGTCCGACCAACCCGTTCGGCGGAGCCTTTCAGCAAAAGCTTGACAAGGGATAGGCGGGTCTTGGCCCTTCGGCGCTTGACGCCGGGGCCACTGGCTGGTCTGCCGGTGAGCAAGGAGTTGCCGGACCGATCCCTGCTGTGGGACGTTGCCGCTAGCAGTCCCGTTCAACACCGGTTCCCATGGCCCCAATCCCCTCCCAGAAGTTCGACCGCATTTTCCCCGTCTGGGTGCGCGCCTTTGTCCGCGCCAGGGAGTTCGGGCTGGTGGTGGTGGGCGCTGTGGTGGGGTCGCTCTCCGGGCTTCTGGTCTGCGGCCTGTCGGTGGGGTCCCAACTCGTTCACGAAATCTTGTTTGGCCTCGAGCGTGGCCAGCACCTGTCCATCGCCAGCGGTCTGTCCCCATGGCGTGCGGTTGGCGGTCCGGTGCTGGGGGCCTTCGCTCTTGCGGCTCTGACCCTTTGGGCTGGCAAGCGCTTCAACGGGCGCATGGCCGACGCCATTGAGGCCAACGCCCTGAACGGCGGACGCATGTCCATCAGTGGCAGCCTTTATATTACGCTGCAGACATTCATCTCCAACGCCTGCGGCTCATCGGTCGGGCTCGAGGCGGCCTATACGCAGATTTCTTCGGCTGTGGCCTCCCTCTTCGGCCGGGGGCTGGCGGCGCGGCGCAGCGATTTGCGTCTGCTTGTGGGCTGCGGGGCGGCGGGCGCCATCGCGGCGGCTTTCGGGGCGCCGCTGGCGGGGGCCTTCTATGCTTTCGAGGTGGTGCTGGGCGCCTATAGCGTGGGCTCCCTGATGCCCGTGGCGGCGAGCGCCATCGTGGCTTCCCTGATCTCGAAGCCCCTCGTCGGGCATGACCTTCTCATTGTGCCGGGACCTATGTCCGCGATCCATGGGGTGGGCTTCGCGCATCTGGTGGTGCTGGCGATCTGCATGGCGCTGGCGAGCATCGCCCTCATGCGCGGCGTCGCCATCGTCGACGGGCTCTTCAACCGCAGCCGCTTTCCCGCTGCATTCCGGCCGGTGCTGGGCGGATTGCTGGTGGGCTCCATGGCGGTGATCAGCCCGCAGGTCATGGGCTCGGGCCATGGCGCCTTGCAGCAGAACCTCCTGCATTCCGTGCCCCTTGGCCTGCTGGTGGGGCTGGCCCTGTTGAAATGCTTGGCCTCGGCGGTGTCGCTGGGGGCGGGCTATCGCGGCGGGCTTTTCTTCGCCTCCTTGTTGATAGGCAGCATGTTCGGCCGCTTTTATGGGGAGGGGGTCGGCCTCTGGATGGAGATTTCGCTGACGCCTGGCGCGGCGGCGGTGGCTGGCATGGCGGCCTTCGCCACGGGGGTGCTGGGCTCGCCCGTCACCATGACCGTGCTGGCGCTGGAGATGACCGGTGATTTCGGGGTGACGGCGGCCTGTTTCATCGCCTGCGCCATTTCCTCGCTGATCGTGCGGACGGGCTTTGGCTATTCCTTCGCCACCTGGCGCTTCCATCTGCGGGGCGAAACCATTCGCGGACCCGCCGACATCGGCTGGCTGAGGGATCTGACGGTGGCCCGCCTCATGCGCAAGGATGCGCGCACGCTTCCCCATGACGTGACCATCGAGGCCGCCCGCAGCCTCTTTCCGCCCGGCGGCGAGCGGCAGGTCTTCCTGCTCGACAAGGACGGGCGCTATGCGGGGACGGTGTTGACCGCCGACCTCCACACCGCCCTTGAAAGGGCCGAGGCGCCGGTATCGGCGCTCGTCCTGCCCGATGGGGCCCTATTGCTGCCTCAGATGACCATCCGCGAGGCCATCGACATTTTCGAGAAGACGGAGACCGATGTGCTCCCGGTGCTCGACAGCGCCCAGAATGGTCATGTGCTGGGCCTTCTGACCGAGGCTCACACACTGCGCCGCTATGGCGAGGAGCTTGAGCGACGCCATCGGGCCATCACGCGCTGACACCTTGCTGGGGACTGCGGCCCCCGCCGCCTTGCATCCCCTGACCCTGCGGCCCTATAGGATGCGCCTCATGGCAGACACCCGCTCCCCCATCGTCTTTCCGCATCGCCACCTCCTCGGCATCGAGGCGCTGTCGGCCCCAGACATCCTGCATCTGCTCGATATGGCGGAAGAGGCGGTGGCCCTGTCTCGCCAGGTGGAGAAGAAGCGCAGCATTCTGCGCGGCCGCACCCAGATCAATCTCTTCTTCGAGAACTCCACCCGCACCCAGGCCTCCTTCGAGATCGCGGGCAAGCGGCTGGGCGCCGACGTCATGAATATGTCGGTCGCCAATTCCAGCGTGAAGAAGGGCGAGACGCTCATCGACACGGCGGTGACGCTGAACGCCATGCGCCCCGACATTATTATTGTGCGGCATCAGGAATCGGGCGCAGTCGATCTGCTCTCGCGCAAGGTCGATTGCTCCGTGGTGAACGCAGGCGACGGCTCCCACGAACATCCCACCCAGGCCCTGCTCGACGCGCTGACCATCCGTCGCAACAAGGGCCGGATCGAGGGACTGACCGTCGCCATCTGCGGCGATGTCGCCCATTCGCGCGTGGCCCGCTCCAACATGCTGCTGCTGGCCAGGCTTGGCGCTCGCGTGCGCGTTGTGGCGCCCTCCACGCTGCTGCCTGCGGGCGTCGACCGGCTCGGCGTCGAGGTTCATCGCAACATGCGGGATGGCCTCAGGGATGCGGACATCGTGATGATGCTGCGCTTGCAGCTCGAGCGCATGAGCGGCGCCTTCGTGCCGAGCCTGCGCGAATATGCGCGCTTCTATGGCCTTGACGAGGAGAAGCTCGCCTACGCCAAGCCCGACGCGCTCGTGATGCATCCTGGCCCCATGAACCGGGGCGTGGAGATCGACACGGCGGTGGCGGATGGGCCGCGCTCGCTCATCACCGAGCAGGTCGAGATGGGCGTCGCCGTGCGCATGGCGGTGCTCGAAGCCCTCGCGCAAAACCTGCCGAACTGAGGGCGCGACCATGAGCAAGAAACCTCTCGCCCTTCTCAACGCCCGCCTGATCGACCCCGCTGCCGGGACGGAAACACAGGGCGGCTTGCTTATCATGAATGGCGTCATCGCCAACCTCGGCGGCGCGGTGACGCGCGACAGCATTCCGGCGGATGCCGAGATCATCGACTGCGCGGGGGACATGGTCGCCCCCGGCCTCATCGACATGCGCGCCTTCGTGGGCGAGCCCGGCGCCGAACATCGCGAGACCATGGCCTCGGCGAGCGCCGCCGCCGCCGCTGGCGGCGTGACCACCATGGTCGCCATGCCCGACACCCATCCGGTGGTGGATGATCCGGCTGTCGTCGATTTCATCAAGCGCCGTGCGCGCGACACGGCGCGGGTGCGGCTGCTTCCTTCGGCCGCCATCACCAAGGGCCTCAAGGGCAAGGAGATCGCAGAAATCGGCCTGCTGCTGGAAAGCGGCGCCGTGGCTTTCACCGATGGTCTGCACTCCATCCGCAATGCGCAGGTGATGCGCCGGGCCATGACCTATGGGCGTGATTTCGACGCGCTCATCATGCATTTCGCGCAAGATGAGGATCTCGCGGGTTCGGGCGTGATGAACGCGGGCGAATTCGCCACGCGTCTGGGCCTTGGCGGCATACCCGTCGAAGCCGAGACCATCGCGCTGGATCGCGACCTGCGCCTCGTGAACATGATCAAGGGGCGCTATCATGCCTCCCTCGTCAGCGCCGCGCCTTCGCTGGAGATCATCGCGCGGGCCAAGGATGCGGGGCTGAAGGTCACCTGCGCCACTTCCATCAATCATCTCACGCTGAATGAAAACGACATCGGCGCCTATCGCAGCTTTTTCAAGCTCTCGCCGCCGCTGCGCCAGGAGACGGATCGTCTCGCCATGGTGGAGGCGCTGGCCTCCGGGCTCATTGACGTCATCGTGTCCGATCACAATCCGCAGGATGTGGAGACCAAGCGCCTGCCCTTCGGCGAGGCGGCGCCGGGAGCCATCGGGCTTGAGACGATCCTCTCCGCAGGCCTGCGTCTGGTGCATTCGGGGCAGCTGAATCTGCCGCGTCTTCTGCATGCGCTCTCGACCCGCCCAGCCGAAATTCTTGGCTTGCCGCAGGGTCGTCTGCAGAAGGGCGCGCCTGCGGACGTGATCCGCTTCGACCCCGAAGAGCCCTATGTGCTTGATCCCGCTCTGCTTCATTCGCGCAGCCGCAACACGCCCTTCGATGGGGCGCGGATGGAGGGCAAAGTGAAGCTCACCGTGGTTGCGGGCGAGGTCGTGTGGAGCTAGGTTCACGCGTCGCCGCCATGGGGCGGACCAAGATCGCCGGGCCTTGATTTGTTGACTCTCGAAACTCTGTTCGCGCTGCTGTTCGGCTATCTGCTGGGCTCCATTCCCTTTGGATTGGTGATCACCAAAGCCGCAGGCACGCAGGACATTCGAACCATCGGGTCGCAGAACATCGGGGCGACCAATGTGCTGCGCACCGGCCGCAAGGATCTGGCCGCAGCGACGCTGCTTCTCGACGCCTTCAAGGGAACCGTCGCCATCCTCATCGCCGCGCGGTGGGGCGAAGGTCCAGCCATGGCCGCCGCGCTGGGCTCTTTCGCCGGGCATATCTTTCCGGTCTGGTTGAAATTCAAAGGCGGCAAGGGCGTGGCGACCTATCTTGGGTGTTTGCTCGGCCTCTACTGGCCCGCCGCCCTTGTCTTCGCGCTCGTGTGGCTCGCGGTCGCGAAAGTGACGCGCTATTCCTCACTGGCCGCGCTCGTCGCAAGCGCCCTCGCGCCATTCGCTTTCTTCGCCACGGGGCAGGGGCCGCAGGGGTTGTTGGCCGTGGTGCTCGCCGCCATGATCTTCTTCACCCATCGGGCCAATATCGCGCGACTGCGCGCGGGCTCCGAGAGCAGGATTGGCCAGCGATCATGACTGAAGCGGGGGGATCGGGCGCGCGTTTGACGGACGCACAGCGTCTCGATTGGCTTCGCCTCATTCGCACCGACAGCATCGGCCCGCAGACCTTTCGTGGTCTCATCAACCGCTTTGGCGGCGCGGCGGCAGCGCTGGACGCAGCCCCTCGCGTGGCGGCCCAGAAGGGGCGCTCGCTGGTGCTGGCCGACCTCGACGCCTGCAAGCGCGAGATGGATGGGTTAGCTGCCATTGGCGCTCAGCTCATCGCGCTGGGAGAGCCTGAGTATCCCAAGGCCCTGCGCGCCATCAATGCGCCGCCGCCCTTGCTGGCTGTGCTCGGCGACATTGCTGTTCTCTCCCGCCCCATGGTGGCCGTCATCGGCTCGCGCAACGCCTCGGCGGCGGGCCTTGCTTTCACCGAGCGGGTGGTGCGCGATCTGGCGGCGGCGGGCTTCGTCATCGCCTCGGGACTGGCGCGCGGCGTGGACTCTCGCGCCCATCATGCGAGCATCGGCATGGGGACGGTGGCTGCGCTGGCGGGCGGTCTCGATCGGATCTACCCGCCGGAGCATGTAGGTCTGGCGCAGGATATTTGCGCGCGGGGCGCTCTCGTCAGCGAAATGCCCCTGGGATGGGAGCCGAGGGGGCGCGACTTCCCCAGACGCAATCGCATCGTGGCGGGGCTGGCGCTGGGCACGCTGGTCATCGAGGCGTCCCGTGGGTCAGGCTCGCTCATCACCGCCAAATACGCCGCTGATGAGGGGCGCGAGATCTTCGCGGTTCCCGGTTCCCCGCTCGATCCGCGCGCCGAGGGGACCAATGGCCTGCTGCGCGATGGCGCGACCCTGTGCACCCGCGCCGAGGACGTATTGAGCGTGCTGCTGCCCATGGTGGGAAGCGGCGAGCCTCCCTTGCCCCTGTTCCGGGAGGAGGGGGGCAAGGCGGAGCAAGAGCCGCTCTGGGACGAGTTTGATCTGCTCTATGAGGTGTCGGTGCCGACCACTATGGCCGGGCTGGCCTTCGATGAGCCGGTTCGCCCTGGTCCCGCGCCCGCGCCGACCCAGCCGCCGCGCTCGGCCCCGCAGGACCCGGTTCTGCGGGTGCAGGTCGAGAGCTTGCTGGGGCCTTCGCCCGTGGCTCTGGATGACCTTGTGCGGGCCTCCGGCGCGCCCGTGGCGGAGGTGCGCTCCGCCTTGCTCGATCTGGAGCTGGAAGGCCGTCTGGAGCGCCATGGGGGCGGGATGGTGTCGCTTTTGCCGAAGCGGTGAGCTTTTAGCCTGCGCGAGTTGCAGCCAGCTTGGACTTTGCAGATTTACGCCTGATCTCTCGCCATATAGGTCAGCCTGTCCAGCGCCCCCTGCAGGATGTAAGCCGCCGCCATCTTGTCCACGATCTCGGCCCGTTTGGCCCGCGAGGCGTCCTGTTCGATGAGGGTGCGGGTCACGGCGGCGGTCGACAGGCGCTCGTCCTGGAAGATGAAGGGCAGGGGCGTCAGGGGCGCGCAATTGCGGATGAAGGCGTGCGTCGACTGGGCCCGGGGGCCCTCGCTGCCGTCCATGTTCAGCGGCAAGCCGATCACGAAGGCGACCACCTCGTGCTTCGTGGCCAGTTCGACCATGCGAGCCACGTCCTTGGTGAATTTGGTGCGCTGGATCGTCTCCAGAGGCGTGGCGATGCGGCGCTCCACATCGGACAGCGCCAGGCCGATGGTCTTGGTTCCAAGGTCAAGGCCCATCAGCCTGCCGTAGCGGGACAGGCGGGGCAGGAGGGTCTCTAGGGTCAGGAGATTTTCAGCCATGCGCCGCCCTAGCACGGGCGGGCGCGGTTGACCATGAGCTGCGTTTGCGTCGCCAAAGCGTGCAATGGTATAGGCGTTGCGCTGGCGCCTGCTTTGCGCCGCCTTTCGTCTCGCCTTTTGTTGGGAGCAAGCATGTCTGTTGACCAGGCGACCGTCCGCCGCATCGCCCATCTGGCGCGTATCGCCGTAAGCGAGGAAGAGGTTCCCCATCTCCAGCAGGAGCTGAACGCGATCCTTTCCTTTATCGAAGAACTGAGCGCGGTTGACGTGGAGGGCGTCGAGCCCATGACCTCCGTGGTCCCCATGAAGATGGTCTGGCGCAAGGATGAGGTGACCGATCATGCGGGCGCCGACGTCGTCGTGGCCAACGCTCCCGTCAGCGAAGATGGCTTCTTCACCGTTCCCAAGGTCGTGGAATAGGCGCAAGCCCCGGACCTTCACCTCTCGTTTCCGTTCGCCGCCCTCGGCCTGAGAGATACATATGACCGACGTGACACGCCTCACCCTTGCGCAAGCGCGCGACGCGCTCGCATCCAAGGAATTTTCCGCAGTCGAACTGACGCAAGCCCATCTTGACGCCATGGCCAAGGCGCGCGGGCTCAACGCCTATGTGCTGGAGACCCCGGAGCAGGCGCTGGCCATGGCGAGCGCCTCTGACGCGCGCATCGCCAACGGAACGGCTGGCCCGCTCGAGGGCCTGCCGCTGGGCGTCAAGGATCTCTATGCGACCAAGGGCGTCCACACGCAGGCTTGCAGCCATATCCTTGACGGTTTCAAGCCGGACTATGAGTCCACCGTCACATCCCATCTGTGGCGCGATGGCGCGGTCATGCTGGGCAAGCTGAACATGGACGAATTCGCCATGGGCTCGTCTAACGAGACCTCTTATTACGGCCCCGTGGCCTCCCCCTGGCTGCCCCCTCACCGCGACGCGGCATGGGCGCGTGGGGCCTTGGCTGGCGACAAGAAGGGCTTGCTTGTGCCCGGCGGCTCCTCTGGTGGATCGGCCTCCGCTGTCGCCGCCCATCTGTGCCTCGCCGCCACCGCCAGCGACACGGGTGGGTCCATCCGCCAGCCCGCAGCCTTCACCGGCACGGTCGGCATCAAGCCCACCTATGGCCGCTGCTCGCGCTGGGGCATGGTGGCCTTCGCCTCCTCCCTCGATCAGGCTGGCCCCATCGCCCGCACCGTGCGCGATTGCGCGATCATGCTGCGCTCCATGGCGGGCCATGATCCCAGGGACGCGACCTGCGTCGACGCTCCCGTGCCCGATTACGAGGCCGCCATCGGCGCTTCCATCAAGGGCAAGAAGATCGGCATTCCCAGAGAGTATCGCATCGACGGCATGCCCGCCGAGATCGAGAAGCTCTGGGCCGATGGCGTCGCCTTCCTGAAGGCGGCCGGGGCGGAGATCGTGGATATCTCGCTGCCCCACACCAGAACTGCGCTCCCCGCCTATTATATCGTGGCGCCGGCGGAGGCCTCCTCGAACCTCGCCCGCTACGATGGCGTGCGCTATGGCCTGCGCGTGCCGGGCAAGGACATCTCGTCCATGTATGAGAACACGCGCCGCGCCGGTTTTGGCGCTGAGGTGCGCCGTCGCATCATGATCGGCGCCTATGTGCTCTCGGCGGGCTATTACGACGCTTATTATGTGCGCGCCCAGAAGATCCGGACCCTCATCAAGCAGGATTTCGAAAAGGCCTATGCGCAGGGCGTGGACGCGATCCTGACGCCAGCCACCCCGTCCGCCGCCTTCGGCATCGGCGAGAAGGGCTCGGCTGATCCGGTCGAGATGTATCTCAACGACGTCTTCACCGTGACGGTGAACATGGCGGGCCTGCCGGGCATCGCTGTGCCTGCGGGCCTCTCCGCCGATGGCCTGCCGCTGGGCTTGCAGCTCATCGGTCGTCCCTTCGATGAAGAGACCCTCTTCTCCGTCGCATCGGTGATCGAGGATGCTGCGGGGCGCATGGCCCTGCCGCAGCCCTGGTGGTGAGCGAGGGCGCGCGCCTGCGTCCTCTATGAAAGAATTCGGAACCCGCGCGGGCGTCTGCCGTCCGCGCCAACCCTGCGGACAGGTCCATGAACGCACCCGCCAATGCATCCAAACTCATCAAGGGCGCCACCGGCGATTGGGAAATCGTCGTGGGCATGGAGATCCACGCCCAGGTGTCCTCCCAGTCGAAGCTCTTCTCGGGCGCCTCGACCGAATTCGGCGGCGATCCCAACAGCCATGTGTCGCTGGTGGACGCAGCCATGCCCGGCATGCTGCCCGTGATCAATGAGGAATGCGTCAAGCAGGCGGTGCGCACGGGCATCGGCCTCAAGGCGCAGATCAACCATCGCTCAACCTTCGACCGAAAGAACTATTTCTACCCCGATCTTCCCCAGGGCTATCAGATCTCCCAGTACAAGAGCCCCATCGTGGGCGAGGGCGCGGTGATTGTCGATGTGACGCCGACCGAGCAGATCGTGGTCGGCATCGAGCGTCTGCATCTGGAGCAGGATGCGGGCAAGTCCCTGCATGACCAGTCGGCGACCGACAGCTTCGTGGACCTCAACCGCTCCGGCGTCGCCCTGATGGAGATCGTGTCCAAGCCTGACATCCGCTCGGCCGAAGAGGCTCGCGCCTATGTGACGAAGCTGCGCACCATCCTGCGCTACCTCGGCACCTGCGACGGCAACATGGAGCAGGGCAGCCTGCGCGCCGACGTCAACGTCTCCGTGCGCCGTCCGGGCGAGGGGCTGGGCACCCGCTGCGAGATCAAGAATGTGAACTCGGTCCGCTTCATCGGCCAGGCGGTCGAGGTCGAGGCGCGCCGCCAGATCGGCATTCTGGAAGATGGTGGGAAGATCGATCAGGAGACCCGCCTGTTCGATCCGGCGCGCGGCGAAACGCGCTCCATGCGCTCCAAGGAAGAGGCGCATGACTATCGCTACTTCCCCGACCCCGATCTGCTGCCGCTGGAGTTCGATGAGACTTTTGTCGAAGAACTTGCCCGTGGCCTGCCCGAACTGCCCGATGAGAAGAAGGCGCGTTTCATGCGCGACTATGGCATCGCCTCCTATGATGCGGGCGTGCTGGTGATGGAGCGCGCTTCGGCCGATTTCTACGAGGCCGTGGCCAAGGGGCGCGACGCCAAGGCGGCGGCCAACTGGGTCATCAACGAGCTCTTCGGACGGCTCAACAAGGAGGGCCTCGACATCGCCTCGTCGCCTGTGAGCGCGGTCCAGCTTGGCGCCATCGTGGACCTCATTTCCGAGGGCGTCATCTCCGGCAAGATCGCCAAGGACCTCTTTGAAATCGTATGGACCGAAGGCGGCGATCCGCGTGCGCTCGTCGAGGCGCGCGGCATGAAGCAGGTCACTGACACCGGCGCCATCGAGGCCGCCGTGGACGCGATCATCGCAGCCAATCCCGATAAGGTTGCGCAGGCGCAAGCCAAGCCCACCATGCTCGGATGGTTCGTCGGACAGGTGATGAAGGAGACGGGCGGCAAGGCCAATCCGCAGTCCGTCAACGAGTTGTTGAAGCGCAAACTCGGCATCTAGCAAAGGGACTCGGCGACCTGTTCCATGCAGGTCGCCGAGCTGTGAAAGCGCCTTGCATCGATTTGAAATCGACAGCCTTGATTCGCGTTCATGCACGATTTTGATCCAGAACCCAGTTTCACCAGTTGGTCAGACCGCTGAATTGGCGCCACACCTGAAATTTTTTTCATCCTCTTCATCCCCTGACGTAAGCCTGCGCTGATGCAACGCAAAGGCCTGACCATAACGGTCTTGGCCTCTGTCGCGATCAGGGCCGAAGAGCCGCAAGCCGCAGACATCGAGGGATGCAAGTCTGTCTTGGATTGTCGTCGTCTGACTTCGCCATGGTGGTGAGCGGCTCCCTTCAATGGGACGATAATATAATAAAAATCGATATTTCCCGTTTTCATCGTGACAGGGTCACAGCGGCGCTTTGTGAGCCTCGCCATCCCGGATCGGTCAGTTCGAAGCGTTGAAGGGCGCATGATCGCCCGCTTCAATCAGCGCAGGTCCTGTGGTTTCACGCCGCCTGGAGAAGGAGCCTTCGGGCCATGCATGGCGAGCCTTCAAGAAGGGTCGAAGTCTCTTGAGAAGAAGAATTATGCGTTCCCACTCTTGCATGAGCGATGAACCGCGCTACGCTAGTTATGCCTGTAGTCGACTTTAAATGCGACGCGTCGACCGTCAAATCAGAGGGGACCTCAGATGGCCAAGGCAACGACAAAGCGTAAAGCGGCGAAGAAAACCGCCGTCAAGAAGACCGCTCGCAAGAGCGCTGTGAAGAAGACCGCCGCCAAGAAAACTGCGGCCAAGAAAACCGCCAGCAAGGGCGCGGCGAAAAAGACAGCAGCCAAGAAGACCGCCGCCAAGAAGACCGCTCGCAAGGGCGCGGTGAAGAAGGCCGCTGTCAAGAAGACAGCCAGCAAGGGCGCGGCGAAAAAGGCCGCCGTCAAAAAGACCGCTCGCAAGGGCGCAGCCAAGAAGACGGCCGTGAAGAAGCCAGCCTCCAAGGGCGCGGCGAAGAAGACTGCGGTCAAGAAGCCCGCTCGCAAGTCGCCCGCCAAGAAGGCCGCTCGCAAGCCACGTGTCGCGGCGCCTGCCCCGGCTCCCGCTCCCGTTGTGGCTCCGACTTCCACCGAAAACAACTGACGCTTGTTGGGAAGAGACCTCGCGCCGCGCAGCGCGGGGATCTCTGACAAATGATCGTCAAAGCCTGTCTCAGGAAGCCATGCCGTCCTTCGCAAACACGAAGGGCGGCATTGGTTTTTTAGTGTCGCTTCTGGCAGGTTTCGAAGAAGTCGACCCAGATCAGCCCGCCGGTTTGTCCTGCTTTCAGCATGCTGCTCCATTCCTCGCCACAGGTGCGGTGGATCGCTCGCCACTCTGCCCGTGACCGGGGCGGTTGTTCGACGGAACCTTCCCCTGGGGGCTGCGAGGGCTCTTGTCGTTCCTGATCCATCGTTGGAATGGATGGTTTGATGGGCTCTGGCGCTATCGCGGGCGCCTGCCGAAGTTCGCGGGGACGGGGAATGGGTTGAGGCTGAGCGAGCGCATGGGCGTTGATCGCCATTATCCCCGTCAGGAGCGCGAGGCGAACGAGGCGTGCAACGGGGCGCCTGCGCGTGATTTGCGACAGGCGGTGATCGCCGAGGGTCAGGGCGCCAAATTTGATTGAGCGATCCAGTTGCGCATCCCGTTCCGTCATGCGCCTGCGCCCTTTTCCTGCGCGCAGTTCGCTTGCGCCACTTGTTTGGCCTCTCGCGCCGCGCTGGTCAAGACGCCATGGGCGCTGGTCCAGCTAGGCTATGGCCGTAAATGCGCCAAAGAGTTACGCGAAAAGGTTCCATCGCATGGTCGAGGAGCCCGGACGCCATCCGGGGCCTCATTCCAAACCCAAGGCGATCCCCGCCGGTTCAGCCGGCTATCTGAACGACTTTACAGGAGGTGACATGGGCGTCCGCAGCCTCGGAATTTTTGCAAGCGCCATCGCTTTACTATCCCTTACGCCCGTACAGGCCGGCAATTACGACGGGCCATGGTCGGTGGAACTGTCAACGGAGCAAGGCCAGTGCGGGCTGAATTACAAAGGCCAACTGACCGTCGCCGGAGGCCGCATCGCCCAGAGCGGTCTTTTCGTACAGACGTCAGGGGCTGTCGACCCTTCCGGCCGTGTGGCCATTCGCATGACCCATGGGTCGGATCAGCTGGCCGCAGGCGGAACGCTGAAGGGCGCTTCCGGCGCCGGGCAGTGGCATTCGCCGACGCAGCAATGCTCTGGGCGCTGGCGCGCCGCGCGCCTGTGAAACTGAGGGGCGGCGGGCGGGCAAGCCCTCCGCCGCCGCGCCTTCAGGGCACTGGCAAGCGCCAGCGCGAGCGGATATGATCTTTCCTGGCAGTCGGCGCGTTGCGCGCGCTGCGTCAGGGAGATTGCAATGACCACCCGTCGCTCTTTCGTAGCAAGCGCTCTTGGCAGCGTCGCTCTTATTGGCGGTTCCCGTTTTGGGTTCGCCCAGAGCGCGCCCGCAGGCTATCCTGCCGATTACGCCGACCTCATCGCCAAAGCGAAGAAGGAGGGACGCGTCGCCATCTACACCTCCACCGACGAGGCCCAGGGGCAGCCGCTGGTGGACGCTTTCAAGCAAGCCTATGGCATAGCTGTCGATTACAACGGCCTTGGGACCACCGAGGTCTACAATCGGGTGATCAGCGAGGGCGCCGCCAATCAGGTTGGCGCGGACGTGTCCTGGACCAGCTCCATGGATCTGCAGATGGTGCTCGCCAGCAAGGGGCTGTTGGACACCTACGCCTCGCCAGAGGCTGCACAGCTGCCGCTGACGTCGATCTACAAGGACATGGTCTATGGCACCTCCGTCGAGCCCGTGGCCATGATCTACAACAAGAACCTGCTCAAGGCCGAGTGGATCCCCAAGACCCGCGCTGATCTGGTGAAGCTGCTGCAGGAGCATGGCAAGGAGCTGAAGGGCAAGGTCGCTTCCTTCGATCCCGAAAAGAGCGGCATCGGCTTCCTGCTCGCCCAGACCGACCTCCAGAACACCACCTCTTTCTGGGATCTCGCCAAGGCCTTCGGGGCGGCGGAGGGCAAGGTCTATGGCAGTTCCGGCGCCATGCGCGAGAAGGTGGTCTCGGGCGAACAGATCCTCGCCTTCAATGTCATCGGCTCCTATGCGCTACAGTGGCGGAAGGAGTCCGATGTGGTCGGCGTCTCCTTCGCCAACGACTATACGGCCGCCTTCCAGCGGGTCGCCAGCGTGACCAAGAACGCGCCCCATCCCGCCGCCGGACGCTTGTTCCTCGATTTCATGCTCTCGGAAAAGGGGCAGGCGATCCTGGCCGGCAAGGGCGTGCCGCCGCTGCGCAAGAGCTACAAGGGTCCGCTCGACGCGGATGAGATCGGCAAACTGACCGGCGGCAACATGAAAGTGATCCCCGTCGATGAGAAGCTCGCGGGCAACATGGTCCCGAAAATGCGCGCCGAATTCTTCCAGGTCTGGAAGAAAGCCATGCGCGGCGAAGGCTGATGGCGCCCGTAGCAAGGATCGCGCAGCGCAGCGAGGGGCAGGGCTACAGGGTCGCGATCATCGCTGCTCTTGTTCTTGTGGTGATGACGCCTGTCGGGCTCATCCTCTACCAGAGCTTCCTCGACGCGCCGTTCTTCGACAAGACGGCGCGGCTGAGCCTGGAAGCCTATGACTATGTGCTCACCGATCCCGACTTCTGGGTCGCCCTGCGCACCACGGCGATTTTCGCCTTTGGGCTTGTGGCGGTGGCTGTGCCCTTGGGCGCCATGCTTGCCTTCCTGCTCGCGCGTACGGATCTCAAGGGCAAGGGCTGGCTGGAGCCGGTGGCGCTTGTGCCCATGTTTCTCTCCTCCATCGTGCTGGCCTTCGGCTACACGGTCTCCGTAGGCCCTTCGGGCTTCGTATCCCTGTGGATGAAGGAGAGCTTCGGCTTCAAACCCTGGAGCATCTACAGCCTCGGCGGCATGATCCTGATCGGGGGGCTGAGCCATGTGCCCAATGTCTATCTCTATGTCTCCTCCGCCATGCGCAGTCTGCCTTCCGACCTCGAAGAGGCGGCGCGGGCGACGGGTGCGAATATCTGGCGTGTGTCGCTGGACGTCACCCTGCCCATGGTGCTGCCTTCGCTGATCTTCGCGGCGGCGCTCAACCTGCTGTTGGGTTTCGAGACCTTCGGCATTCCGCTGGTGCTGGGCGATCCCAGCGGCATCGTGGTGCTCACCACCTATATCTACAAGGTCAACGGCATCTTCGGCGCGCCGACCTATCATGTGATGGCGGTGGTGGCCGTGTGCCTGATCCTCATCACCCTGCCGCTGGTCTATGTCCAGCGCCTGCTCCTGCGCAACAGCCGACGCTATGCGGCGGTGGGCGGCAAGGGCGCGCGGGCGACGCCGTTGCGGCTGGGGCCGAGCGGTCAGGTGATCGCGTGGGGGGTGATCGCCCTGTGGCTCATCATCTCCGTGGCCCTGCCCATCGGCGGCATCACTGTGCGCGCCTTCGTGGATTCATGGGGGGAGGGGGTGCGCCTGCGCGATCATCTCACGCTGGCCCATTTCGCCCATCTCATGGATACGCCGAGCCTCTATCGCGGCATCGTCAACACGCTGGTTCTGTCCGTCGTGGGCGGCGCTGCGGCGGTGGCGATTTATCTGGGGATCGGGCTGGCGGGCCATCGCAACAAGGGCGCGAGCGGGGCGGTGCTGGATTACATGGTGCTGCTGCCGCGCGCTTTGCCAGGCATCATCATCGGCCTCGCCTTCTTCTGGGTGTTTCTCTTCGTGCCCTTCCTGACGCCCTTCCGGCCGACGCTGGTGAGCCTCTTCGTGGCTTATACGGTGGTGGGCCTGTCCTATGGGCTGCGCATCATTCAGGCGACCCTGATGCAGGTGGCGCCGGAACTCGAGGAGTCCTCGCGCACCACGGGCGCGACGCGGGGGCAGACCTGGCGCGATACGGTGATCCCGATCATTCGGCCCGGGCTGGTGGGCGCCTGGTCGCTCATCATGATCGTCTTCTTGCGGGAATATGCGACGGGCGTCTATCTCATGGGCGTGGGGACGGAAGTGGTGGGGACCCTGATGGTCTCGCTGCTGACCTCCGGCTCCATGGACCAGATCGCGGCTCTCGCCTTCCTCAGCATTGTCTTTACCGCCCTGGGGCTCGGCTTCGCCCTGCGGCTTGGAGCGCGCATCCATGACTGACCTCAGCGTCACCAGCGTCGAGAAATGGCTCGGCGGCCAGCACATCCTGCG
>CANGTC010000085.1 GCA_947456505.1 Beijerinckiaceae bacterium
GCGCAACCGTGTCGAGCGGTTCTTCAACAAGATCAAGCACTACAGGCGCATCGCCACGCGCTACGACAAAACCGCCGAGAGTTTTCTCGCCGCCCTGAAGCTCGTGGCCGTTCGCATATGGCTACGCGATAATGAG
Organism: Beijerinckiaceae bacterium; assembly: GCA_947456505.1. GTDB lineage: Bacteria > Pseudomonadota > Alphaproteobacteria > Rhizobiales > Beijerinckiaceae > Terripilifer. Next base: position 137 of record CANGTC010000085.1, read on the forward strand.
TCTACGTCCTAGCATGAGTCATTAAAGCGCCGATGATGAGCGCTGTTATCGGGGGAAACCACCATGTCGGAATCCGTAGACGCGTCGCGCCTGCTTGATGAACGTGGTCTGAGCGCATTTAACCTCAAGCTTGCAGCCGTCTGCTTTTTCATCGTGCTGCTCGACGGCTACGACATTACGGCGATGGCTTTCGCCGTGCCCATGCTGGCGAAGCAGTGGAGCATAATCGATGCTTCAGCCTTCGGCCCGGTGCTGGGCGCGAGTCTGATCGGCATGTTGCTGGGGGCGCCTACGCTTGGCTTTGTCGGAGATCGATTTGGTCGAAAAATCGCCATTGTCTTGTCTTGTCTGATTTTTGGCGGTTTCACCTGGGTCACGGTGGAGGCCTCCAGCCTGAACGCGCTTTTTGCATTCCGTCTACTGGCGGGGGTAGGCATCGGCGGGCTATTGCCAAATGTCATCGCCCTGACCGGCGAATTCGCCCCGCGCCAATACCGCGCCACCATGATCATCGTCATGTTCAGCGGCGCAGCCTTTGGCGGCGCCATTCCCGGCGTGGTTTCAAACCTGCTTGTGCCGACCTTCGGCTGGCAGGCGCTGTTCCATGTGGGCGGAGCGACGCCGGTTGTGGTGGCTTTGCTTTGCTACTTCCTCCTGCCGGAATCCCTGAAGTTTCTTGTCCTGAAAGGTAATCGGCAAGAGGAGCTCCTCAAGCTCCTCGCCGTGTTGCGGCCCGATCGGCAATTCGCTCCTGAAACCTCTTTCTTCATCGGTGACGAACGCAAACAGAGATCCAGCTTCTCACCCAAATACCTCTTCGCTGATGGACTGGCGGTGATCACGCCACTCCTGTGGCTGCTCTATGTCGTCAGCCTGATGGCCTATTTCTTCCTGTTGAGCTGGACGCCTTATCTGTTGACCAGCGCCGATGTCCCCATCCAGAAGGCCGCCATCGCCACCATGTTGTTCCAGTTTGGCGGCGCTGTCGGAGGCTGGGTCCTGGCGCGCCCCATCGACAAGATGGGATTGACCCCCATCGCAATCCTCTTCGTCATCGCCGTTCCGGTAACGGCTCTGATCGGTTATGTCGGCTCCATGTCGGAGCCGCTTTTAATGCTGATCGAGTTCATCGCGGGCTTCTGCGTGCTCGGGATCCAGCTCGGCCTCAACGCAACGGCTGCGATGATCTATCCCACATCCATTCGAGCGAATGGTTCTGGCTGGGCGCTGGGGATCGGCCGCGTCGGCTCCATCGTCGGACCAATCCTCGGCGGCGCGCTGATCCAGATGAAACTCTCCGTCACGGCGCTCTATATGCTCGCGGCGATCCCGCTGGCCATTGGGGCGGTCGCGTGCATCATTCTTGCGAGGCTCTACGTGAAGCATTTCCAGGGCGCGGGACTTGGTCAGCGCGACGAGATCGACCGTCTGGCGGCCGCAAGAGATTGACCTTCGGCCCTTCGGGGGCCTTGAAGGCAGTGACAAGCCACGATGGTCTGCAAGACGGGCCAACGCGGCCCAATGCGCTTGTTTATCCTGCGCGGGGGATTAAGCTGAGGGCTACAACCCGCACAGGGATCTTCCATGAAATTCGGAATTTGGACTCCCCTGCCCCATACCACTGCGCCAGAACCGCGCATCACCAGCGGCATCGAGGACCTTTCGACGCCAGGGCAAGCCAAGAGAACAGACCGCTCCCTGCAATTCGCCATCGACATTGTCCGTAAGGCTGAAGCTCATGGCTTCATCACGACCCTGATCGCGGCACGCCATCTCGGGCCTGATCTGGAAGCATGGACCCTGGCGACGGCGCTGGCCATGCAAACCCGCACCATCGAAATCATGGTGGCCGCCCATCCCGGCATCATCACCGCACAGATGGTCGCAAAGATGGGCGCGAGCCTTGATCGCATCAGTGGGGGGAGACTTGCGCTGAATGTAGTCAATGGCTGGAACGTGGAGGAGTTCGACACCTTTGGAAATGGCGCCTGGCAATTGACCGACGAGGATCGTTACCAAAGGATGGATGAATTCATCCAGGTCGTGAAGGGATTATGGACGCAGGACAGATTCAGCTTCGGCGGGAGGTTTTACAGGGTCACCGACAGCAGCCTGCCGTTAAAGACCGTCAAGCTTCCACATCCACCCCTTTACGCCGCAAGCCGCAACCAGGAGGGCAAACGCACCATCGCGCAATATTGCGACAACTGGTTCGCGCCGGACCTGCGCAACTTCCGCCGCTATGAGGAAACCCTCGCCCTGGTCAGGAGCGAAATCGCAGACATATCGAACAGCGCCGCAACCTACGGACGCAAGATTGGGTTTGGAATGAGCGCTCATATTGTCTGCGAAACAACTATGGAAAAGGCCATAGCCAAGGCTGAGCAGTTGGAGGCCTATGGCGAACTAGCCCGCTACAACAAAAGCGCAGTCTCCGGCCTTGGCGCCTGCCTCGTCGGCACGCCAGACCTCATCGCCGAACGTATCTGCGCCTATGAGCAGGCAGGTCTGAATTTCATGCTCATCCAGTCTAATCCCATGGAAGAAGGCTTTGAACGTTTTCTGGCCGATATTCTTCCCCTCGTGAACCGGCACAAGGGAACCACCAAGCCATTCTAACTCTCCACAGATCCTTCCCCGTTGAGTTTTGGGGGCTCCACTCTGAACCACGGGAAAAATCGTCACCCCCAGAGGAATAGATCGCGCTGGAACACAATCAGGCGCTGCCCCCCGCCACAAATTGAAGAACGACCTTAAAATGGTAACCTGCTCCTCGCGCAAATGACAATGGATCAAAAGACGGAGGATGGCATGGCTTGGCGAAGGCTCACCCCGATGCTTGCACTTATCCAGGCGGCTCTTTTATGCCTGTTCCTTCAACAGCCAGCCATTGGGCAAAGCTACCCCGACCATCCCGGCAAGATCATCGTTCCCTTCGCCGCCGGCGGACCCATGGACATCGTCGCGCGTTTTATAGCGCAATCCCTTAAACAGAAGCTTGGCAATTCATTCATCGTCGAGAACAAGGGCGGCGCGGGTGGAACTCTGGGGACCCGCGCCGGCATGGCTTCCAAACCGGATGGCTATACGCTGATCTGGGGCTCCTCCGGCAGCGTCGCGGCGGCCCTGGAACTCTACAAATCACAGAACTTCGATGCGACCTCACTGATACCCATCGCTCTGGTGGCGAAACTTCCGCACGTTCTCGTTGTGCCTACAGACATTCCTGCAACCACAGTTGCGGAACTCGTCGAATACATCAAAAAAAGTCAGGGCAAATTCAACTATGCCGGATCCCTCGGCGCTCCGCCCCATTTAATGGGGGCGATGTTCCAGTCGCTCATCAAGCAAGAGATGCAATTCGTCCCATACACGGGAGCAGCACCAGCTATTGTCGATTTGCTCGCCGGGCGCACACAGATGATGTTCGATGCGATCACAGTCCTGCAACCGCTGATCGAAAGCGGAAAATTACGGCCCCTCGCAGTCGTCGACTCGCAACGCTGGTCCACATTGAAGGATGTGCCAACCATGTCGGAAGTGGGCTACCCGACAATGACAATGGTCGCATTCTCGGGCCTGTTCGCCCCGGCGGGAACCGACAGAGCCATCGTGAATAAAATCAATCAGGCGGTGAACGAAAGCCTTCGCACCACCGAGGCCAAGGCGGTGATGGACTCCATTGCCGCCAACATGCAATTAGGCTCTCCGGCGGACTTGCAGAATTTTGTAAATGCGGAGTCTCCGAGGTGGCGAGAACTCGTCCGCGTTTCCGGCGCCAAGGCCGAATAAGATGATAATCCACCACCAAAGGCGCAACACGCTCCCCTTGTCCAAGCAAGGCGCATGCGCAGCAACACGAATGGTTCCTAAGAGGTAGCGCAATGTCTCAGCACATGCATTTGGGCGTCTTTTTCAATCATACAGGACACCACATCGCATCCTGGCGACATCCCGACGCACAGGCTGACGCAGCAGTCAATCTGCAGCATTATCTCGAGCTTGCGAAATCAGCGGAGGCGGCGTTTCTGGACTTCTGTTTCTTCGCCGACGCCTCCAGCGTCAGGGATGCGCCATTTGAAGTGCTCTCGCGATCAGCCCAATATACGGCTTACTTTGAACCCGTGACCCTGCTGACAGCCATGTCGATGGTCACAAGCAAGATAGGACTCGTGGCGACCGCCTCCACCAGCTATTATGAACCCTATAACATCGCGAGGCTCTTCGGCTCGCTTGATCATATCAGCAGCGGACGTGCAGGCCTCAATATCGTCACGGGCGGCGACCCCTCGGCATCGAGGAACTTCGGCCGCGATGAACATTATGATCACGACGAGCGCTATCGGCGAGCTGCGGAGTTTGTCGAAGTCATAAAGGGTCTATGGGACAGCTGGGATGATGACGCGTTCGTCAGAAACAAGGAGACAGGCGTCTTCTTTGACCCAAAAAAGGTCCATTATCTCGATCATAAGGACAGGTTTTTCTCAGTCAGAGGTCCACTAAATTGCCCGAGGCCTCCACAGGGATACCCCGTGATCTTTCAAGCCGGCTTTTCAAACGCGGGACGTGAACTTGCCGCGCAATCAGCAGAAGGCGTGTTCACGTCTGGATCAACTTTTCAGTCCCAAAAAGACCACTACGACGATGTGAAAAGTCGCATGCAGAAGTACGGCAGGAACAGGAACCAGATGATGGTCATGCCAGGCCTCACGCCGGTCATCGGGCGAACCGACGCCGAAGCCAGAGAAAAGGACGTCTATCTTCAATCACTGATCCATCCGGAGGTGGGAAAGGCCTTTTCGCAACACATATTGGAAGCGGATCTTGGCGCCTATGATCTCGACGAGACGCTGCCTGCCTTACCGGTAACGCCGCAAACCTCCGGCCAGGCGCGCGCAATTCGCCAACAGGCCTATGGCAATCATTGGACGATCAGGGATGTCTATCTGAAATTCGCTGGGAGTCGCGGTAAACTGACCATGATAGGCTCGTACAAAACCGTTGCCGATCAGATGCAATATTGGTTTGAACACGAAGCTTGTGATGGCTTCATATTCCAGCCCCCCTACCTTCCCGGTGGCCTCGACGAAATAACGCAAATGCTTATCCCCGAGCTCCAGGATCGTGGACTGGCTGCGACCGCCTACAATGGTGCGACGCTACGAGACCACATGGGCCTTGCCAGACCAAACAGCCGTTGGCAGGCCACATGACCCACATCGCAGGCTGGCCAATGAAATGACGCGTTTAACTGATTTTCTGCAGCATTGACTCGAAGTCAGCGAATCTAAAGCGAACCCGACTCGTCTTGTTGAAATAGCTCGCCTCACAGGTCTGCGCGAGAACGCGAAAATCCGCAAGCCGATAACCTGCTTGCGATAAAGACCGCGGCAGACCAAATGAAACCAGAGTTGCTCGAATATACTCCGAAAGGCTCGCGCCCCTATCCAGATCCAACGCATCCTTGATCGCGCGACACCGCTCACCTTCATGATGCTCAATACTATCGAGAATAGCAACCAGGCCCAACGCGCTCAGCACTCCATGATGCAAGTCCTGATCGCCACAGGAAATGGCAATCGCGTGAGCTGCGCCAAGACCCTTCCCAATCGCCAAACCTCCATAAAAAGCAGCGAGCATCAGCTCAGCCCTAGCCTGTGGATCATTGTCATCAACTGCTTTCGATAAATTCGATTTGATAAGCCGAATCCCCTGAAGCGCCAATAAATCGATGATGGGATGGTCGCCCCTAGCAAGATATCCTTCAATGCAGTGAGAAAGGGCGTCAAGCCCGGTGGCGGCGGTCAGCCGCGATGGAAGAGTCGCCATGAGCGACGGATCGCAGATCGCGAGTCGTGGAACGACAAACCGAGAATTGACACCACGTGAAATCTCCCGCCCGGAGGGATGGATGCCTGCCGCGGAAGAAGCCTCGCTCCCGGTGCCTGCGGTGGTCGGGATCGCAACAATCGGGGAAGCCAGATTTGTAATCTTATCGGATTGGCCGAGGTAATCGCTCGCCGAGCCTCCATGGGTGCTAGTCACCGCTGTCAATTTAGCGGTGTCAATGACAGAGCCCCCACCCAATGCGACAATGCCATCGCATCCCTGCTGAAGATAAATCTGTGTCGCCAGATCGACGCAATTGGCCGTTGGATTTTCACGCGTCAGATCGAAACAAGCCGGCGCCCCACCGACCCCAAACGCATCCATGAGCCTGGCGACATGCCCGGCCCTTACCAATCCTTGATCGGTCACCAAAAGCGGACGTTTAATTTCTAATCTCTTAAGATATTCTGGCGTATCAAGAACGGTATTCTCTCCCAAGATGAACTCGGGAACCTGTATTGAAATTTGCATTTGAAAGACTTCCTTCTTTCATCTTTTCCGACTTGGCGACTGGCATCGATATTTTTGCGCAACACGATGCGAGGATCAGTCAAGCCCCCCGCTCCCCGCCGTCGATCATGCGACGAACGTATCCCTTCGGCGAACTCATTGATCTCAATGTCATCTGCAATAACGAGCGGCTCTGAATTTTCACAAAGACGCGAAGATGCGAAAAAGGGGTTGGTATGCGCGGGAAACCAAAGGACGCAATCCAAACAAAAAAGTCCTTACCAGGATACTTGTTCCAGATCCTCGCATGAAAATTCGATGCCGGAAACGAAAATCTGAAATTACGGCCGCAAAATGCGTCTAGCTCGCTCTACAAGATCTGGAGGGGCGCCATAAAGCTTCCGAACTATGGACGCGACCTCTTCGCCGGTCTTCGGAGCCACGCCAAGCTTCATTTTATTTGCTTCAGCAAGCAAGTCGGGATCCTTTAAAGCTGAATTGAAGGCCTCCCGAAGCAGCTTCAGCGGATAGGCCGGAATCCCTGGAGGAGCCATAAATGGCCGCCCGAACTCTTGTTGACTGACGATGAGTTCCGCTACTGGGCGGTTACTACCCTTGATATATTTCCAGATTGATGGCGACTTGATTTCGGATGACGGCTGTAATCCCGCCTGCACCAATAGATTGATTTTCTCTCCCTCCAACCAGTCAGGCCTTATGGACGCCACTGTCGCTGAATCAAGCGCGCAAACGCCTGCAACCTCACCACGCTCCATAGCCAAAATCAAATCGGCAGGCCCCTTGTAACCAAGGATCACTTCAAATTTGGTTTCCGCGAGCGCATTCATGAACAAGGCATAATCGATCGCAGAGCTTTGCGGTGCTGTTGAGGCCACGAGGACCTTGGTCTTTCGTGCATCCTCGATGGTCTGTATGCCCGATTGCAGAGAGGTAAAACAGACCCGAGTTCCGCTATCAGCGCTACCGATATATTCAAATTTCCCGGGATCATAACGGAATTTGGCCTGACCCTCAATTAATGGATCAAAGATTGCGCCAGGAACCAGCACCCCAAAAGCCGTCCCATCTCGCGGAGCGACATTGGCTAAATGTTGCGCAGCGTTGATGCTTCCGGCGCCCGGCATGTTTTGTATCACGATGCTGGGCTGACCCGGCAGATATTTGGGCATGTGGCGCCCCAACAAGCGCGCATAAACATCATAGCCACCGCCAGCTGGATTACCTACAGTGACCGTGATTTGCTTACCTTGATAAAAAGGTGCGAGCTCCGCAGCGTGCGCAACCAATGTCCCCATAGCAGCAATCAATATTTGGATGAGAACCTTTTTTATGTCAGCTCGCAGTGGATATATCATAGCAAACTTACTCCCCATTTAAGCTCTTTTTGGCTGTGCAAGGGACTTGTCTGTATATTCTCAGATAATTTCTATGATCACAATTTGTTTTTTTAGTCTCCACAGAGAATTCGTAAATTCCAGATGTGACTTATAATTCCTCAGATCTCATTATTAATGGGGCTCCTACTGTCGCTAGGTAATGCGCGACGGCGGGTATTGATGCTTTGCACACCCCAACCTGACCCATTCCCATAGCCAATAAAAACCCTATCAACGCCGAGGCGTAACGGGTTGCACCCTGTCTCCATCCGTCACTTCATCCGGTAGATTAATCACCAATGTATCGCCTTCTGCAATTCCCTTGCTCACAGCGATCTGGGCGCCATCTGTGCCGCTCACGCTGATGGGGCGAAATCGAACCCTGTCTTGCTCCACTGCGGCGACAAAAATGCGATCCTGGCGGACAAGCAAAGCTGTAGCGGGAATTTGAATATACCTCTCAAGAGGGACTTGAAGGCTCATATTTACAAAGCTACCAGGGGTGAAGAAATCGTCTGGATTATCCAGATGCGCTTCAATCAACATGGTTCGAGATTTTGAATCGATTTCGCCGGTCATGCGTGTGACCTCGGCTGATCGCTTACGCTCGGGACGACTGGCGTCTGCAATTTCAACTCTGTGGCCAACTTTGATAAATGGGACATCTTGTTGCTGCAGATAGGCATAGACACGAATTTTCGTGTTATTTGAAATGGTGATGATAGGCGTTGCGCTGACGAAGTTGGTTTGTGCGTTGGTGACAAGGGCTCCAGGATCCATGAAGCGTGCGGTCACACGACCATCGAGTGGAGCGCGTATTGACAGATAGGACTTGGTCGTCGACAGAACCGCAACATTGTTCTCCGAGACCAAGGCGTCAGTCTCAGCCTGCAGCATAGCCACCTGGGTCGAACTGCCGCGCTCATACAAGCCGCGGATGCGTTCAAGGTTACGGCGCTTGTTCAAGAGAGCTGCCGTGGCCGCAGCCAATTGCTGCTCCAATTCAGGGGATTCCAACTCGGCGATAAGATCCCCGGCGGAAACCAAATCGCCCTTATCAACGACTATCGATTTCAAATACCCCGACACTTTTGCATAGAGTGTGACGGCGGCCGAGGATTTCACATCGCCAAGGAGCTTGATCGTTCTGAATTGCGGCCCTTGCATCGCTTTTATCACTTCGACGCGCGGTCCGGCCTCTGACGTCTTTGCTTGAGCGCTTCGCATGGAAGCGACCCGTTCGCCCTCCATGGTATAGTGGCGATGGACAAAGTCGGCGGCCCCCGCAACAAGAGCGAGTCCTGTCAGCGCGCCAATGAATGAACGGTTCGGCTTTTTGTCAACCATGGGCGTTCGCCCCTCCGGAAGGCTTTAAGGCTAGGTTGAATTTTTCATCCAGGACATGCAATTGCGGGGGCTTCTTCCGCAAGAGGGTGTAGAAAATAGGCACCAACACCAACGTCGCGAAGGTGGCGGCCGCCAGCCCTCCGATCACCGCCCGTCCCAGCGGAGCATTTTGTTCACCGGCTTCACCCAACCCTAGGGCCATGGGAACCATGCCTAGGATCATGGCGAAGGCCGTCATCAAAATTGGCCTCAGACGCGTTTTGGCGGATTCGACCACGGCCGCTACGGGGCTGAGAGCATCATCACGGGTGCGCAAATCGTTGGCGAAACTGACCACAAGGATGGAGTTGGAGACAGAGATTCCAACGGTCATGATCGCGCCCATCAATGAAACAACATTGATCGTCGTACCCGTCGCCGCCAGCATCCAGATGATTCCGATCAAGGCTCCAGGCACAGCCATCATGATGATGAAGGGATCAATCCACGATTGGAACAAGACAACCAGCACCGCGTAAACCAGAAAAATCGCTAAAAGCAGTCCGAAGGCAAGCAATCGGAACGATTTTTCCATGACTTCATTTTGTCCACGCAAAAAGATTTTGGTGCTTGAGGGTAACTCTTTCTGGACATCAGCGATGATGGTCTTGATTTCCCCTGCTACGCTCCCGAGATCGCGTCCCTCGACATTCGCGGCGACGTCGATCACACGCTGGATCGTATAGTGGTTGATGGAATTCATCACAGACCCCGGCGTGACCGTCGCAATATCGCCCAATCGCGTCACCGGCGCATAGGGAACTGATGTGGGCGTCGTTGGGGCAGGCGTCGGGATCAGCGAGTTCACCGCTGGCGTCGCCGGGAAGGCCAGAATGTCATTGACCGTTTCGAGTTGATCGACCGATGTATTGACCACCACGCTGTAATTGACGCCATTTTGGGGATTGAGAAAGTAAGTGGGGCTAATCGAGGAACTCCCCGCTAGTGAAGCCAACATATTATTGGCCACATCCCTCTGGGAAACGCCTAGGCGAACAGCGCGCTGACGATCAACATCTATCTGCAAGGATGGAAAGTTCAGCACCTGCGTCACATGGGCGTCAACAAGACCTGGAATCATTTTCATCTTCTGCAGAAGTTTTTGGCCTGTCGCATAAGAACGTTCGAAATTAGAATCCTGAATCTGGACATCAATTGGCGCAGAAAGACCAAAGCTCAGTACCTGACTGACAATATCTGCGGTTTGAAAATAGAAAATGACTCCAGGAAATTCGGCCGCCAACTGCTCGCGAATTCGTTCACGATAGGAAGCAGAGGGACGATGAGGGGTTTTTAGGGAAATCAACATCTCCCCATCGGCGCCAGAGGTATTGTCGCTGGGCACAAACGCAAGGTTCAGTGCGCCGGGGACGCCAATTGTGACGTTGATGGTCCGCAACTCTTCCCTGGGTATGATGGTCCGGATCTTGTCCTCGACAGCAGCAATGATCTGCTCGGTTGATTCCAGGCGATTTCCACTGGGGGCGCGGACATGGAGTTTGATGATGCCGACATCAGCGGTTGGATAGAAATCCATTCCAACATTAGGCGCCAATACGATGGCTGAGCCCAGAAGCGCGACGAAAATGAGGAGCACAAACCGCCAGGACGCGAGCGCTCGCTCCAGGAGATCTCCAAACCCGTTCCTGAGGCGATCAAATCCTTTATCAAAGGCGGCTGCGAACCTTGGCCCAAGGCCTTGCCTGGCAGTTTCGCCATGCCCATGATGATCGACGAGCAATTGCTGCGCTAGCGCAGGCACGACAGTGAAGGAGAGGGCGAAGGAGGCCAACATCGACAAGACAACCGTGATGGCCAGAGGAATGAACAAAAACCGGGATGCGCCTTCAAGGAGGAGAACAGGAATAAAGACGATGCAGATACACAGCGTGGCCACGGTCAAAGGCTGGATCACTTCCGCGGATCCTTCGACGATCGCCACTGTCACTGGTTTTCCAAGTAGTTGATTGCGGTGGATGTTTTCCATCACCACGGTCGCATTATCGACAAGCATGCCGATGGCCAAGGCCATACCGCCCAAAGTCATGAGATTGATCGTCTGGCCGGTAAAATACAGTCCAGCCACCCCCGCGAAAATAGACAAGGGTATCGATGCGGCGACAACGAGCGTATTGCGCCAACTTCCAAGAAACACAAGGATCATAAGCGACACAAGGATCGAGGAGATCACCGCTTCTTTCACAACGTTAGAGACGGCGGCCCGAACGAAAACGGATTGATCGAAATCCATCTTCAACTCCAGCCCGCTTGGCGCAGTTTCCTGCACCTCAGGCAGCATATTCCGAACAGCGTCCACAACTTGCAGAGTAGAGGCTGTCGTGTTTTTCAGAATCGGGAGGAAGCTGGCGCGTTGACCATTGATTCTGACGATATTTGTCTGCTGCGAAAAGGAATCCTTGACGGTGGCGATGTCTCCCAGAGTGACCATGACGCCTTCACGTACGCCAACCGGCAAGTTGTTGAATTGGTCGACGACTCGCGGACTTGAGTTGAGCTGTATGCTATATTCCTTGGGCCCGAGGCGCGCGATGCCCGCAGGCACGATCACATTCGTGGTGCCGAGCGCATTGACCACATCCATCTGAGATAGACCCTTGGCGCCCGCCTTTCGGGTATCAACCTCGACAATGATCTGCCGATTTTTACCGCCAAAAGCTGCTGGGATCGAAAGTCCAGGGATCGTGAAAAGACGGGTACGCAAGAAATTATTGGCGTAGTCCGACAATTGCTGTTCTGGCAAAGTGCTGGTGTTCAATGTAACTTGAACCACCGGAACGTTTGAGGCGTTGAATTGAATGATGTTAGGAGGCTGCATGCCCGGAGGAGCGATGCGAAGCACCGCGTTGCTCTGCGCAGTGATCTGGGCGATGGCGGCGCCAATGTCGGCTCCGGGTTGAAAATAGATTTTCAAAATCCCCTGGCCTGGTATGGATAGGGATTCAATTCGTTCGATGCCATTCACCGTTGTGGAATAGGCTCGCTCGCTGACAAGAACGACCCGTCGCTCCATATCTTCAGCGCTGAGCCCATTATAGCTCCACGCCACATAAACCACTGGAATATCGATTGCGGGGAAAATATCCACGATCATTCGGGAGACGGAGATGAAGCCCGTCAACATGATCAATATGGCTGAGATGGCCATCGTATATGGGCGCCTGAGCGCGAGCCTGACCAGGCTAAGCATGTCGTTCCTCCCCTTGAAGCCCAGCCTAGACGAGAGCGTGGGGAGCACGCAAGCCGTCGCCAAGCAACTTCAGCTTCACGGTTAACGCGTCTGGCCTATTTTATGACCGCCCTGGCCCTTTCAACAACCGCCGCCGGTGTCTGGTAAAGGTCCGCGAGAAGCCGTTGCATCTCTGAGCCTTTGACCGGGTTGAGATCCAACCGCATTTTGGTCGCAAATTGCTGGAATTCCGGATCAGCCATGGTCTTGTCAAACCCCTCGCGCAAGGCGCCGACAATGTCAGCTGGCGTATTGGGCGCCGCAGCATAGGGGCGCCCCGTAGCCTGCCCGCCAAGCAGAACGCGCAATGCCGCCTTATCCGTTTCGCTTCCAGCCTGATCGATAACAACAGGCACATCGGGCAATTCAGGATGTTTCCTAGTCGCGAACTGGACGGGGATGCTTATCTTCCCTTCTGCGATCAGGTCGGCGGCAGTTCCCTTCAGGCTCGTCCAATTGTCTCCGCAATTGCCTGTGATTTCGCTGCGCTCCATCGCGAGGCGCACATCCGCAGTCCCCGTATAGCCCGAGACCATACGTACCTTCGAACCGAACATGTTCCTGAGTATGGCGGTGTGCTGATAAAGCGCCGCCGCCGGGCCGGTGCTGCCAAAATTGATGCGCTTGTCCGACATGAGATCCTCCCACGTCGTTATCCCTGACTGCGTCCAGGTGATGCAGACATTCGTCCCGTCAACAATGCTGCCGATCCAGATCAACTTGTTAACATCGTAACGGGCGTTCTGATGCCCCAAGAGTGGGGCGATGAGCAATTGCGGATCGAAGGTTCCGATTGCCAACCCATTGGCTGGGGCGACGGAGGCGATATGGTTCAACACCAGCAAACTGCCAGCGCCGGGCATATTGCGCGCCACGACGATGGGGTTTCCGGGCAGGTTCTTGCCATAGAAGGACGCCAACGCCCTGGCATGGGCGTCGTGGCCCCCACCCGGGGCAAAGCCGATCAGGATTTCCATTGTCTTCCCGCTGAAATCGGCCGAATACGCGACGCCTGCCAAAGACGGCGCCGCCAGGAGGCCAAGCAATGTGAGGGCGGTTTTTGTAATAGACTTGGCTAACATGCATCCTCCCACAGTCAGTCGCCAACCGGGCGTCTATTAGCCCGCAAGGCGCAGAGAGTAATTGAGCCCCGACAGAAGAGCGTAGAGCACATCGATGGACTGCGTAGGGTTACTCCGCAAAGCAATTCTGCTCCATGTCGGCGGTCATGTGAAGCGCCGCCATAAGCCATGGACTATGCCAGGGGGATGGGTCGACCCGCCCCCAACGCGCCTGCGCCATCTGCAGGCCCTTGGCTACCGCCGATCCGCCCATCTTGATGGGATCAGGCTGAGCCACATCCACCACCTGCGCATCGAGCATGCGCTCCACGTCCAGCAGATTGCCGAAGCTCTCACCCGCTGTGATCGGTATGCGCGTCTTCAAAAGAAATTCTGCCAAAGCCGTGGAATCAACCGGCGGAAAAAACGCCTCCTCCAGCCCGGCGAGATTATGGTGCAAAAGATTATGCACCATGGAACCTGAGGCATCCAGATCCAAGGTGAAATTGATGTTGAGCATGAGCTGAATATCATCCACCAGCGGCTCCAAAGTCCATTCAAGCAATTAGACCGCCCGATAGCCCAGCGCAAGGAAATTGCTACAAACTTTAAGCACATGATCAGGCGCATCGAAGCGAAGGACGCCGCCATAAGAGCGAATAGTCCTGCGCGCGCCATTCGACCCAAGCATGGTGTGAATGGGCGTTTTGCAAGCCTTGGCCGCGATATCCCAAAGCGCGATATCAAGGCCCGATAGCGCGAATATCAGAGGAGCGCTCCGCCCGATGCTGTGCACGGTTGGTGCAGCTCAAACATTAACATTACGATCTCATCTCAATCACGGCCAAAGGGCGATGTCTCGTTGAAAGGCGAATGAGTTACCGGGCAAAAAGCAAAGTCAAACCAAGGCAACTGATGATGGCTGCTACCCATCTCATGACTCACCGCACCGCAGCAATTCTGCAAAAATGGGGCCCTTCCCAACCCGATTGGGCAGACTAACAGAGGGCTGAACACCAAATTTAATTCATTTCGCGACGGGCCCGAACGTCCGTTGATCAAGGTGCTGAGCGAGGGACAGATGAAAAATATCAAAGGCGGGGCAATGATGCTGCCAGCAGTTCCGAAAGCAACGGAATTTCTGGACGCCAAGGGATATGATGCAGATTTGGATCGCGTCGCACTGGCCGTAAGTGGCGCTCAACCTTGCATTCACTCGCATTGATCGATGTATCCTGAGCCTAGGCTTTATTATTGCGACCAATGTTCGAGGCTTTTGAAATCCCTGGACTTGGGGGCGAGAGCGAATCGAATGACCATTGCACCAGGGCATTGCGCCCAGCGGTTGTTAAACAATAAAGCCCGCGTTCAACTCGCTCGAACCAGCCATAGACGTTATGAAGAAGAATTTTGGCCGCATCAGGCGCCACGTTTTTCAGGTCACGCGGCCGTTGCGGTGCATTCGCCATAGCTACGGCGCAAGTCAACGCCTGCTGACGATAGGCTGTCATGATGGGCAAACGCGTGCTTCCACCTGCCGTAGGATCTCCGCGGCGTCTTCGGTGTTCGTCTGCAAGCCTCGACTTACGTTTTGCATCGTAACGCGGCTTCCATGCCACCGGTTCAACCAAAATTTCAACACGCCCGGAGTCAAAAACGGACAGTAAGCCAAATCCGCAGAGACGGCATAATTTCTTTGCGCGCGGATCTGTCTCACGACCTCGGCCTCGGACCGAGGCGCGCACCGCAAGCCAAACCTCGTCGCAAGCGCTTGACCGATCTACCGCCTGCAATACGAGCTCAAGATTGAAGGAGAGCTTGAGCTCACAAATGATGAGCACTGGGGGCGACCCTTCATTCAATGCGACGATGTCGCACCCCCCAATCTCCCCCTTCGCCTGAAAGCCGAGATTTTCGAGGAATATTTTTACCGGCTTATACAGACTGCTTTCCAACCTCTGCTCCCCTATGATCGCCCTAATGTGCTATCTTGGCGCGGCGCATCCATTCCGACTTTCCCAATCACTCACCACGAATATGGATTATTATAATTTTTCGCTTTAATAAACAGAAAATAGCTCTAAGAGTCTGTCCGCGAAGTTCATTATGGATTGCATAGCTTTCTGAGCATCAACCTGATGGACGCCAATCGCAGGAAAGCGAGCGCCTTGCGGTTCAGACACTCCCAATCCTTGGCCAGCCTGCGGCATCGCCCGAGCCATGCA
>CANGTC010000086.1 GCA_947456505.1 Beijerinckiaceae bacterium
ATCATCGCCGATTCCGTCGAATACATGTGCAACGCCCACTGCGCCGACGCCATCGTCTGCATCTCCAATTGCGACAAGATCACGCCCGGCATGCTGATGGCAGCCATGCGCCTCAACATCCCCGTGGTCTTCGTGTCCGGCGGGCCGATGGAGGCTGGCAAGTATATCCACGAGGGCAAGACCCGCTCCGTCGATCTCATCGACGCCATGGTCGCCGCCGCCGACGACAAATATAGCGACGCCGAGGTCGAGACCATCGAGCGCTCCGCCTGCCCCACCTGCGGCTCCTGCTCAGGCATGTTCACCGCCAATTCCATGAATTGCCTCACCGAGGCTCTGGGCCTCTCGCTGCCCGGCAATGGCACGGTGCTGGCGACCCATGCCGACCGCAAGCGCCTCTTCGTGGAGGCAGGGCATCTCATCGTCGATCTCGCCCGTCGCTACTACGAGCAGAACGATGAGAGCGTGCTGCCGCGCAATATCGCGAATTTCAAGGCCTTCGAAAACGCGATGACGCTCGACATCTCCATGGGCGGCTCCACCAATACGGTCCTCCACCTGCTCGCCGCCGCCTATGAGGGCGAGGTTCCCTTCCACATGGCCGACATCGACCGCCTGTCCCGCAAGGTGCCTGTGCTCTGCAAGGTCGCTCCCGCCGTTGCGGATGTGCACATCGAGGATGTGCATCGGGCTGGCGGCATCATGTCGATCCTGGGCGAATTGCAGCGGGCCGGGCTCATCCATGGGGATGTGCCCACGGTCCACACCCCCACCATGGGCGAGGCCATAGAGCGCTACGACATCACCCGCACCGCCACCGACGGGGTGAAGAGCTTCTTCCGCGCCGCCCCCGGCGGCGTGCCCACCCAGGTCGCCTTCAGTCAGGACCGCCGCTGGGACGATCTCGATACGGATCGCGCCAAGGGCGTCATCCGCGACAACGCCCATGCCTTCTCCAAGGATGGCGGCATCGCGGTGCTCACGGGCAATATCGCCTTGGACGGCTGCATCGTGAAGACGGCGGGCGTGGACGAGAGCATCCATGTCTTCGCCGGTCCCGCGCGCGTGTTCGAAAGCCAGGACTCGGCGGTGGACGCCATCCTTCGCGGCAAGATCAAGGCCGGCGATGTGCTGGTCATCCGCTATGAGGGTCCGCGCGGCGGGCCTGGCATGCAGGAAATGCTCTATCCCACCAGCTATCTGAAATCGAAGGGGCTGGGCAAGGTCTGCGCGCTGATCACGGACGGGCGCTTCTCCGGCGGCACCTCGGGCCTGTCCATCGGCCACGCGTCGCCCGAAGCGGCGGAAGGCGGGGCCATCGCGCTGGTGGAGGAAGGGGATCGCATCGAGATCGACATTCCCCGGCGCAGCATCAAGATCGCTATCTCCGATGAGGCCCTGGCCGCGCGCCGCGCCGCCATGGAGGCCAAGGGCGCCGACGCCTGGAAACCCGCCGAGAAGCGCACCCGCAACGTCACCATGGCGCTGAAGGCCTATGCCGCCCTCACCACCAGCGCAGCCACCGGCGCGGTGCGGGTGGTCAAGTAGGCTACTGGGACACCAGCAGCACGCCGATGAAGAGGAAGGGGAGCGCGATCGCTCCCCAGAAGAACAGCATCTTGAAATGCTCGTAGGTGCGCAGATGCTCGGCGAGGTCGGGGTCATCCCGGACCTCGTCCGGGCTCAGGTCCATCATGGCCATACGGTTTCTCCCTTTTGAAGAGGGGCGAACGCGGGCGCGGTGGCCTTGTTCCAGCTTGGCGGCATGAGCTTGGGAACCAAGCCTGAAGTGGCCAGTTGCCTCCTGATATCTGGAGGATTTGTCATGTTCGGCGACAAGATCGGGCTTGTTCTGTTTCTGTGGATCGTGGGGGCGCCGCTGGCGGTGGCTCTGGTCTCTCGCATACCGGAGCGGCGCTAGGCCGCATGGGGTCAGGGCCAGTTCCACAATTATCCTCGCTCCGCCCGTGAAAGGGGGGCGCGACTTTCGTCGCGATCATTGCTAAGACTTCCCCTCGGGAAGGGCCCGCCAAGGCGGTGCGCCCCAAAGGGGTTTGCAAGGGTTCGAGGGGATTTGCATGGAACGCCAGAAGATCATTCTCGTTGGCGCGGGCCTGGGCGGGCTTGCCGCCGCGATCAGCCTTTTGAAGGCCGGGCATGATGTTGAGGTCTATGAACAGGCCTCCCAGCTCGGCGAAGTGGGCGCGGGCATCCAGCTCAGCGCCAATTGCATGCATGTGCTGCGCTCCTTCGGTCTCGGCGAGCAGCTGGACGCAGTGGGCGTGCGCCCCGGCGCCTATGTGTTCCGCTTGCATGACACCGGCGAGGTGCTGCAACGCTTCGAACTCTCTGAAGATCACCTGCGCAAGCATGGCGCGCCCTATACCCAGCTGCACCGGGCGGACCTGCACGAGATCCTCGCCGCCAAGGCGCAGGAGCTGAAACCCAATCTGATCCACCTCAACCATCGCGGCGCGAAATTCATCGAGCGCGAGGATGGCGTGGAGATGCATTTCACCAATGGCGCGGTGGCGCGCGGCGATATTCTCGTGGCTTGCGATGGCCTGAAATCCGTCATTCGCGCGCAGATGTTCGGCGACGCTTCCTCGATTTACACCGGCGACGCCGCCTGGCGCATCACGGTGCCGACCGAGCGTCTGCCCAAGCCCTTCCTTGAAGAGGTCATGTCGGTCTTCATGGGGCCGGGCGGCCATGCGGTCTGCTATTACCTGCGCGGCGGCAAGCTCATCAATTTCGTCGGTTTGATCGAGACAGAGGAGGTCTTCGAGGAAAGCTGGACCATGAAATTCTCATGGGACAAGCTGAAGAAGGATTTCGAGGGCTGGCATCCCGCCATCCAGACTATCATCGACCTCGCCGACAAGGACCAGTGTTATCGCTGGTCTCTGCATGGACGCCAGCCCCTGCACGACTGGAGCTCGAAGCGCGTCACCTTGCTGGGCGACGCGGCCCATCCGACGCTCCCCTACCTCGCGCAGGGCGCCGCCATGTCCATCGAGGATGGCGCGGTGCTGGCGCGGGCGCTGGCCATGCGCGACACCATCCCCGAGGCCTTGCAGCTCTACCAGCGCAACCGCATCGACCGGACGGCGAAGATCGTGAATCAGTCCACGGCCAACCGCGCGCTGTTCCATCTGCCCTCCGTGCAGGCCATGCGCGACGCCTTCGCCAAGCGAAACGAGGGCGAGGATCGCAACGCCTGGCTTTATTCCTATAATCCGCTCACGGTTGAGCTGGTCTGAAGCACGCTGCGGGGGAAACGCCATGACGATAGAGCTCCACACCTGGGACACGCCCAACGGCCGCAAGATCAGCATCTCGCTTGAGGAGATGGGCCTGCCCTATTCGGTGCATCCCATCAACATCAGCAAGGGCGAGCAATTCGATCCCGCTTTCCTCGCCATCAGCCCCAACAACCGCATCCCCGCCATCAGGGATGCCGATGGGCCCGGCGGCAAGCCGATCAGCGTGTTCGAGTCCGGCGCGATTTTGCTCTATCTCGCCGAGAAGACCGGCCAGTTTCTGGCCCCCTCCGGCCCCGCGCGCATCGCCGCCTGGGAATGGCTGATGTGGCAGATGGGCGGCTTTGGCCCCATGCTGGGCCAGCGCCATCACTTCGCCGACGTGAAGGACGAGGCGGATCGTCGCTATGGGCTGGAGCGCTATTCCAAGGAGACTCATCGTCTCTATGGCGTAGCCGAGAAGCGGCTATCGCAGGCGACCTTCTTTGCGGGCGAGGCCCTCTCCATCGCCGATTTCGCGATTCTGGGCTGGGCCTGGCGCCACCCGCGCCACGAGGTCGATCTGGCGACCTATCCCCATGTGAAGCGCTGGTATGATCGCATGATGGACCGTCCGGCCGTGCAGCGCGGCCTCTCGGTTGATCTCAAAACGAGGCGCTGAGGCTTCCTAATCCCACCGCTTGTAGAGGATCTGCGACCCATCCTTACCCTTGAATTGCAGGCCTGCCCAGGTCTGCTGATCGTCGTACCAGCTCTCCAGCGTAATGGGCCCGTTGATCTCGAAGCGGCGCACGTTGATTTTCCGACCGGAGGCGGTCTCGACGGTAGTCGCTCCGCGCGCGGAGACGGCGTTGCTCAGGAGTTCGCCCGTCTGGGTGTTGAAGAAGGGCCCATCCAGCATGCGCCGGTTCCAATGGGTCGAGGGCAGGGCGTTGGCGGGAGCCTCGTAGTTTCCCTTGTTCGATGACTCCACGCTCACCGCATTGGCGAGGCGCAGCGCCTTGACGCTCATGCGCTTCCCATCGTCATTGGTCTGCGCGTCTATCAAAGCGAAGCTTGTTCCGGTCCAGATTTCGGTCGCGCGGTGTTCATAGCGGTAGACGGGCACTGGCCCCAGTCTGACGACCAGATCGATCACGACCCGAATGGTCAGTTCATCCCCATTGCGGGCGAAGGTCACCACATGGGCGCCGATGTCGCCACCTTCTCGCAAAACGGAAAAGGCAAGGCGGCCGCTCTCGGGGACGCGCAAATTGGCGCTGGCGGCCTCAGGCGGACACAGGCTCGCGCAGGCCCCACCGAGGAAGAGACGTCGATCCAGCATCAGGGATGTTCGATGAACCATGGCGCTTGATAGGCGGCGGGACTTACGTGGTCAATTCAACAGAGCGTGGGCGCGGCGAGGTGAAAGCGAAGCGACCACAATGGTCCGCGATCATGGCTCATGCGTAGCAGGCTTGTAGCGCAGGCCGGGGTTCTTCGATGTCGTCACGCAAAACCGTCTTTACAGCTCTCGCCGCCCTCGGCGTCTCATTTTTCGGGGCGAGCGCGCAGGTTCAAGCTGAGCCCCTTCGGCTTGAGCAGTTCTTCAGCGGGAATCTGGTCGCGGAGGGGCGCTTCCGCAACAGTTGGACCGGCTCCGAGCGCGGCCTCTCCGTCAAGATGCGCGGGACCTTCGATGGCAAGATTCTGCGCCTGCGCGAAGATTTCGTCTATTCCGATGGCGAGAAGGATCGGAAGACCTGGGTTTTCACCAAGACCGGGACAGGGACCTGGTCGGGGCTGCGCGAAGACGTCCGCGAGCCCGCAGAGGTCACCACCTCAGCCGATGGAGCCATGCAGTTCGGCTATACCGCGCGGATCGGCGGCTATGATCTCGCCTTCCGCGACCGGCTGGAACGGATCGACGCGAAAACCGTCCGCAACACGGCCTCGGTCTATGTCTTCGGCTTCATCAAGGTCGGTGAGGTCGAGCTCACGATGCGGCGAAAATAGGGGCTTGCGCGCCCCTTACTTCCAATACCCAAAGCCCATGCCGCTGCCCGTGCCCGCCATGGAGCGGTAGAGCGGCTGGTAGTCCAGCAGGGTGAAGGGCAGGCCCGCGTGCTGCATGGCGGCGCGCACGGGCACCCAGTTCTTGAGCTCCGAATTGCCGGAGTGGAAGAGGTTTTCGGGCAGGGCGAAGAGATCCGTGGAATCCTCCTGCATGAAGGCCGCGAGGAAGCGCCGGTCGAAGGGCTCGTCCACCACGAAATGAGTCATGCCGCCCGATCCCAGGATCGCCACGCGCAGGTCCTTGTCCCAGCCCTCGACCGCCTCCGCGATGGCGGTCCCCAGCGCATGGCAGCGGAAGATGCGCGCCTGGTTGGGGGGATAGAAGGTGTTGACGAAGACCGGCACGGTCGGCGGATCATTGTTCATGATGCGCTGGTAATAATAGCCGAAGGCGTGGGGCAGGCCGGTGAGCCGCGATTCCCGTCGTTCGGGCAATTGGTTCGAGGTGGCGAGGTCAAAGCCCTGGCCCATCAGTCGGTCGATCAGGTGGAGCGCCAGCTCCGGGCAGCCCGGATGGGTGCGCTTGACGGCAGGGTGATGGTTGGGCTCGGCCAGCGCCACGCCGGGACCCAGGCGCTGTTTCTGCTCTTCGTTGAAGGGCACATTGTCCATGGTCTCGCCAAAATAGACCATGAAGGAGGGCTGGTTGTCGTCGCCCATGATCTCCATCTGGTCATTGCCGATCATGATGGTCACGTCGGGCCGGACTTCCGCATAGGCGTGGCCCATTTCAGCGATGGCCTTCTGGCAGGCGTCGAAGCGATGCTGGCGCACCTCCAGCGCGAGTTCCGGCTCCAGATTCTCATTGGCGCGCGCCTCCACGAGCGCGTCGAAGCCGTACGTCTCGCCCCGATAGAAGAGGGCTGGGTTGCGCCGGTCCGCCTCAATGCGCCCGGTCCACAATTCCGGGGGCGTAATGAGGAGAGGTCCGTGCGAACTCACCATGCCCAGAACGATCTTCGCCATGTTTCACTCCCACGCGCGGCTCAGGCGGCGCGCTTCTTTTCGGTCATCACCAGATAAATCGATGCGGCCACAATAATCGCCATCCCCGCGAAACTCCAGACGCCCGGTATCTCTCCGAACAGAATGAAGCCCAGCACCGCCGCATAGACGATGCGTGAGTAATCCAGAGGCGCCAGCGCGCTGGCGTCGCCTTTCGTCAGGCCTGTCGTGATCATCCACTGTCCGGAAATCCCAAGGAATCCAATGAGGGTCAGCAGCGCCCATTCCCAGCCCTCCGGCTGCACCCAGATGAAGGCCGTGGGAATCAGCGCGAAGACCGCGTTCCAGAAGGCGTAATAGAACATGATCACGCGAGTGGGCTCGGTTTTGGCGAGTTGCTTGATGCTCACCACCACCAGCGCCCCGCCGAATGCGCCCAGGGCGCCCACCAGCGCATTGGCGTCAAAGCCGCTGGTGAAGGGCCGCGCATAAAACAGGATGCCCACAAAGCCCACGATGGAGACCAAAGTGCGGCTCCACGGCACTTTCTCGCCCAGAAAGAAGATCGCCAGCGGGATCATGAACAGGGGGCGGGAGAATTGCAGCGCCATGGAGTCCGCGAGCAGCATATGGGTAATGGTCCAGAAGAAGCAGCCATTGCCCAGCGCGCCCAGGGCGCCGCGCGTCAGGTGCATCATCGGACGCTTTGTCTGCAGCGGCTCGAGCGGGTTCTTGATGAAAATCGGAAGGACGAACAGCAGTCCGATGCCTGAGCGGAAGAACAGCAGTTCGAAGCTGGGCAGACGGTCGCCCATCGACTTCACCGCCGCCGCCATGACCACCAGCATGAAGGAGCCGATGGAGACGAAGAAGATCGCCTGGGCTGCAGGCGCGAGCGAGGCGTCGAAGGCCAGGTTCAGCCGGGCGCTGCGCGTCAGGGCTGCGCCCGCTGCGGGTGGAAGATCCGGGGCCGGGCCGGGCGTCGCCTCTGGTGTCGTCATGGGAACAGGATAGGCCGGGCGTGACGGCGGCGCAAACCTGCCTTTTCTCCGGGCGCTTGACGCCCGTGGGCGGCTCTGGGAACCTCAAGAAGGAAAAGGGAGGCAAGCATGGCCCGTTCAGGTCCGTTCATCGCGCAAGAGGCTCATGGGACCGGACAGGGGTGCGCCTGCGGCCTGCCGCGGCGCGGGTTCCTGAAGGGTCTGACCGCAGCCGCCCTCGCAGCCCCGGCTCTGATGACGACGGCCCGCGCCCAGACCGCGCCCCGGCGGATTGACGTGCACCACCATCTCCTGCCGCCCCGCTTCGCCGCCGCCGCCCGCGAGCGCAATCTGCTGCCATCGAATCTCGGCGTGCTCGACAAGACCAAGTCGCTAGAGGACATGGACAAGAATGGGGTCGAGACCTCGATCACCTCGATCCCCTCGCCGGGCGTCTGGTATGGCGATGTTGAGCTTGCGCGCACGCTCTCGCGCGATTGCAACGAGTTTGGCGCGCGCATGGCCGCCGACCACAAGGGGCGGTTTGGCGTCTTCGCCACCTTGCCGCTGCCCGATATCGAGGGGTCGTTGAAAGAGACCGCCTATGCGCTGGACGTCTTGAAGGCCGATGGTCTGCACATGTGGACCAGTTACGGCTCCAAATGGCTGGGTCATCCGGATTTCACGCCCCTGCTGGAGGAACTGAACCGGCGAAAGGCCGTGGTCTACACCCATCCCACCACCGCGCCCTGCTGCGGCAATCTGGTGCCCGAGGCGCCCCAGGCCATGATCGAATATGGCACGGACACCACGCGCACCATCGCCAGCCTCGTTCTCTCGGGCGCCACCAGCCGCTTCCCGGACATCCGCTGGATTTTCTCCCATGCGGGCGGGACCATGCCCTTCCTCGTGGAGCGATTCATCTTTCAGGCGGGGGTGCAGTCGCGCACGCAGGAGGGCGCGGCGAAGATTCCCAACGGCGTCCTGCCCGAGCTGCAGCGGTTGCATTTCGACACCGCCCAGTCCGCCAATCCCTATGCGCTATCGTCGCTGATGAAGCTTGCGCCGGTCACGCAACTGCTGTTTGGCACTGACTTCCCGTATCGCAACACGGCCGAGCATGTGAAGGGGCTTGCAGACTGCGGCCTTTTCAGCGAAGCCGATCTCACCGCCATCGGGCGGGGCAACGCTGCGCGGCTTCTGCCGCGATTCGCCTGACGAGAGGACGACCATGGATGACGTGAAGCCCGCCCCCGTGAAGCTCGCCTTCAGCCATGTGGGGCTGCATTGCGTGGACCTGCCGCGCATGGTTGATTTCTACACACGCGTGCTTGGCTTCACCGAGACGGACCGGGGCGTGGTGCGTGGCCTCGACATCGTCTTCACCACCTGGGACCCCAGCGACCATCATCAGGTGGCGCTTGTGTCCGGTCGCCCGGACGCCACCGGCTTCAACCATGTCAACCAGCTCTCCTTTCGCGTGCCGCGCCTTGAGGACGTGCAGACTGTCTGGCGGCGGGTGAAGGATGAGCCGGGGGTGCATGACATGCGCGGCACCAACCACGGCAACGCCTTCGCCTTCTATTTCCGTGATCCCGAGGGCAATCGGGTCGAGGTCTTCTGCGATACGCCCTGGTACATCTCCCAGCCCTGCATCGAGCTGCTGGACCTGTCGCGGCCGGCCGCCGAGGTCATGGCCGAGGCGGAGGCCTTCTGCCGCGCCGCGCCCGGCTTCAAGCCTATCGAGGATTACCACGCCGAGGTCGCCCGCAAGATCGCGGCCCATGGCCAGGCGCTTGCGGGCGGTTGAGCCTCAATTGGGGCGGTAGCTGAGATCCTTCACCGCGCCCAGGGTCTGGCCCTTCTGCGCATCCCCAAGCTCGATGGCGGAGTCGAGGGTGCGCTGCAGGAAGGAGTCCGGTAGGTCCAGCATCCGGTCATAGGGTTTCTGGTGAAGCACATAGTCGTCATAGGTCGCAGCCGCGATGGCGGCGTCCTGTTTGGTGTCACGGGCCAGAATGGCGATGGCCTCGGCCTTGTTGGCGGGATCATAGAGCCAGTCGATGGCCTCCTGCGTGGCCTTGAGATAGGCGCGCACCTCGGCGGGGTTTGACTTGAGATAGTCTGGCCGCGTCGCCACCACCGCCATGGCGTAGCCCTGCGACAGCGGGCCGAACTCCATCAGCACATGATTGCCCTCGGCCGCTGCGCGCAGATCAAAGGGCGCGTTGAGCAGGGAGACCGACGCATTCTTCGTCGCCAGCGCCGCATAGCGGTTGGCGGCCTGCGGATCATAGATCTGGTCGATGCCTGCGGGATCGACGCCATTGGATTTCAGCCAGTCGCGCCACATCAGCGTCTGCAGGTCGCTCTTGAAGGCGAGCATCACGGTCTTGCCTTTGAGGTCCGCCGCGCTCTTGATTTCGGGCCGCGCCACCATCGAATAGGGCAGGGTGTTGACGACGCAGCCCACCAGGGTGAATTTCGCTCCCTGCGCCAGCGCGTTCACGGCGGTGTAGAGGGTGGGATGGGCGATATCGAGGGAGCCGCCGATCAATTGCTGCACGCCCTTCACGGGCGATCCGGTCATGATGATGTCGGCGTCGATGCCATTTTTCGTGTAGAAGCCCTTGGCGCGGGCCACATAGGTCGGCCAGTAGATCGCCGTCAGAGAATTGATGCCGATGGTCACCGTCTTGCCCGCCGCCCATGCCGGCGCCAGCGCGCCAGCCACCATGGCGACGCCCGCCAGCAGGCTCTTCATCCAGGTCTTCATGTTTGCCTCCCTCGTCCGGCTTTGCGCCGGTTCAATCCCTGTGTCGTCGCTCAGCCCAGCCAGGCGCGCCCGCGCGCATAGAGCGCTTCGACCTCCGGTCCGCGCAGACCCGGCATGTCGCGCTTCACCGGCAGGCCGCGCTTGCTCTGGATATAGGCGAGGTGCCGGTAGCCCATGGGGAAGCTGTGCAGCAAGTCCTGATCCAGGGCGGGAAATTGCAGGGGATCGAGCGTATCCAGCCGGTCCTTCTCATAGATTGGCTGGCGCTCGACGATGGCCCAACGGCCTTCGCGGTTTTCGAACAGGTCGTAGAAACGGCCGGTGCAGACCACGTCGCAGGAGACGCCGTCCAGATTGTCGCGTGACGAGATCATCATCTTCGTTTGGGCCACGGCGCGCGTCCCGCGCAGCTCGATGGAGGTCCCGCCCAGGAAATGCACGCTAAACGCCGCCCCTCCTTTTTCGAAGGCCTTGCGGGCGTTGTCCATGAACATCTCGTAGGAGCCCTGAAACCAGGTCGCGTTCATGATCGCGCCCTCGTGCCAACAGGTCCGCAGATTGTCCCAATCGCCGGAATCCCGCCAGATCGCCCAGCTTTCGATCACATCGCGAATCTGCTGACGGTCTTCTGTCTCGCTCATGCCCATGCTCCCTTGACAAGGAGGGACCGGCCGCTCGCCTTGACCCCGCCCCTCATGCTCACTAGCCTATCACGAAACATCATTTCAGGGGAGAGCGCGCCAGTCGATCCTGCGCGCCTTTGTGAGGAAACGTCATGTCGTCGATGCCAGAGGAGATCCGCCGCGCGATCCGGGAAATGGGGCCAGGCTCCACCCTGGAGATGAACCTGCGCAGCAAGGCCATGTTCGCACCATTGATCCTGCCCGTGAGCGGGGTCGTGGAACATCTTGACCAGCCCTATGGGGACCATCCTCGCCAACAATATGACGTCTATACGGCGCCTGGCCTCAAGGGCGCTCCCATTGTGATCTATATTCCTGGCGGCGGGTTCTCGGGTGGCGACAAGCGGCAGGACGGCGCCTTCTTCAGCAACCTCGGCCGCTTCTTTGCCAGCAAGGGCATCCTTTGCATCACCGCGAACTATCGCTTGTCGCCGGAGGTGTCCTGGCCCGCTGGATCGGAGGATCTGAGCAGGCTCGTCACCCATGTGAAGGGCAAGGCGGCGGGCTTTGGCGGGGACGCCAACCGGATCGTCATCTTCGGCCATTCGGCGGGCGCCGCCCATGTGGCCTCCTATGTCTTCGACCCTGATCTGAAGGGCCATGAGCAGGTGGCGGGCGCGGTGCTGTCCAGCGGCCTCTATGTGCTGCGCACGGAGGAGATGCGCCCCAATGTGGCGCTCTATTTCGGCGAGGATGAAACGACCTTCGCGCGCCGTTCCGCGCTCTCTCATGTGCCCGGCACGAAGGTTCCGGTTTTGCTCACCGTGGCCGAGTTCGATCCCGTCAGCCTCGCCACCCCGGCCTTCGAAATGGCGATCGCCCTGACCAAGCGCGACGGCAATCCCCCGCCGTTCCTGCGGCTCGACGATCACAACCATTTTTCCTGCATCTGCGGCATCGGCACGAAGGACGAGCGGTTCTCCGGACCTCTCCTCGACTTCATCGCCGCCTGCACGGCCTGAGACAAAAACACGGAGCACGCATGACCGACAAGACCTACGAGAACATCAAGATCGAGCGTGAAGGGCATGTGACCTTCCTTGTGCTCAATCGCCCGGAAAAGCGCAACGCCATGAGCCCGGGTCTGCATTACGACGTGCAGGACGCCCTCAGATGGCTCGACGACGACGCGCAGACGCGGGTGCTGGTGTTAACTGGCGCGGGCGACGCCTGGTGCGCCGGGCAGGATCTGAAGCTCTATTTCCGCGAGACCTCCAACAATCCCATGGAGCGCAAGAAGTCCAACAACGCCAGCCATAACTGGCGCTGGGAATTGCTGACCCGCTTCACCAAGCCCACTATCGCCATGGTCAATGGCTATTGCTTCGGCGGCGCCTTCACCCAGCTTTGCGCCTGCGATTTCGCCATCACGGCTGAAGATGCGACCTTTGGTCTTTCCGAAGTCAACTGGGGCATCCTGCCCGGCGGCATCGTGAGCTGGAACCTGACGGACATGATGTTGCCGCGCCACGCCATGTATTACGCAGCCACCGGAGAGCCCTTTGACGGCAAGCGCGCGGTGGAGATCGGACTCGCCAATTTTGCGGTTCCGCGCGATCAGTTGCGCGCCAAGACCATCGAGTTCGCCAACAAGCTCGAAAAGCTCAATCCCTCCGTCCTGCGCTACACCAAGGAAGCCGTGCGCGCCGTGCGGCACATGACCGCCGAGGAGGCCCGCGACTATCTCGGCTCCAAGCAGGACTCGCTGGCGCGCGCCGACAAGGAGATTGCGGACAAGGTCGGCATGAAGAAGTTTCTCGATGAGAAGTCCTATCGTCCAGGCCTTGGCCCCTATCAGCGCCCTGAAGCGAAGTAACCGGGATTTTCCCATGCTGCGGGCGCGCGCCTGTGCGCCCGCATTTTCTTATTTGCAACGGATGGAGCAACGGTGAGCCTTTCCTCCAACATCGGGGCGCTGATGGCGCCGCGCAATGTCGTCCTCGTCGGCGCCTCGGACCGCAACTGGGCGCCGCGCATCTGGGATAATCTCAGGCGCTTTGGCTATGAGGGCGGCATCTATCCGGTGAACCCCAATCGGGGTGAGATCTGGGGTCAGCGCTGCTATCCCACCATCGCCGATCTGCCCGAGGCGCCAGACCATCTCGCGCTCTTCGTGCCGAAGGAACAAACGCTGGAGATCCTCGATCTCGGCGGTACGCTGGGCGTACGCAGCGCCACCATCTATGCGGCGGGCTTTGGCGAAGGCGGCGACCCCGATGGCCGCGCCCGCGCCCGCGCCCTGCGCCTGAAGGAGACGCTTCATCGCCATTCCATCGCCGCGACGGGCCCCAATTGCATGGGGCTGGCGGTCGGGCGCTCGAAATTCTGCACCTTTCCCGACGAACAGCTCACGCCTCTGGCGCCCGGCGCCGTGGCTGCGATCACGCAAAGCGGCATGCTCGGCCAGACCTTCGCGCGCGGCATCGCCGATGCCGGTCTGACGCTGGCCTACCTCGTGTCCTGCGGCAACCAGACCGGACTCACCTTCGCCGATTACATCGACTATCTCGCCGATGATCCGGACCTGCGCGTCATCACCTGCTATATCGAAGCGGTCACCGATGGCGCCGCCTTCCTCGCCGCCGCCGCCAGGGCGCGGCGCAATGGCAAGACCATCGTCGCCGTGAAGGCGGGCGGCTCGGAAGAGGCGCGCAAGGCGACCCTCGCCCATACGGGCTCGCTCGCGGGCTCCACGGAGGTCTTCGACGCCTTCGCGCGGGATGTGGGCATCGTGCGCGTGGATGCGTTGGAAGACATGGTCGAGGCAGCCGCTTACCTCTCGCGCATGCCGCGCCCCAAGGGCCCGCGCGTCGCCATCATGACCAATTCAGGCGCCATCAAATCCCTCACGACAGATGCGGCGCAGACCTATGGGGTGGAGTTCGCGCAGCTCGATCCATCGACCGAAACCCGCATGCGCGAAACTCTGCCCGACGCCTCGCTCTCCAATCCCTTCGACTGCAAACGCACCCTGCGTCTCGACGAATACATGGCCTGTGTCCGCGCCCTGCACGATGACGCCAATGTGGATCTTCTGCTGATGGCGGAAGAACTGCCGCGCGCGGCGGGCATCGAACGCAAGGTGAAGAATCTCACCGCGCTCGACGCCTTCGTGGGGGCCGAGGCGACCAAGCCCATGGCCGCTTTCGCGCCCGTCACGCTGCTCGAAACACCCTATATGCACAGCCTGCGCGCGGGCATGACGCATCTTCCGTGGTTGCGCGATATCGGCAAGAGCCTGCGTACTGTGGCGCGCATCATTCCCTCGCAACTCACGCCGGTCCTGGCGCCCCATGCGCCTGACCTGCAGCGCGCGGGGCTCGTCGCCCAATGGCGGGCGCGGGCCTCGGCGCTCAGTGAGCCGACCGCGCTGAGTGAGACCGAGTCGAAGGAACTGCTCGCGGCCTTCGACATTCGATGCCCTTCCGAAGTGGTGGTCTCGACGCTGGAGGAAGCCGCCGCCGCTGCGGCGAAGATCGGCTATCCCGTCGTGCTGAAGGGCGTCTCCGCCGCCGTGCCGCACAAGAGCGATGCTGGCCTTGTGCTGCTGGGCCTTGCCGACGCACAAGCCGTGCGCGAGGGCGCGCAGCTCATCGCTTCGCGTTGCGCCGCGCTGGGGGCGCCGCTGGAGGGTATTCTCGTCGCCGAACAGGTGAGCGGCGCCATCGAGATGGTGCTGGGCCTGCATCGCGATCCAGAGATGGGGCCTGCGGTGATGGTGGGCATGGGCGGCGTCTGGCTCGAACTCTTCAAGGATGTCGCTTTCGCCCCGCCCGGCCTCGGGCTGGAGCGGGCGCGCCAGACCATCGCGCTGACCCGCGCCTCCCAATTGCTGGCGGGGTATCGCGGCGCCCCGGCCAGCGATGTCGAGGCGCTGGCGCAGGCCATGGTGAACCTCGGGCGGCTCGCCTGCGAGCTGGGCGATGTGATCGACGCCGTGGACGTCAATCCGGTCGCTGTGCGCACGCAGGGCAGGGGCGTCGTCGCCCTCGACGCCCTCGTGGTGCTGCGTCCGCCGCAACAAAACAGAGGGTGAGCCATGGCGGAGAACCGCGACATCGTCATCGTCCATACCTCGGACGTGCATGTGGACAATGATTACACGGCCCGCGCCCATGGGGGCGATGGGGCGACGCCGCTGGTGCGCGTGCTGGATGCGGCGCGTGATCTCAGCGCCGACATGGTGCTGCTCTGCGGCGACACCTTCGATTGCCACAAGGTGCCCAAGTTTCTCGTGGAGCGCGTCGGCCAGTTGATCCGCGAGGCCGCAATTCCCGTGGTGCTGCTCCCCGGCAATCACGATCCGGCGGTGGATGACGCGCTCTGGCTGACGCCCGCCCTTGCGGAGGTCGAGAATCTGCATGTGCTGGGCGTGCGCCATGAGGAGGCCGCCCATTTCGCCGATCTCGATCTTGAGGTCTGGGGCCGCGCCCATCGCGATTATGGCGACATGATCCCCTTCGAAACCGTGCGTCCCCGCCGCGCGCGCTGGCATGTGGCCATGGGACATGGACATTATGTGCCTGTACCCGACCGCGTCACGCGTCCGCGCGCCTCCTGGCTCATTGGCGACGAGGAGATCAAGGCGACCGGCGCCGATTATCTGGCGCTGGGCCATTGGAACCGGGCGGTGCAGGTGGGCTGCGGCGCTGTGCCCGCTTTCTATTCCGGCTCCCCCGATTATGCGCGCACCGTGAATGTGGTGCGCCTGCGGGCGAGCGGCGAGGTTGCGGTGGATCGCCATGACCTCCATTGGCCCGAACCGCATGAACACTGAAAGGGAGAAAGTCATGTCCAATCAACCAACGCCCATCCGCCGCATCATCACCGGCCATGACAGCAACAACAAGGCGAAGGTGCTGATCGATGGTCCCGCGCAAAACATTCGCGGCAACCGGCCCGGCCAGTTCACCACCCTCATGTGGTGCTCCGACGAGATGCCCCTCGACATGGCCGTGGGCGAGGATGTGGAGGACATGGGCGCCCGCAAGCTCGGCACCTATCCGCCGGTCAATGGCACGCGCTTCATGATCTCCGAATATCCG
>CANGTC010000087.1 GCA_947456505.1 Beijerinckiaceae bacterium
CGTCGCGCCCGCTTCGATTACGAGATCGGCGAGGTCTTCGAAGCCGGCATCATGCTGACCGGAACCGAGGTCAAGTCCCTGCGCGGGGGCAAGGCGACCATTGCGGAAAGCTATGTCAGCGTGGACCGCAAGGGCGAGGTCTGGCTGATCAACGCCAATATCCCCGAATATCTCCAGGCCAATCGCTTCAACCATGAGCCCAAGCGTCCCCGCAAGCTGCTGCTGCGGGAGCGCGAAATCGTCAAGCTGGCGCAGGCCATCGAGCGCGAAGGCATGACCATTGTGCCGCTGAAGGCCTATTTCAACGAAAAGGGCCGCGCCAAGGTCGAAATCGCTATCGCCCGGGGCAAGAAGCTGCACGACAAGCGCGAGACGGAAAAGCAGCGCGACTGGAACCGGGAGAAGAGCCGGTTGATGAAAGAAAAAGGTTGATATTTCAATTAATTGAAAATATTTGCTGATAGATTGCTTGAATGAATTGAAGGGCTTTGCTGGGAGGAAAGCTCATGGCTGACATCGTCAAACTCGACACCCTGCCGGACAACCTGCCGGTCCCCCTCGATGACGGCGGGGCCGATCATCTGGTTGGCCTCACCCTGCCGCCCCTGACCCTCGCCGCCACCAACGGCGCCAGCGTTGACCTTGCCGCCCTGGCCGGCCTTAGCGTCCTCTATTTCTATCCCCGCACCGGCAGGCCGGACGAGCCCCTGCCGGAGGGCTGGGACATGATCCCGGGCGCCCGGGGTTGCACACCCCAGACCTGCGCCTTTCGGGATCATTTCGCGGAGTTGCGTGCCCTTGGGGTCAGTGCGGTCTTTGGCGTCTCCACCCAGACCACGGCCTATCAGGCCGAGGCCGCGACCCGGCTGCATCTGCCCTTCGCGCTTTTGTCCGATGAGGACCGCAAGCTGGCGGAGGCCCTGCGCCTGCCCATGATGGAGGTCGCCGACATGATCCTGAACCGGCGGCTCACGGTTATCGTGGAGGGTGGGCGGATCGTGAAGGTCTTCTATCCCATCTTCCCGCCGGATCGTAACGCGGGTGACGTCATCGCCGCCCTCAGGGCGCCGGACTGGCGCTGACCCCATCCAGCAGGCCCCGCACCCGCGCGAAGACCGCATGGAACATCTGCGGCGTCAGCACGCCCGTGTTCGTGTTGTAGCGGGAGCAGTGGTAGCTGTCGAAAAGGGTCACGCCGCCACCGATCTGCGGCAGGGCGAATTCGCGGCCATGGGCGAAGGGCAGGCGGGACGGGCCTTCGCCCAGCGCCCGCGTCACGCTATCATGGGAGATGCGGCCCAGGGCCACGATCGCCTTCAGCCGGGGCATGGCGGCGATGGTCTGGTCGAGAAAGGTGCGGCAGGTCTTGATTTCGGCGGGGGTCGGCTTGTTCTGCGGGGGAACGCAACGCACCGCATTGGTGATGCGGGTGTCCACGAGCTTGAGATCATCGTCGCCGTTCTCGTCATAGGTCCCGGTGGTGAAACCGAGGTCCGCGAGGGTCACATAGAGCAGGTCGCCCGCCCAATCTCCGGTAAAAGGTCGCCCCGTGCGGTTGGCGCCGCGCAGGCCCGGGGCCAGGCCCACGATCAGCAGGCGGGCCGAGGCGGGGCCGAGGGTGGGCACCGGCGCATTATGCCAGCCGGGCTCATTCGCCCGGGCTTCAAGGCGAAAATCCACGAGACGGGGGCATAAAGCGCAATCGCGCCCGGGACTGTCTGTCACGGACGCGATGGATGTTGAGGCTTTGGAAGCGCGGGGCAGGGATCAGTGATCCGCGTCGTCGCCCACGGGAGCCGTCGCCGGCGATCCAGCTGCGGGGGCGCCGGTGGTGGGGCGACGCTCCACGAAGCGGGGGCGCTCGGTGCGCTCGACCGGATCGCGGCCGATCTTGTTGACCAGTTGCACCAGATCGATGAACTCATCCGCCTGACGGCGAAGCTCGTCAGCCACCATCGGGGGCTGGGTGGTGATGGTGGAGACCACCGACACGCGCACACCCTTGCGCTGCACCGCCTCCACGAGGGAGCGGAAGTCGCCATCGCCGGAGAAGAGCACGAGCTGATCAATATGCTCGGACATTTCCATGGCGTCGACCGCCAGCTCGATGTCCATGTTGCCCTTCACCTTGCGGCGGCCGAGCGAGTCCACGAATTCCTTCGTCGGCTTCGTGACCACGGCGTAGCCGTTATAGTCGAGCCAATCGATGAGGGGACGGATGGAGGAGTATTCCTGATCCTCGACCAGGGCGGTGTAGTAGAAGGCCCGGACGAGACGCCCGCGGGACTGGAATTCCTTAAGAAGGCGCTTGTAGTCGATGTCGAAGCCTAGGGACTTCGCGGTCGCGTAAAGATTCGCGCCGTCAATGAACAATGCGATACGTTCTTGGTCCGCCATAATCTTGGTCTCTGCTTGGGTCTGAAAAAATATATGAATCCCTTGGATCACGCTTGCGCTTGCGCCGTGACCCGCTGAATCGGCGCAATCCTGAAATGGAATTCATCAGCCTTCGCCGGAGTTCCCGCACCGCAGCCTGTTCCTTCGAACAAGTTGCAGAGCGAAGCTCCGAAAACTGATGCGACATTCATCGTTTACGGGGGCGGAAGTCAAGGTTATTCGTTAGCGACAATGAGGTCACATTGATATTTTTGAGAGGCTGTCCTCCCTGATATAACTAGACCATAACCATTATGGCGGTTTCGTCAAGGGTTGCTTTCTCTCGTCAGGGGGTGTATCCGCCACAATTCCCGGATCGCCCCCTTTACAGGATCGCCGCCCATGGCCCGCGTCACCGTCGAAGATTGCGTCGACAAAGTCGAGAACCGTTTCGAACTCGTGCTCGTGGCGAGCCACCGCGCGCGGCTGCTGTCCTCGGGTTCGCAGATCACCATTGATCGCGACAACGACAAGAACCCCGTCGTCGCCCTGCGCGAAATCGCGGACTCCACCCTGCAGCCCGATGATCTCATGGAAGATCTGATCCACTCGTTGCAGAAGAACGTCGAGGTTGACGAGCCCGAAGCTGAAGCTGTGCCCGCGCTGTCCTCGGTCAGCGAAGCCCTTGGCGAGCCCGGCTCCGATGTGCAGTTCGACCGCATGACGGAAGAAGACCTCCTGCGCGGCCTCGAAGGCCTGGTGCCCCCCGCCGAGACCGACGACGAGGGCGAGTAATCGCCCCTTCGCCCGCGAGCCGACCTTTGGGCTTGTTTCGCGGCCTCTCTCCATAGATAGTCATCGGGTCGGTCTTTGCGCCGACCCTTTTCTATTGGCATGACGGCCAAAGGCCGTGGAGATCGATCCGGAGATGATGCGTCAGTACGATCTGGTTGACCGCGTGCGGCGCTACAATCCGAACGCCGACGAAGATCTGCTGAACCGCGCCTATGTGTACGCCATGAAGGCTCACGGCCAGCAAAAGCGCGCATCGGGCGATCCCTATTTTTCCCATCCACTTGAAGTTGCAGCGATTTTAACGGATCTCAAGCTTGATGACGCCACCATCGTGGCGGCGGTGCTGCACGACACGATCGAGGACACCGCCTCGACCAAGGAAGAAATCGAGCATCTCTTCGGCGCGGAGATCGCGGGGCTCGTCGATGGGCTGACCAAGCTGAAGAAGCTGGATCTGGTCTCCAAACGCGCCGAACAGGCCGAAAATTTTCGCAAGTTGCTGCTGGCCATCGCCGAGGATGTGCGAGTTCTCCTGGTCAAGCTTGCCGACCGGCTGCACAACATGCGCACCCTGCATTTCGTGCCGCCGGAGAAGCGGGCGCGGGTGGCGCAGGAGACCCTCGACATCTATGCGCCGCTGGCGGGTCGCATGGGCATGCAGCACATGCGCGACGAGCTGGAGGATCTGGCCTTCAAGACCCTGATGCCCGAAGCCGACGCCATGATCGAGGCGCGGCTGGCGGACCTGAAGGCGAACAATGGCAAGCTGATCGTCGACATCGAACGCGAGCTGACCGAGCAATTGGCCAAGCGCGGCATCGAGGCGGAGGTGAAGGGGAGGCAGAAGGCGCCCTATTCGGTGTTCCGCAAGATGGAGCACAAGTCCATCGCCTTCGAGCAGCTTTCCGACATCTTCGGTTTCCGCATCGTCGTCGAGGAGGTCGAGGACTGCTACCGGGCGCTGGGCGTCGTCCATACCAAATGGCCGACCGTGCCGGGCCGGTTCAAGGACTATATCTCGACCCCCAAGCAGAACGATTATCGCTCCATTCACACCACGGTGGTGGGGCCGGGGCGCCAGCGCGTGGAGCTGCAGGTTCGCACGCGGCAGATGCATGACATCGCCGAATACGGCATCGCCGCCCATGCGCTCTACAAGGAGGGCCGCGCAGGCGATGCGGATGCGCTGACCCATGAAAGTCGCGCCTATCGCTGGCTGCGTCGTACAATCGAGCTTCTGGCTGAGGGCGACAGCCCCGAAGAATTCCTGGAGCATACCAAGCTCGAACTCTTCCACGATCAGGTCTTCTGCTTCACCCCCAAGGGGCGGTTGATCGCCCTTCCGCGCGGCGCGACGCCCATCGATTTCGCCTATGCCGTCCATACGGAACTGGGCAATGGCGCCATCGGCTGCAAGATCAATGGCCGCATCGCGCCGCTGCTTTCCGAATTGCGCAATGGCGATGAGGTGGAGATCACCCGCGCCGACGGGCAGACGCCGCCCGCCGCCTGGGAAGGGCTCGTCGTGACTGGCAAGGCCCGCGCCGCCATTCGCCGCGCCACCCGCGACGCCGTGCGCAAGCAATATGCGGGGCTGGGTCGTCAGATCGTGCTGCGCGCTTTCGAACGGGCTGGCAAGCCCTTCGCCGACGACAGGTTGAAGGCCGCGCTGCCGCGTCTGGCCCGCCAGAGCGTTGAGGACGTGCTGGCGGCGGTGGGGCGTGGCGAGATGTTCTCGGGCGATGTGGTGCGCGCCGTGCACCCCGAGTTCATGGAGGAGCGCAGACCCCAGACTTCACCCGCCAAGGGCGAGCCTGGCTGGTTCGGTTTGCGCAAGGCCGCGAGCCTCGTCTTCAAGGTGCCCGGCGCCGATGAAGTCTCCTCCAACGCCATTCCCATTCGCGGGCTCAATGGCGATTTGCCCGTGCGGTTTGCGCCCAATGGCGGCGCGGTGCCCGGCGACAGGATCGTGGGCATTCTCACGCCGGGAGAGGGGATCACCATCTATCCCATCCAGTCCCCCGCGCTGACCGCCTTTGATGATCAGCCCGAGCGCTGGCTCGACGTGCGCTGGGACCTCGATGAGGCTGGCGCCCTGTTCCCCGCCCAGATCGTCGTCAACGCCATGAATGAGCCGGGCGCCCTTGGCGCCATCGCCACTGTAATCGGGGAGGAGGGCGCCAATATCGATCATATCGAATTCGTGGACCGGACCTCCGATTTCCGTGACATCGTGCTCGATCTGCAGGTGCGTGATCTCAAGCATCTGAATACAATCATCGGCAATCTGAAGGCCAAGAGCGTGGTCTCCAAGATTGAGCGGGTCAATGGATAGAGGTCTGCCCAAGACATCCCCCGGAACGCAGCGTTAAACAATGCTGACGACCTTGAAAGCTTTCAGCGCGGATCGTCTGATCCCGCCGCAGATGAGAACCGGCGCCGCCGTCAAGCGTTTCGCTGGCCTCGTCGGGCTTTGCTTTCTTGTGCACATCGCTCTTTTGGCGGCGGCCTTTCTGGGCGAGGACCACCTCGCCAAGGCGCCGGTTCAGCCACAGGTCGTTCCGGTGGAGTTGATCGAGGAACAGCCGCCCGAGGCTCCACAGGAGAAAGCCGAAGAAAAGCCCGAAGACAAACCCGAAGAAAAGCCTCAGGAGCAGGCGCAGGAGAAGGCCCCGGAGCCGCCTCCGCCGCCGCCCAAAGAGCAGCAAGAGCCTGAAAAGGCCGAGACGCCTCCACCGCCTCCGTCCCAGACTCTGGAGCCCGCGATGGACTTCGCGCGGGTCTCGGAAAAGGAGATCGAGAACAAGACCGCTGGCGGGCCCGTCACTGCAGAGCGTGAGGAGCCGGCGCCCGTCGCCCAGGCCGAGCCGCCCAAGGAGCTCGAGCAGGCCAAAGTCGAGCAAAAGCCTGTTCCAGAGCCTCCAAAGGCCGAACCGCCCAAGCCCGAGCCTCCGCTCGCTCAGGCGCCAAAGGAACCACCGCCGCCGGAGGCCTCGCCCCCAGAGCCTGAGGGGCTTCTCGCCAGCGCCGAAAGCCCGCCTGCGCCCAATGAGCAGCCCGCCGAGGCCACGCCCGAGTCAGCGCCTGCGCCCGCATCCACCCAGCCGGAAAACCCCATCGGCAAGCGCTTCGCCTTCTTCGAGCCGGTTCCGAAAATGGAGTTCGACGCAGGGGGCAAATCTTCGCGGACGCCATCAGGGACTGCGCCCGCCAATTATAATTCGACTCTCTATGGAATGATTGTGCCCTTGATTCATTTCCCGCAGGGAGCGCTGCAAATTGGCAGGCGTGCGCCTGCGATCATTGGGTTCATCGTGGATGGCCGCGGGCGCCTCGCGGGGATCTCCATCGTCAAGGCGAGCGGGATTCCTTCCATCGATATGGCGGTCGTGCAGGCCATTCGGCAAGCCGCGCCCTATCCGCCGCCTCCCAATGGCCTGCCGCTGGGTCTTGAATTGCATTACTGATCAAAGATAGATTTTTGTTCGCGTCACCGCGCCGTCGCATATGTGCAGGACGGTCCCTTCCTCCACCGCGCGCCAATGGGCCGCCTCATTGTCGAAGGGTTCGGAGGCGATAGTCGTGATGTAATCCCCAGCCGCCCCATCGGGCCCGGCGAAGGGAGCGCCCAGATACATCGTGGGTGATTTGAGATCGCTCGAATAGCGAATGGCCCAGATGTTTTTTCCATCGCTCAGGCAGGCCGATATGCGCGTGGGGTCGGTGACGTCAGCCGCGGACTGAAGCTGAAGGATCCTTGATAGCGCACGCGTGAAGCCATCGATGGGATTCTCGCGCAGGCCATTGGAGAGCGCGATCAAAAACAGCGCCTCGCTATCGGTCGTGCCTGCGCGCTCCTTGTAGAAAGCGCTGTCGATGAGCCCCTCCATTTCGCGACGATGATCGCTCCAGCCGCCGAGCTTGCCATTGTGCATGAAGCTCCAATTTTCAAAAGTGAAGGGATGACAATTGGCGCGTGTGACGGCTGTGCCTGTGGAGGCGCGCACATGGGCGAAGAACAGCGACGATTCGATCTGCCTGGAGAGCGAGCGCAGGTTCTCGTCATGCCAGGCTGGCAGAATGTCCTTGAAGAGGCCGGGCGCCGGGCGGGCGCCATACCAGGCGACCCCAAATCC
The DNA here is from genome assembly GCA_947456505.1 of Beijerinckiaceae bacterium. Lineage (GTDB taxonomy): Bacteria > Pseudomonadota > Alphaproteobacteria > Rhizobiales > Beijerinckiaceae > Terripilifer. The sequence continues at coordinate 7,308 of CANGTC010000087.1, forward strand.
ATCCGCATTGGTGGTGACGACGGATTCGCGCGCCGACAGGCTTTGCTGGACCAGCGAATGGCGGGGATTGAAGAGAACATCTTCCAGCAGAACCGGGGGACCCGAATAAGCGACCCATCTGCACATGCTGCGCTCTTTTCCATGATTCAGTCATCATGGATGTCATGGAATCATTATAAAATTGTGAAGTTGGAGAAGGTGGATTGATTCGCAGGCTCCAGCTTTGCAAAACATGTGCATGAGGCCGGGAACATATAGTTTCCTGTAGCCGTTTGAGGCCAGTGAGCTTAAACTTGAACGATGAACAAATGGACCCAGTCGATGAAGAGCTTGATCGAAGCTGCGCAAATTCCCGTCGCCAGTTCTGCTGCGCCGACGGTCTATGACAGCGTCAATGATTTGCCGCTCGCCGTGCGCCGCTCGTTAATCCGGCTCCATAATGACGGGATGACCGCCCGGCAAATCAGCGTAAAACTCTCCTTGCCGGAATATTGGGTGCGGCTCGTCGTCGAAACGCCGCCCCGTCCGACGAAGCATTAGCGGCGCCGTGTCGCATAGCGAAGACAAGCCACGCAAGAAGCCCCGATTCGGCAGGGTCTTTCGCTTCGTCACCCATTACTGGATGCTCTCCCCAGCGCTCTTCGTGACGCTGCTGATCGCGCGGATCGCTTCAACCCTTGTGGACGTCACCGTGCCCATCGCTTCGGGCCGTCTTGTGGATGCGGTGGCCTCCGGATCAAAGGATGATCCTTCGCCAGCCCTTTGGGCGCTCGCGTTGCTGATTGCGCTGGCTGCGACCTTTCAGGTGTCGCGTCAACTTGTGACCTTTCTGCTCAACCGCATGAGCGCGCGCGCCATCACCGCCATCGGCCGCGACGCCTTCGCCAAGGTGCAGCGATTCTCTTCTGACTGGCACGCCAACAGCTTCGCCGGCGCCACCGTGCGCAAGATCACGCGCGGCATGAACTCCTTTGACACCTTCACCGATACGCTCGCCTTCAATCTGGCCCCCGCGCTCATCGTGGTGATCGGCGTCACCGTCACCTTCGCGCTGCGCTGGCCTCTTCTGGGGGCGCTCGTCGGCGCGAGCATCTTCGTTTTCATCAGCGTGAGCGTCGCGCTGTCGATCCTGTGGGTCAGTCCCGCCAACCGCGCGGCGCGCGAGATGGATTCGAAACTGAGCGGCACGCTGGCTGACTCTGTCACCGGCAACCCAACCGTGAAAAGCTTCGCGGCGGAGGAGCGGGAGGACAGCCTCTTCGCGCAGGTCTCGTCGAGCTGGGCGCGCCGCTCCATCGTGGCCTGGGATCGCGGCGCCTGGACGGGGCTCGCCCAGGCGATCATGCTCATTGGTTTGCAGGCGGTGATGCTGACCACGGGCATCTTCCTGTGGAGCCAGGGCGTGGCGACGCCCGGCGACATCGCCAGCCTCATCGCCACCCAGTTCCTCATCACCGGCTATCTGCGCGACATTGCCCAGCATGTGCGCCAGATCCAGCGCACCATCAACGATATGGACGATGTGCTGGACTTTCGCGACGCCGACATCGACGTGGCTGACAAGCCCGGCGCCAAGGCGCTGGTTGTGGAGCGGGGGGCCATCGCCTTTGACGACATCACCTTCCGCTACAAGGGCGCCAGCAGCCCCGTTTATGAGCGCTTCTCGCTGGAGATCCCGGCCGGGCAGCGGGTGGGTCTGGTGGGCCATTCGGGCTCGGGCAAATCCACCTTCGTGAAGCTTATCCAGCGGCTCTACGACCTCGATGGCGGGCGCATCCTGATCGATGGGCAGGACATCGCCGCCGTCACCCAGGCCTCCCTGCGCGAAGCCGTGGGCCTGGTGCCGCAGGACCCGATCCTGTTCCATCGCTCGTTGGCTGAGAATATCGCCTATGGGCGCCCCGGCGCGACCATTGACGAGATCCGCGAGGCCGCGCGCCTCGCCCATGCGGCGGAATTCATCGAGGGGCTCTCCAAGGGCTATGACACGCTGGTGGGCGAGCGGGGCATCAAGCTCTCGGGCGGCGAGCGTCAGCGCGTCGCCATCGCCCGGGCCATTCTGGCCAATACGCCGATCCTGGTGCTGGACGAGGCGACCTCCAGCCTCGACAGCCTGTCCGAGCGGTTCATCCGCCAGGCCATCGAGCGGCTCTCGGCGGGGCGCACCACCATCGTGGTGGCGCACCGGCTCTCCACCATCCAGCGCCTCGACCGGATTCTCGTCTTCGATCACGGAAAAGTGGTGGAGGACGGGACCCATGAGCAGCTGCTCGCCCGCCCGGGCGGGGTCTACCGCCAGTTGTTGGAAGTGCAGCTGGGCACAGGTGAAATCGCCGCAGCGGCGGAGTAGGGCGCATCAGTCCCTTGTGCGGCCCCGCTTGCAGCCTTAAATGGTGCGGACCAGAGGGATGATGACCATGACCCAACCCATGACCCAGGATGAAGTGCTCGACGAATTCCGCGCAGCAGGCGCTCTCCTCACCGGCCATTTCATTTTGACCTCGGGCCGCCGCAGCCCGGTCTTCCTGCAGAAAATGTTCGTCTTTCAAGATCCCGTCCGGACCGAAAAGCTCTGCAAGGCGCTGGCAGCCAAGGTCAACGAGGCCTTGGGGCGGATCGACGTGGTGGTCTCCCCCGCCGTCGGCGGCATCGTGCCCGGCTATGAGACCGCCCGGCATCTGGGCGCCCGCGCCATCTTCGTGGAGCGCGAGAACGGGAAATTCGCCCTGCGCCGCGGCTTCGAGATCGGCCCCAAGGACCGGGTGCTGGTGATCGAGGACATCATCACCACGGGCCTGTCCCTGCGCGAGACCGTCGACGCCCTGCGCGACCATCCCTGCGAGTTGGTGGGCGGCGCCTGTCTGATCGACCGCTCCGGCGGCAAGGCGGATCTGGGCGGGCTGCCGCGCGTGGCCCTCGCCTCGCTGGTCATTCCCGACTATGCGGTGGATGAGCTGCCCCCCGAACTCGCCGCTCTGCCCGCAATCAAGCCGGGCAGCCGGGGCCTTGCCGCGTGAGCGCCGCGACGCCTCCACGGCTGCGGCTGGGCGTCAACATCGACCATGTCGCGACCGTGCGCAACGCGCGGGGCGGCGCGCTGCCTGACCCGGTGCGCGCAGCCCTGCTCGCCATCGAGGCGGGTGCGGACGGCATCACCGCCCATCTGCGCGAGGATCGCCGCCATATCCGCGACGAGGACATGGCGCGCCTGCGCCGGGAGATCTCCAGGCCTCTGAACTTCGAAATGGCGGCCACCGAGGAGATGGTGAGCATCGCCCTCCACACCCGTCCCCACGCCTGCTGCCTGGTGCCCGAAAAGCGCAGCGAGCGCACAACCGAAGGCGGGCTCGACGTGCGCGGCGGCCATGATCGCCTCAAGACCATCACCGCCGAGCTCAGCCGGGCGGGGATCCGCGTCTCCCTCTTCATAGAGCCTGCGCTCGATGCGCTGGACGCCGCCCGCTCCATCGGCGCGCCGGTGGTGGAGTTGCACACCGGGTCCTGGTGCGACGCCCTCGCCCATGGGGAGCTGGACAAGGCCAATCGCGAGTTCGGCCGCATTCGCGTCGCCGCCGCAAGGGCGCACCAGCTGGGCATCGAATGCCACGCGGGCCACGGGCTCGACTATGACACCGCCCGCAAGATCGCCTCCCTGCCGCAGGTGGTGGAGCTGAACATCGGCCATTTCCTCATGGGAGAAGCGATCTTCGTGGGCCTGCCCGAAACCATCCGGCGCATGCGCGCGGCCATGGATGAGGGGCGCGGGCAGGCGTCATGATCGTCGGCATCGGCTCCGACCTCTGCAACATTTCCCGCGTCGAGAAGACGCTGGAGCGCTATGGGGACCGCTTCATCCAGCGGTGCTTCACGCAAGTGGAACAGCGCAAATCCGAAGGCCGCGCCCAGCGCGCCGCCTCCTACGCCAAACGCTTCGCCGCCAAGGAAGCCTGCTCCAAGGCTTTGGGCACGGGGCTGAACCATGGCGTCTTCTGGCATGACATGGGCGTTGTGAACCTGCCCTCGGGCAAACCCACCATGAAGCTGACCGGCGGCGCCGCCGAGCGGTTGGCGAAACTGATCCCGGCGGGACATGAGGCGGTCATCCATCTGAGCATCACCGATGAACATCCCATGGCCATGGCCTATGTGATCATCGAGGCTGTGCCGGTGGGGTCGGTCTTATAAATTCTGTCTGCCTACTGATTTAGTCTCTATTTGAAGCCTGCCCCAGCAAGCGAACCAGCATGTGGCGGATATGCTCCTGCCCACCAAAAAAGACGGCGAGGATGCGGACTTTCCCGGCGGCCTCGTCAACTTCGAACCAGTAGATCGCCCGATCAATGCTCAGATAGCGAATCCCCGGCAGGATATCGTCGCGCAGCGTACCGCGAATGGGAAAAGACGATAGCCTGTCGGCAGCCCTGCGAATGTCGAGGATGCGTTTCATAGCATGATCGAGGGCTTCCTCGACGCTCTCGCCAAAGCTTAGATAGCTCTCGAACAAATGGTCGAAGATCAGTTCGAAGTCGCGTTCGGACTCGGTCGAGAACTCAATCGCGAACGGCATGTGTCTGGCGTTTCTTGTCCAGCATCCGCAGCAACCGGGACTCCATCTCGTCGCCTGACACGAAGGCGCCGGTACGCCGCTGCGCCATGACCTCGGCAAGTGCGGCGCGCTCCAGCCCCTCGTCTTCCATGTGCCTGCGCAACAAGTCGACGCCTTGCTGTAAAACGGCGCTGACGCTCGGGAAGCGCCCGGCTTCGACCAGTGTTCTTGCGAAGGCGTGTTGCTCATCGGTGAGCGAGATCGACGATTTGACGGTCATCAGCCTGTTGTCCCGGGGATGAAAAGCCTAAAGAGGGTAGCACCAGGTAGCACTGATGTCGACGCCGCATGGACGACGACCGGCCAATCTCCCAACCGCGCCGTTTGCGCGCCGGGGAGTCCGCCTGTATATCCGGCTCCAGGGCGTGCGATGCGCCTGCGCGCAGCCCTGAGCGGGGCCGTGGAGGCGCGCGCCACTTAAGGGACCTTTGATGACCGAACCGGTGAAACTGGAAGCCAAGAAGCAAGCCGAAGAAGGCGGGTTTGGCGAGACCGTGAAGGTCATCATCCAGGCCCTGCTCATCGCGCTGGTGGTGCGGACGGTGCTGTTTCAGCCCTTCAACATTCCCTCAGGCTCGCTGATCCCTACGCTGCTGATCGGCGATTACCTCTTCGTATCGAAATACAGCTACGGCTATTCGCGCTTCTCCATGCCCTTCTCGCCGGACCTGTTCTCCGGCCGCATTTTAAGCTCGGAGCCCAAGCGGGGCGACGTGGCTGTATTCAAGCTGCCGCGTGACGGCTCCACCGACTATATCAAGCGCGTCATCGGCCTTCCCGGCGACAAGATCCAGATGGTGCGGGGTCGCCTCGTCATCAATGGTCAGACAGTCGAGCGCGAGGCCGTCCAGAAAATCACTACAACCGACCCCTACGGCCGCCAGACAGAGGTGCCCACCTACAAGGAGACGTTGCCCGGCGGCGTGTCCCATCTCATCATCGAGCGTGACGGCGATACGGGCTTCTATGACTCCACCGGCGTCTACGAAGTGCCGGCGGGCCATTATTTCATGATGGGTGACAACCGCGACAATTCAACGGATTCGCGCGTGCCGCCGGAACAGGGGGGCGTCGGCTTCGTGCCGCTCGAGAACTTCGTAGGCCGCGCCGAGGTGATCTTCTTCTCCCTCGATGAGGGCGTCGATGGCTGGCAGGTCTGGAAGTGGCCGACCGCGATCCGCTGGAGCAGGCTCTTCCAGCCGGTGCGCTAGATGGCGCGGGGGCCCAAACCGCCGATCGAGGCGCTCGAAGTCGCTATCGGGCATATCTTCATCAAGCGCGAGTTGCTCAAGCACGCGCTGACCCATGTGAGCGCGATCCAGAAACGCACGGAGAGCTACCAGCGCCTCGAATTTCTGGGCGACCGTGTGCTGGGGCTTGCGGTGGCCGGCATGCTCTACGAGATGTTTCCTGACTCCGAGGAGGGGGACCTGTCCCGCCGTCTCGCCTCGCTGGTGCGCAAGGAGACTTGCGCCGAAGTGGCGCGCGAATGGGATGTGGGCCCTCACCTGCGCCTTGGCGCTGGTGAATCCGCCACCGGTGGGCGGCAGAAGACTGCCATCCTGGGCGACGTCTGCGAGGCCATCATTGGCGCGGTCTATCTCGACGCAGGCTATGAGGCGGCGCGCGATGTGGTGGTGCGCAGTTTCTCCCCGCGGATGGCTGAGCCGAAGCGTCCGCTGCAGGACGCGAAGACCTCCCTGCAGGAATGGGCGCAGGGGCGCGGTCTGCCGCCCCCGGTCTATCGTGAAATCGAGCGTTCCGGTCCCGCCCATGCGCCGCAATTCATCATCGGCGTCATCGTCGAAGGTTTCGAACTTATGAGCGCCACGGGCGCTTCCAAGCGTGTGGCCGAACAGTCGGTCGCTCGCGCTTTTCTGGAAAGGGAAGGCGTTTTGCCCCTCACACCCCTCAAGGCCGGAGCCGAGTCATGAGCGACCATCAGCAACGCTGTGGCTTCGCCGCCCTCATCGGCGCGCCGAACGCAGGCAAATCGACCCTTCTGAATGCGCTGGTCGGCGCCAAGGTCTCGATCGTCTCGCGCAAGGTGCAGACCACCCGCGCGCTGGTGCGCGGCATTGCGCTGGATGGGGATGCGCAGATCATCTTCGTTGATACGCCGGGCATCTTCGCCCCGAAGCGCAGGCTTGACCGCGCCATGGTCACCACAGCCTGGAGCGGGGCGGGGGACGCCGATGTCGTCGCGCTCCTGATCGACGCCGGGCGCGGGGTCGATGAGGAGGTGGAGGGCATCCTCGCCAAGCTGGCGGATGTGCGCAAACCCAGGATCCTCGTGATCAACAAGATCGATGTGGTGAAGAAGGAGAAGCTCCTCGAACTCGCCGCCGCCATCAACGAGAAGGTCCGCTTCGACGAGACCTTCATGATCAGCGCCCTGCGCCAGCACGGGATCGACGCCTTTCGCAAGAAGCTGGGCGAACTCATGCCCAAGGGCCCCTGGCTTTATCCCGAAGACCAGATCTCCGACGCGCCCCTGCGCTCGCTGGCGGCTGAAATCACTCGCGAGAAGATCTTCGAGCGCCTCCATGACGAGTTGCCCTATCAGATCACGGTCGAGACCGAGCAGTGGAAGGAAATGCCCGACGGCTCCGCCCGGCTTGAGCAGACGATCTATGTGACCCGCGAGGCCCACAAGAAGATCGTCATCGGTGAACAGGGGCAGATGCTCAAATCCATCGGTATGTCCGCCCGCAAGGACATAGCCGAAGCCGCCGAGACAAAGATCCATCTGTTCCTGTTCGTGAAGGTGCGCGAAAACTGGATCGACGATCCAGAGCGCTATCGCGAGATGGGTCTGGAATTTCCCAAGAACTGAACGAACCTGAAGAGCCCCCATGTCCCAGTCGCCCCTCTCCATGAAGAAGCGCACCACGGTTTACCGCTATCTCACCGGGCCGGACGATTCCGCCTTCTGCCACAAGGTCAGCGCCGCCTTGAGCAAGGGCTGGCTGCTCTATGGCTCCCCCACGCTTACCTTCGACCCAGTTGCGGGCCGGGTGATCTGTGGCCAGGCGGTGACCAAAGAGGTGGAAGACATCGCTTATAGCCCTGAGCTGAAGCTGGGCGAGCTTTAAGGCTGGACCTGCGGGCGCTGGCGCCGCAAACTTGCTCCCAACAGGGAGGAGCGTCGTCCATGCAATTTGGTCTCTATGCGCCTGTGCCGCATGTGTCCGTAGGCTCAGCCACCATCGCCCGCTCGGTGGCGGGCGGACAGTCCCCCTTGCCGGATGGCGAATGCGATGTGGCCTATGAACTGGCCAAGGAACTGCTGCTGGAGGCCGACCGCAGCGGCTTTGATCTGATCCTCTTCGCCGAGCGCCATCTGGGCGCGGACCTTGAGGCATGGGTGCTCGCCAGCGCCATCAGCGCGCTCACGACCCGCATCCGCTCCATGGTGGCGGTGCATCCGGGCCTCTGGCATCCCGAACTCATCGCCAAGATGGCGGTCTCCCTCGACCGCATCACG
>CANGTC010000088.1 GCA_947456505.1 Beijerinckiaceae bacterium
CAATGACAACGATAGGTCGTCCCTGTCAGGTTTGACAGAGGCGGAAGCAAAGGAATTCCACGCGGTTTTCGTGACCAGCTTTATCGGCTTCACGGTGATCGCGATCATCGCCCACTTCCTTGTGTGGAGCTGGCGTCCGTGGATTCCCGGTCCCAAGGGCTACGCCCTGCTCGATGGCGTCGGCAACGCCATTCAGAGCGTCCTGCCCATGATCAGCTGAGGAGGTCGGCGCAATGTACAAACTCTGGTTGCTTTTCGATCCCCGCCGCGCGCTGGTCGCGCTTTTCTCGTTCCTCTTCGTTCTGGCTCTTACGATCCATTTCGTGCTGCTCAGCACGGATCGGTTCAACTGGCTCGAGGGCGCCAAGCCCAAGACCAGCGAGATCCATCAGACGATCCCGGGACTGCAACCTCAATCGTTCGCTTAAGGGCGACCGAGCACTTGAGGTTCCTGCTGCGGGCGATGAGCCCCTTTTCGCCCGCAGTCTTCGCACTCACTAGAGCCGTTTCGCATCCCACCAGATCGAAATCACTCTCGTTTCATTCGTTTTGAAGCGTTTTCGTCACGCGAACCGGCATCCAAGTCGCTCGAAAACGCCATAAGAATCCGCAGGAGGTTCAGCGATGGCCATGCTGAGTTTTGAGAGAAAATACCGGGTGAGGGGAGGCACGCTTGTTGGCGGCGACCTTTTCGATTTCTGGGTTGGCCCCTTCTATGTCGGTTTCTTCGGCGTCACGACGGCGATTTTCGCCACCCTCGGGACCGCCCTGATCATCTATGGCGCGGCCATCGGCCCGACCTGGAACATCTGGCAGATCAGCATCGCCCCGCCGGACCTGAAATATGGTCTGGGCTTCGCCCCGCTCAAGGAGGGCGGACTCTGGCAGGTCATCACCGTCTGCGCCACCGGGGCCTTTGTCTCCTGGGCGCTGCGCGAGGTGGAGATCTGCCGCAAGCTGGGCATGGGCCTTCATGTGCCCTTCGCCTTCAGCGTCGCGATCCTCGCCTATGTCACGCTGGTCATTTTCCGCCCGGTGCTCATGGGCGCCTGGGGACATGGTTTCCCCTATGGCATCCTGAGTCATCTCGATTGGGTGTCGAACACGGGCTATCAATATCTGCATTTCCATTACAATCCCGCTCATATGCTGGCGATCACCTTCTTCTTCACGACGACCTTCGCACTATCCCTGCATGGCGCGCTGGTCCTGTCCTCGGTCAATCCGGCCAAGGGCGAAGAAGTGAAGACGCCAGAGCATGAAGACACCTTCTTCCGCGACGCCATCGGCTATTCCATCGGCACCCTGGGCATCCATCGCCTCGGTCTGTTCCTGGCGCTGTCGGCGGTGTTCTGGAGCGCTGTCTGCATCATCATCAGTGGCCCGATCTGGACACGCGGCTGGCCCGAGTGGTGGAACTGGTGGCTGAACCTTCCCATCTGGCGCTAGGCGAACGGAGGAGCTACCGTGGCCTATTATCAAAACATCTTCACACAAGTTCAGGTTCGCGCTGAGGCGCCCGACATGGGCGTCTCGCACGAGACCATCGAGCGCACCGGCAAGGGCTTCTTCGTCCATCTGTTCGGTCGCTTTGGCAATGCGCAGATCGGCCCGATCTATCTGGGCAATCTGGGGGTAGCCTCGTTGATATGCGGGTTCCTCTCCTTCGAGATCATCGGCCTCAACATGTGGGCCTCGGTGAACTGGAGCCCCGGCGAGTTCATCCGCCAGTTGTTCTGGCTCGCACTGGAGCCGCCGCCGCCACAATATGGCCTGCGCATACCGCCGCTGCGCGAAGGCGGCTGGTGGCTGATCGCCGGGTTCTTCATGACAGCTTCGCTGCTGCTGTGGTGGCTGCGCATGTATCGCCGGGCGCGCGCGCTGGGCATGGGCACCCATACGGCCTGGGCCTTCGCGGCCGCCATCTGGCTCTGTCTGGTTCTGGGCTTCATCCGCCCGGTGCTCATGGGCCATTGGAGCGAGGCGGTGCCCTTCGGCATCTTCCCGCATCTGGATTGGACGGCGGCTTTCTCGATCCGCTACGGCAATCTCTTCTACAATCCCTTCCATATGCTCTCGATCGCCTTCCTCTATGGTTCGGCGCTGCTTTTCGCCATGCATGCGGCGACCATTCTGGCGGTCAGCCGCTTTGGCGGCGAGCGTGAAATCGAGCAGATCGTGGATCGTGGAACAGCCTCCGAGCGCGCCGCCCTCTTCTGGCGCTGGACCATGGGCTTCAACGCCACCATGGAATCCATCCATCGCTGGGCCTGGTGGTTCGCAGTCCTGTGCCCGCTGACCGGCGGCATCGGCATCCTCTTAACCGGCACTGTCGTCGACAACTGGTATCTCTGGGGTGTTCAGCATGGCATTGCGCCGGCCTATCCCCATGTGTTCCCACCCGTCATCGACCCGGCCTCTGTCGTGGGAGCGGTCAAATGAAACCCGACATTACGTTGCCCAAATATCTCGCCCTGGGCTACCTGGCGGTCGTGATCGGGGTGCTGACAACCGTGTCCGTTTTCCTGGGCCTCGGCTGGACCGGAGAGCGGATTCACGCCACGCAAAACGGCTATCGCGGCACGGGCATGGACCAGATCAACCGTCCCTCCGCCGAGCGCGCCCTCAAGGCCGCCAATGTCGTTCCCGAAGCCCTCGACCCTGCTTCGCCCGATGGCGACAAAGCGACCGACGTCTACCAGAACGTGCAGGTGCTGAAGGATCTCAGCGCCGAGCAATTCGGCCGCGTGATGGCGTCAATCACTGAATGGGTGGCGCCTGACGAGGGCTGCGCCTATTGCCACAATGTCGAGAACATGGCGGACGACAGCCTCTATACGAAAAAGGTCGCGCGTCGCATGCTGCAGATGACGCGGCACATCAACCAGGACTGGAAGGATCACGTCGCCTCCACCGGCGTGACCTGCTACACCTGCCACAGGGGCAATCCGGTTCCCGCCAATGTCTGGTTCGCCGATCCCGGCCCGCAGAAGAACGCTGGCGTGATGGCGACAAACGACGGCATGGGCCACCCCAACAAGACCAACGCCTCGTCGTCGCTCCCCCTCGATCCCCTGTCGCCCCTGCTTCTGGGCAAGGAGACCATCCGGGTCGCCGGGACGACAGGCCTGCCCGCCAAGCCCTATGGCGCCTCCATCCAGTCTACCGAACGCACCTATTCGCTCATGATGCATATGTCGACGAGCCTGGGGGTGAACTGCACCTTCTGCCACAATTCGAGATCCTTCTCGGATTGGGACCAGAGCACGCCGCAGCGCGTCACGGCCTGGCATGGCATCCAGATGGCGCGGGATTTAAACGCCGTCTATCTTGATCCCCTGCAGTCCACCTATCCACCGAACCGGCTGGGCCCGCTGGGCGATGCGCCCAAGGTCAGTTGCGCCACCTGCCACCAGGGCGCCAACAAGCCCCTGCTGGGCGCCCAGATGGCGAAAGACTATCCGGAACTCGGCGGCGTGAAGGCCCCCTGATAAGGATTGATCCGGCCGCGCTGAGCGTGGCCGGATCATCATCTGATGGAAGCCGTGATCACAGAAGCTGACGCCTCAGACCATCCGCGCCTGCATCAACAGCAGTTTCTTTGCAAGAATGACAGCGGCGGGCGCATCGTCCGCCACGCCATCGGCGCCCACCTGAACGGCCCTTTCGGGATGACCCGTAAACACTGCCCCTCCGACCATTACGCCGATATGCTTGTTGCGCGAGACGCGCCGCATCTCGTCAATGCTCCGACCGATTTCTTCAAGGCCCGCATCCGCGCTCAGCGCAACGCCAACCACCGCATACCAGTCGGCGGCGACCGCCTCAGCGATCTCCCTGATGCTGGGACCCTTTCGAATCGTCACATCCCAGCCCGCGCCGCGCATCAGCTTGCCGACCATGTCGATGCCGAAGACATGCTGCTCGCCTGGCGCGGTGGCGAGCAAAACGCGATGCTGAAGATCAATCAGGGGAATGTCGTCAGCGGCGCCGAAAATCGTCAGAAGCTCCTGCAAGCGCGCGACGCCGATGGTGACATCGATGAAATCGCAGAGGTCCTGCTCCCAATATTCGCCAAGACGCCGCGCAGTGGGCGCCAGCAAATGCACGAAGAGCGTCTCGAGCGAATGGCCCCTGGCCTGCATTTTCTCGAAATAAGCGCGGGCAGCCGCACTGTCCTGCGCCATGGTCAGATCACCGAACTCCGTGATCTCTTCCCGGGTGAAGGTTTCGGCTCCATCATCGCCACGGCGGGTGTTCGTGTGGATCAACAAAAGCCGCGGAACAATCTGCTGGGCGATGACGCTCGCAAGACGGGCTTGCCGTTCACGATAATCAGCCCGACGCAGTACCGGCGGAACGGGCTTTGCCGCATAAGACCCAGCGCTTGTTTCTGCATCCGAAAAGGCAGAGTTCGGAGCGCTCTTCTCGCTATTCCGTCTCATCGCCAGCCCCCAGCATTCACTTCGGCCCCTTTTTCTCCGCCTGATCCAGACCCGGGCCATTCGTGAAGATCTGGATAAAAGCCCAGAAATTGGAAAGAGTAAAGCTTGATTGACGATTTTTGGTTTTGTAAGGTTTGGTTGTCGCTCACCGTAGGCGGGGAAAAGGCGCGCCGCCAGCCCCTGAGGCCGGGCCTTATTGAGGCGTTCGACAATTCGCCAAGCGGGAAGTGAGCGCCCTCCCTATGAAAAAATCATATATTTTCATTGCCTTGACGGCATGCCTTGCAATCGGCTCCAGCCTGTGGGTCCTGCTGGACGCCCGCAAAGGGCTGCTCATCGAGGACCGGCGCGTGGGAGAGACCCCTGCGCGGATTTTCCGCCCGTCCAGCGGCGGCAACGGCCAGGTCGCTCTGATCGCCCATGGATTCGCCGGTTCTCAACAGCTCATGCAGCCCATGGCAATGACCCTCGCCCATAGCGGCTACACTGCCGTGACGTTCGATTTCGCCGGGCACGGCCGCAATCCCCGCCTCATGCGCGGGGGTGTGAAGGACATGGGGGAAAGCACCCGCACGCTGACGGCGGAAATAGATCAGATGACCGCCTTCGCACGCACCCTCGCCGCCGACAAGCCCATCGCCCTCGTGGGTCATTCCATGGCGGCGGACCTGATCGTGCAATACGCCATGGACCGGACGGACATCCGCGCCGTCGCCGCCCTCTCCGTCTTCGGCGCGGGCGTCACCCGCACCCAACCGCCCAATCTCATCGTCATCACCGGCGCCTGGGAGCCCGCCATGCTGACCCAGGCAGCCGCCCGTATCGCTGGTCTGGCCACTGACGGGCCTGCGCGCGAGCGCGTCACCTATGGGGATTTTGCGCCAGGGACCGCGCGGCGTTTTGTGCTGGCCGAAGGCGCCGAACATATTGGCGTCATCTATAGCAAGGATGGCCTGACCGAAACGCGGGACTGGCTGAACAGCGCCTTCGGGCAGCGCATGACAGGCGCCATAGACAACAGGGGCAAATGGCTGGCGCTTTTGTTTGCGGGCCTGCTGGCGCTGGCCTGGCCTCTGTCAAAGACGCTTCCCGTTCTTTCGATCAAACCGCTTGACGCGGGGCTCGGCTGGAGGCGGTTCGCGCCCATCGCCATTGCGCCAGCCATACTCACGCCGCTCATCCTGTGGAAGGCGCCGACGGATTTTCTGCCGATTCTGCTGGGCGATTATCTCGCCGTCCATTTCGTGGTCTACGGATTGCTGACGGCGGGTGGGCTCTGGCTCACGCGCTATGATGCGCCCGGGACTTCCGGCGATTGGCGCAAACCGCTGGCGCCCGCGCTTGGGCTAGCGATCTATTACATCCTCGGCCTTGGCGCGCCCCTGGACGCTTTCATCACGTCCTTCATGCCGAGCGGCTTGCGCTGGCTTCTCATTGCGCCCATGTTCGTCGCGACGTTGCTGTATTTTCTCTGCGATGAATGGCTGACGCGCGGCCAGGGCGCGGCGCGGGGCGGCTACGCCTTTTCAAAAGTCTGCTTTATCACATCGCTGCTGGGCGCGGTGGCGCTGAGCCCGGAACGACTGTTCTTCCTGATCATCATCGTTCCCGTCATTCTCATTTTCTTTGTGGTCTATGGCCTCATCAGCGGCTGGACCTATGAGCGGTCAGGCGATCCGCGTGTGGCGGCGCTGGGGAATGCGGCGGGTCTGGCCTGGGCCATCGCCGTCACCTTCCCCATCGTCGGCTAAAACTATGCGCGACGGGTCGCCGAGACCTGCGGCAGCGCCGACAGTACGCGCTCAACGATGGCTTTCGCGTCAAGGCCGGCCCTCGCATAGAGTTTTTCGGGTTTGTCCTGATCGAGGTAGAGATCGGGCAGCACCATGGTGCGCACGCGCAGGCCCTTGTCCAGCAGCCCTTCGTCAGACAGATGCTGCAGCACGAAACAACCGAAACCGCCGGTGGAGCCCTCTTCCACCGTGATCAGCACTTCATGCTCGCGCGCCAGACGCTCGATGAGATCGGCGTCAAGAGGCTTCGCGAAGCGGGCGTCGGCCACTGTGGTTGAAAGACCGCGCGCGGCCAGATCATCCGCCGCCAGCAGACATTCGCCAAGACGCGTGCCCAGCGAGAGAAGCGCCACGCGCGAGCCCTCGCGCAACACGCGGCCCTTGCCGATTTCCAGCACCTGCCCCTTTGCGGGCATATCGACGCCCACGCCATCGCCGCGCGGATAACGCAGGGCGATGGGGCCGGAATCATAGGCGGCGGCGGTGGTGACCATATGCACCAGCTCCGCTTCATCGGCGGCGGCCATCAGCACCATGTTCGGCAGGCAGCCGAGATAGGCGATATCGAAAGAGCCCGCATGGGTCGCGCCATCGGCGCCCACGAGGCCCGCGCGATCGATGGCGAAACGCACGGGGAGATTCTGCAGCGCCACGTCATGCACGATCTGATCATATGCGCGTTGCAGGAAGGTAGAATAGATGGCGCAGAAAGGCTTGTAGCCCTCCGTCGCGAGTCCCGCCGCGAAAGTCACCGCATGTTGCTCGGCGATGCCCACATCGAAGATGCGATCCGGAAACGCGTTGCCGAAAATATCCATGCCCGTGCCTGATGGCATGGCGGCGGTGATGCCCACAATCTTGTCATCGAACTGCGCGGCCTTCACCAGGCTCTCGCCAAAAACGCGCGTATAGGAGGGGGCGTTTGCCTTGGGCTTCACCTGCGCGCCGCTCACGAGATCAAAGGCGTTGACGCCGTGCAGCTTGTCGGCCGCCGCTTCGGCGGGGGCGTAGCCCTTGCCCTTTTGCGTCACCACATGAACGAGGATCGGGCCTTCCTGCGCGTCACGCACATTTTGCAGCACGGGCAGGAGATGATCGAAATTATGCCCGTCGATAGGTCCAACGTAATAGAAGCCGAGCTGCTCGAAGAGCGTGCCGCCGGTGAAAAAGCCGCGCGTCAGCTCTTCAGCGCGGCGCGCGCTTTCGAAGATGAAGGGGGGCATCTTCTTGGCGAGTTTTTTGCCCCGCTCGCGCAGGCCGCGATAGGTCCCGCCCGAGAGCAACCGCGAGAGATAGGACGAGAGCGCGCCGACCGGGGGCGCAATGGACATATCGTTATCGTTGAGGATGACGACAAGCCGCGAATCCATGGCGCCGGCATTGTTCATGGCCTCATAAGCCATGCCTGCGGACATGGAGCCATCGCCGATCACCGCAACCACATTGTTTTTGCGGCCCTCAAGATCGCGCGCGACCGCCATGCCAAGACCCGCCGAAATGGAAGTCGAGGAATGGGCGGCGCCGAAGGGGTCGTATTCGCTTTCCGAGCGTTTGGTGAAGCCCGAGAGACCATCGGCCTGACGCAGGGTGCGGATGCGGTCGCGGCGTCCGGTCATGATTTTGTGGGGATAGGCCTGATGGCCCACGTCCCAGATCAGGCGATCCTCCGGCGTGTTGAAAATATAATGCAAGGCAACCGTCAGTTCGACGACGCCAAGGCCCGCGCCCAGATGGCCGCCGGTGACGGAGACTGCGCTGATGGTCTCGCGACGCAACTCATCGGCGACCTGCGTGAGTTTTTTCTTCGAGAGTTTGCGCAGATCCGCAGGCAGATGGATCGTGTCGAGCAGGGGGGTCTGACTCTCAGCCATTTGTGGCCTCATCTTTTGGCGCCGGGGGCGCGGGACGAATACGAGACGGCGAAGCGCGCAGCGACAGGGTCGCGCGGATATTGGGTTGCGCGGGTTCTATGGCCACGTTGCTGCGGCCATCGCCCCAACGTGCCGCCAGATCAACAAAATGCGCCACAAAACCTGCGAACATGCAGGCTGCGATCCCTGCGCCTGAAGCACCCGAAACAGCGCCGCGCAGAGCGATCAGCAGAAAGACGCCAGCCACCAGGTTGCTGAGAAAGGCGAGCGGCTGCGGCCCGCTCCCCCTCAGCGCCCGCCAGCCAAGGATCGCCGCTCCCTCCAGGGCGACAAGCGCAAGGATCCAGTCGATCAGCGCGGCGTTGATGATCATGTCGGCCATGCCGGCATTCCCTTGGTCTTCTGTTCTTATGCGCTGGCCGTGAAAGGCCGGTTGAGTTGGACGATCTTGAAATTCAGCAAGCCTGCGAAGGAAACCCAGGCGAGATAGGGGCACATCAGCAAACCTGCGGTCTGCGATATGCGGAAGGCGGCGATGACGAGCGCCAGGATCGAGAGCCAGAGCAGCACGAGATCGGCGAGCGCCCAGTCGGGCCGGCGCATGCGAAAGAAAAAGGCGCTCCAAAGCACATTGAACACGCCATTGATTGCGAAGAGCCCGATCAGCCAGTGGCGCTGATCATCCGTTTCCGCGCCTTCCCAGGCCGTGATTCCGCTGGCGGCGATACAGGTGAAAATCAGGGTCCAGGCCGGGCCGAACAACCAGTTTGGCGGGCGCCATGATGGAAAGCGCAAGCCCTCGTACCAGGGTCCGACCACCGTGAGCATACCCCCGGCGAAAGCGACCAGCAGCGCTACGCCGCCGCCGATCACGATCACTGTCCAGCGTTCGCCGAGGAGTTCGTTCATGGATTCACAAGCCGGAAGAGATGGGCGAGATCCTTGAAGAAGATACGCACATGAGCCATGGGATCGGCGCGCACCAGCTCCTTGTTCATATAAGCTTCCCAGGTCAGGCGCTGCACATCGGGATCCCGGCAGATGCTGACGAAACGCTCGCGGCGCTTGTCTGAGGAATACCAGAAATATTGCATGATCCCCAGGATCCAGAAGACGCGCCCATGCAGTTTCATGAAGCGCTTGCGCGCCGTGGCGAGGGCGCGGGCGTCGCCGGTCTTCAGCACCTGTTCAGCAGCTTCAGCGGAGAGGCGCCCACCAAGCATGGCGTAATAGATGCCTTCGCCAGAGGCTGGCGCCACAACGCCGGCGGCGTCGCCCGCCAGAATCACGTCGCGGCCATTGTCCCAGCGCTTCAACGGCTTCATGGGGATCGGCGCGCCTTCCTTGCGGATGGTCCTGGAGTCGTCAAGGCCGGTGATGGAACGCAGATCACGCACGGAATTTTTCAGTGAGAAACCCTTGCGCGCGCTGCCCGTACCCACGCTCATCGTGTCGCCATGGGGGAAGATCCAGGCGTAGAAATCCGGCGACAGCGAACCGCGATAGTAGATCTCGCAACGCTTGGCGAGTTCGTCATCATTGGCGGGAGCCTCGATGATCTCGTGGTAGGCGAAGACGAATTTCGTCTTGTCGGCGCCTGGCACTTCCTGCCGTCCCACCACCGAATTGGCGCCGTCCGCGCCGATGATGATACGCCCGCGCGCCTGTTCCATGGTGGCCGACCCATCACGGCGCTGGTAATGCACCACGGCCATGCCATCGGGATCCCGGATGATCTTCACGTAGAGACCGGTGCGCCGCTCGGCGCCGGAGGCCTGTGCGCGCTGACGCAGCCACTCGTCGTAATCCTCGCGATCGACCATGCCGACATAGCCGCCCTTGATGGGCATATCGACATTCTTGTCGAGGGGCGAAATCATCCGCGCGGAACTTACGCGCGCTTTCAGCAGATGTTCGGGAATGTCGAAGTCGCGGATCAGGCGCGGGGGGATGGCGCCGCCGCAGGGCTTGATGCGTCCTCCCTTGTCGAGCAGCAACACCTTGCGGCCTGCGCGGGCCAGATCATTGGCCGCCGTGGCGCCCGAGGGGCCGCCGCCGACGACGATGACGTCGAAGATTTCCTGAGCGCTCATGTTACTCAAGCCTCCCTAGGTTCCCGCTGCGAGCGGATTATCTTTTCCGGTGCGCGCCGCGTTGCGTTCAACGGATGCGACGCTGGTGGTGAGTCGCGCCGCAAGAACGGCGGAGGCGAGAAAGAGAATGGCCTCGCCAAGAAAAACGCTCGCATAGGCCATGCTTGGGTCAGGCAGGATATGGCGGGTTATGTCGACCGCCGCCGTGCCAAGAAAAACGCCAAGGCCAAAAGCAATGGCTTGCGCTGCGCCCCAGAGACCCATGCGGGTGCCCTCGCGAGACGCGGCGCCCGATCCTGCAAGGCTCATCATCGAACCGATGGCCGAAACCGCGAAAGCGCCATTGGAGACGCCCAGAACGAATACCGCCGCGCGCAACGGGAATTCAGGACCCGCGAAGGCGCCAGCGGCGACGGCGACGAGCGAAAGGGCTGACGCGACGCAACCGCCGACCGTCCAGCCGCCTAATGTGCCAAGCCCGGCGAAGGAGACCAGAAAAGCGACTGACAGCATGCCAACCAGCACGCCGCCATGCTGCACGCCGGCAAGCTTGGTGGTTGCGCCGGGCGTCATGGAGAAGACGAGGCCCGCATAGGGCTCGATGATCAATTCCTGCGCGCTATAGGCGAGCATGGACATGAAGATGAAGATGGTGAAGCGCCGCGCGGCGGGCTCGTTCCAGATCTGGCCAATGGCCTCGCGGAAGGGCGGCTTTTTCGGTTGGACGGCATGGTTTTTCGCCGCAGACGCCGCAACCCCCGCAACCCTGTTCTCCACGCCCCAGACAGATAGGGAGGAGAGGCAGAAGGCGATGGCGCAGACGCAACCAGTCACTTCCATGAGACGTTCATTGGAGAAGGGATCTAGGAAATGGCCCGCCAGGGGCGCGGTGATGGCGAAGCCGAAGATCATCATCACCCAGACGATGGTGGCGGCCGCCGCGCGTCGTCGCGGCTCCACGCAACTCGCCAGCATGGTGAGCACCGAGGTGCCAGCCGCCCCAACCCCAAGGCCGATGAGGAGGAAGGCGAAGATCGCCAGCGCAAGCCCCGCAAGGAGATGGACAGACATAAGGGCGGTCGCAAGCGCAGCGCCAAAACCGCCAAGCGCCAGAATGCCCATGCCCGCGATGATCCAGGGCGTGCGGCGCCCGCCGATATCAGCGCGAAAGCCCCAGGCGGGCCGCAGGATCTGGACGGCGTGGTGCAACGCCATCAACAGGCCCGGCACAATGGCGGGCAGGACCAGTTCGACGATCATGACGCGATTGATGGTCGAGGTCATCATGACGACGATGGCGCCAAGACAGGTCTGCACGAGGCCAAGACGCACGATGCCAAGCCAACCCAGAGTGGCGGGCCGGGGCGTTTCCATGGTGTTGGGGGGCGCTGAGCTTTCCATCAAGTGGAAAGTAAACTTGACATTCCTTCTGTCAAGACAAAATTACAGTTAGAGGCTGCAAAGGGCTGTGAACCGGGATGTTGCGGCTCAATTCGGCTTGCCATCCTCCTGACCATCGCCTTGGCCATCACCATCGCCCTCTTCGCCATCAAGGTCGCCAAGGCCGTAGCGGCGCAGCTTGGCGTAGAGGCCCTGACGGCTGAGACCGAGCATGTCGGCGGCGGAGGCGCGGTTGTCGCGGGTCAATTCCAGCGCCGCCTCAATGCACAGGCGCTCGATGAGGTCGGTGGTCTCGCGCACCAGGCTCTTGAGCGGCACCCGGCCGACCAGATCGGTGAATTGCTCGACCGTACGGGGCAATTCACGCCCGCCAAGCCGTTCTTTGCCCACCCGCCAGCCGCTGCTGCGGATGGTGAAGCCAAGGCAGGGGCGCTCCCCGCCGGGGAGCGCGACTGCGGTGATCTCCACATCCTCCGACGCGCCATATTCCCCGCGCAGGGTGGTGGAGAAGTGACGCACGAAGCCATTGGTCCGCAGATTGGCGAAGAGCACGTCGACGTCCATGCCCGAACGACCGAGCCAGCGCTCCAGCGGCTCGCCGCGCGCCTGCTCCTCACTGGCCACCTGCACGAGATCTATAAAGGCGGAATTGGCCGCCAGCACGCGCCGGTCCATGTCCGTCACCACAAAGGCGTCGGGCATTTTCTCGACGATGCGCAACAGATTGGCCTTTTCCCAGGGCACGGCGCCGCCGCCACCCACGCGCGACAACAGCACGAGCAACTGGCTCTCGTTCTCCTGACGGAACAGGGATCCGGACAGAAGCACGGCTTCCTTGTCGCCGTTCACCTGCACATGGACATTGTCGACACGAGGAGCGACGCGCAGCGCGGACATGAAGGACAGGGCCGCCTGACGACTTGTCTTGTCAAAGAGTTCCGGAAAATTGGCGCCGACCACCTTGCGGCTGTCCAGCTTCTTGACCTCCTGGCCCAGCAAGGCGAGGGCGGCCGGGTTGGCTTCCAGAACGCGCTGGCTTTCCGCATCCACGATCAGCACCGCTTCCGCAGCGAGCTGGAACAGTAACCGGTAGCGCTTCTCGGAGTCACGGATGCGGGCATATTCCCGCTCCATGGCCTGTTGCGCTTCGATCAGACGCTGCTGCAGGCTCGCCATGGCGCGCTGATCGCGCCCGACGGCGACGATCCGGCGGTCCTTGTGACAGCGAATGACGCTATAGCTGATGGGAATGTCCGGTCCCTGCGGCCCGGGATGGTTCACCTGGCGCCAGCGAGAGGGCTGCGCCCCCGCCTCATGGATCAGAGCCTGAATTTTCGGCTTGCTTTCAACGGTGACCGTATCGAGCCAGCGTCGGCCGATCCAGTCCCGATAGGCGTCTCTGGCCAGATCCTCATTGCCGAAGGCGACGTCGCGGATGACGCCATCGCTGTCGATGACCAGCGATACGTCGGAGGCGAGAGCAAGCAAAGCGGCCGTGGTCTCAGGATCGATGGATCCAAGACTCTCGAGCGGCGAGCCGAACCGGGTGGTAGCCGCTACTGGCCTCTTAGGCTCAACCAAGGACCCATCTCCATCATTCAGCAGGGAATGGCGATCCCATGTGCGCTGTAGTGTTTACACAAGGGCTTGTCGATTAATCAAGTTTGTGGCCGAAACCACCGCTGAGGGCGCATCGATCGCCATAGCGTCGGCTCCCACGCTCCCCACAAGATCCGGATTGTCGAGAAACGCGGGACCGCCGACCAGAACCCGCAGATCAGGATTTGCCGATCGTCTGCGGGCGGCGGCGACCGCAGTCCGCAATTGATCGCGATTTCGATAGTAACTCATTGAAAAGCCGACGACATCAAACCACGAGGATGATAGCTTATCCAGAAAGTCATGTTCATTTGACTGGGTCACGTCCCATCCGGCGTCCTGGAAGAACTTTTCCACAATGGCGATGCCGAACAGGTGCGTTTCCCCGGGAGCGGGCAGCAGCAACACCCTGTAGCGGTCGCCGTCCACGGCGTCGCCGTCTGACTTTACGGGGCTGAGCACCCGAAGGATCCGCTGCAGCCTTTGCACCCCGACCGTCACCGCCATGAAGTCGCAATCGTCATTATCCCAAAGGTTTCCAAGGCGCCTCGCCGCTGGCGCGAGCAATTCGAGGAAAATGGCGTGGTTGACGCCACCCTCGGCGCGCATCCTCTCCACAAAGGCCATGGCCTCTTTCGCGTCAGGCTTCAAAAGGACCTGCACAAAATCCTCGAGCCATTTGGAAATCGACACTTCAACCGGTTGATCTTGCTTCTTTTCGACCTCGCCCTGAGAAATATGCGAAAGCACCAGCCGCGGCAAAACCTCCGTATGAATGACACGCTCAAGCATGGCCTTCCAAAGGCTGGCCGAGCGAGGAAAAGCGCCGCCCATATGGGCGGACGGACCCATGTCCACCGCCTCATGATGAGCGCGATGGTCCCGACGCCCGCCCTGAGCCTCCGCCATTTCGGGAACATGATCAAAATCTTCCATCGACTGCTCCACTTCAGCCCACGATCATTTGGGTGATCGCTTTTTCTCATGGCCGACCCGCCCGCACAGAGCGGATGGGCAGATCAGGTCGCCGCAGCCTTTCGAGCGGACAGCCGCAATATGATGTAAGATAAATTTTACGTCAATCCAGATTGACAGTTCCTCTTATGGAGTCCTAGACTGATCCCACAGGCAATCCCCCTGGGGAGGGGGCGACGACGCGCTCAGGGTCGGGGATACGGGGAATGGCGGAACTTCAGGCAGGAGGCGCGAAGACAAGGCCGCTCTATACGGCCGAGCAAAAGCGTCTGCGCGATGAATCCGTCTGGACCCTGGTGCAGGGCGTTCTGGCGCCCGTCCAGTTTCTGGTTTTCCTCGTCAGCCTTGGGCTCGTGCTGCGCTACCTCGCCACCGGCGAAGGCCAGGCGGCGGCCACAATCTCGATAGTTATCAAGACCTTGACCCTCTACACCATCATGATCACCGGGGCGATCTGGGAGAAAGTGGTCTTCGGCGTCTACCTCTTCGCCGAGGGTTTCTACTGGGAAGACATGGTCAGCATGCTCGTGCTGGCCCTGCACACCGCCTATCTCGTCGCGCTCTTCAACGATCTGCTCGACACCCGCGCCCTCATGCTGCTCGCGCTGGCGGCCTACGCCACATACGTCGTCAACGCCGCACAATTCATCCTGAAATTACGCGCCGCAAGGCTGCAGAGCGCCGCCGAGGCGCTTGGCAATGCGGGCCCCGCCATGGAGGCCGCCCAGTGAACGCCCTGACCCCTCTCAATCCCGGCGCCGTGACCCCCGTTTCGGGCTGCGCCACCACCCCGGTGGTGCAGGAGCGTGGCCAGCGGGAGGTCTTCTGCGGGCTCACCGGCATCGTCTGGCTGCATCGCAAGATTCAGGACGCCTTCTTCCTGGTGGTGGGCTCGCGCACCTGCGCCCATCTGGTCCAGTCGGCGGCGGGCGTCATGATTTTCGCCGAGCCGCGCTTCGCCACCGCCATTCTGGACGAGC
>CANGTC010000089.1 GCA_947456505.1 Beijerinckiaceae bacterium
CATAGTTCACATAGCGGTCGAAGAGGTTCTGCCCATAGTCATGGTAGGATTCCAGATAGGCCTTCTGGATCTCGTGGCCGATGAATTCGGCATAGCGCGGCGCAAGCTCCGCCTTGATGAATTCGATGTAGCGCTTCTCAAGCTCAGGCCCCACCTGATCGCGCCGGATCGCCTGTTCCAGAATATACATGAGATGGACAGGATCAGCCGCCAGTTCCGTGGGATCGAAGTTGAAGGTGGAGGCGAGGACTTTGAAGGCGAAGCGGGTGGAGGTTCCATCCATGCCTTCGTCCTGCCCTGCGGCGTCCTTGTATTCTTGCAGGCTCTTGGCCTTTGGATCTGTCTCGCGCAGGCTCTCGCCGTCGTAGACGCGCATCTTGGAATAGAGGCTGGAATTCTCATGTTCGCGCAGGCGGCTCATCACCGAAAAGCGGGCCAGCATTTCCAGCGTGGCGGGCGCGCAGGGGGCGTTGGCGAGTTCCGAGCCGTGGATCAGTTTTTCATAGATCTTCTGCTCCTCGGAAACGCGCAGGCAATAGGGCACCTTGATGAGATAGATGCGGTCAATGAACGCCTCGTTGTTTTTATTCGTCTTGAAGCTGTTCCATTCGGCCTCGTTTGAATGGGCGAGGATGACGCCATTGAAGGGAATGGCGCCGATGTTTTCCGTGCCGATATAGTTGCCCTCCTGCGTCGCCGTGAGCAGGGGATGCAGCATCTTGATCGGCGCCTTGAACATCTCGACAAATTCGAGAAGCCCCTGATTGGCGCGGTTCAAGCCGCCCGAATAGCTGTAGGCGTCTGGGTCGTGCTGGGCGAGGTTTTCGAGCTTGCGAATATCCACTTTGCCGACCAGCGATGAGATGTCCTGATTATTTTCATCCCCTGGCTCTGTCTTGGCGATGGCGATCTGACGCAGGCGCGAGGGCATCAGCTTGACCACGGTGAATTTCGATAAATCCCCGCCAGCTTCATCGAGGCGCTTGAGGCACCAGGGGCTCATCAGGCCCGTGAGCTTGCGGCGGGGAATGTTGAAGCGCGTCTCCAGCTCCTCGCCCATGGTCACGGGATCGAAGAGACAGAGCGGGCTTTCGAAGACGGGGCTGATCTGCCCTCCCGCTTTCAGCGCATAAATGGCCTGTTGCTCCATGAGCTGCTTCAGCCGCTCCGCTAGCGAGGACTTGCCGCCGCCCACCGGACCCAGCAGATAAAGAATCTGCTTGCGTTCCTCGAGCCCCTGCGCCGCATGGCGGAAATAGGAGACGATGCGCTCGACTGTATCCTCCATCCCGTAGAATTCCTTGAATGCGGGATAGATGCGGATGGTGCGGTTCATGAAGATGCGGCCAAGGCGCGAGTCCTGCGCCGTGTTGATGCGAACGGGCTCACCGATGGCGCGCAGCAGGCGCTCGGCGGCGCTTGCGTAGAAATTTGGGTCGCTCTTGCAGCCTTCGAGAAAATCCGCGATCGACATTTCTGCGTCGCGGCGCGTCTCATAAGAACTCGAGTAGCGGGACAGAAGATCGGTAGCGAGCGTCATGTCTGCTCCTGGCGCATCGAAGGAGCGAGTCTCCTCGCCCGGTTTCATCGACCGCACGGCGTCCGACGCCCTGAGTTGCGACGGCTGCAGTACGGCTCCGCTTGAACAACGCCCCCAATGACTCAAGGTTGCGCGATTCCCGCGTTTCGACCAGTGCTAAAGTTTGCATGACCGCGCGTGACACAAGGGCGCGGGTCGTTAAAACGGCCTTTCGCCATGGTTCTGGCGCTCGCCTCGCAGGAGTGCTGACGAACGCGGCTGTTAGGATTGCGCAGATGCGCGCATGAAAGGCATAGATGTCCAATGCTGGTCAACGAGCCCTGCTAGGCTTGCGCGGGCGACCGCTTCACCGTCACGATTTCTGACGGATGATGTAGGCATATAACTTTGGGTCGTCGCAGACTTGGCGTTGCGTGTGTAAAGCCCCTTGGCTTTGGCTGCGGCTTTGCAATTGGCGAGGTCGTGGCCTTGCAGAAATAAGGCGCGAATTTCTCAAGAGCCGCTCATGCAGCTTTCCATATGCTTGAGATAGGCGGCGTCTTCCTCCACGCAGGTGGGAAGATGGGCGGCGCAGCCAGTCAGGGCGATAATGGCGAGAAGGCTAAAGGTCCACTGCATAAAAGCTCTCTTGTCCGGCGTCGGATCAGCAATGAGCTCAGGCTAGAGGGGATGCTGGCCTCTTTCAACGCCAGATTTTGATTGATCCAGGGGCAGTTATGCTTGTCGCCAGCGCTGTTCCTCAGCGGCTGCGTATCCACTGCAGCGCTTGCGCCGCCACGCTATAGGCGGTGGTCAGGGATGTCTTCGGATTATCTGGTGAAGCGCGGCCTTCGATTTTCAGACGGATATCAGCGGCGGAGGAGGCGATGCTTATTTCATGCACGTTGCCAGGCGCAGCGGGGTCCGCCACCAGCCGCACCCGCGTCGCCTCAAAGCCCGCGCCGTGGAGCGCCAGCGTGGCTGCGACGTTGGCGTTTTGCGGGTAATCCCTTGCGGCGCCGCGCGCATCGCCTGCATAGAAGACTGCTTCTTCCGCCAGCGCATCAAGGTCCAGCAAGGTCTCAGCCTTTGTGCCGCGCCATGCGCGTGGAGGCTTGCGCGATGTATAGGTGACGACCAGATCTCCAGAGAGCTTGGCGGCTGCGAGAAGGTCGAGCCCGCCTATGGCGCCGGAGGAGAGGATCAGCGCGCCGCCTTTGATTGTAGCCTCATTCAGGTCTGCGTGCAGGTTCGCGTCGGATAGCGCGCCAACGGAAGTCACCAGCAGATCGTATCCCGCGCCTATCACTCGCGCGCCGCAATCGCGCAAGGCGCCATGGCCTGCGGCCTCAATCACCAGATTGGGTCTGGCGTCCAGAAAAGCGTCCAGGCTGCTTACGGCTTTGCGCTGATGTGCGAGACGGGGGCCGGCGCGGTCCAGCATGGCGTTTGCGCGCGGCAAGCCCGTTTCGCGGGCGAGGCAGATCACGGCGTCGACCGGCGCCGTTAATTCGCGCGCCATGCAGTCGAGCGCTAGCGAGGCGATGGCGCCATAGCCGATAACGCCGATCCGTAGCGTCACTTCGATCCCCCGGCAGCGCCTGCGGGCGGCCCGCCGAAGGCGACGGCGTAGGGGCCGATGGCGGTCATGTCGACTTCGATGAGGTGGGGTCCCCGCTTCACCATGGCGGCGTCAAAGGCGCCCGTGAAGTTTGCGATGTCCGTGATGCGCGTGTGCGCGAGTCCCATGCTTTGCGCGAGCAGCCCGAAGTCCGGCGTATGAAGTTTGCAGTAGGCGCGGCGGCCTTGATACTGGGCGTCCTGAATGTTGGCGATGACCCCATAGGCGCGATCATTCATCAGGACATAAACGAGGTCGCAGTCGTTCTCGACGGCCGTGGCTAGTTCGCCGATGTTCATGATGGCGCCGCCATCGCCAAGCAGGGAGACGGTTTTGGTCTTTGAGGCGAAGGATGCCCCGATGGCCATGCTGATCCCCATGCCGATGCCCCCACCAAGAGCGTGCACCCCCAGATGAGGCGCCGCCAGCTTCACATAGCGATTGCCGAAGGTGGAGTTGCCAACGGTGACGTCGCGCACCCAGGGATGGGCTCCTTTGTGCACGGTGGCGCTCAGATGGTTGGCGAGGATGTCGTAGGGACCAAGGCCCCTGGTGAGGGTTTGTTCGCCGCGCAGACGCGCCGCGCCCCAGTCGGCGGCGAAGCTCTCGTCAACGTCTAGTTTTGCGGGCAGAAGCGGCAGCAAGGCCGCGAGTGCGAGGCGTGCGTCCGCATGGATGAATTCGGTGACGGCGATGTTGCGCCCGCCCTGGCTGGCGTCCGCGTCGATCTGGATGGTGGCGGCGGGTAGCCGCATTTCGTTGTTGCGGGTTTCGTTGCCGCGCAGGCGCGAGCCCACGATGATCATGAGGTCAGCCCGGTCATAAAGCGCCTGCGTGTCGGGCGTCATGTTATAGGCGCCCAGGCTGCGCGGATGATCCTCCGGCACGGTTGCGCGGCCATTGGTGCTGGTGACTGCGCAAAATCCACGCTCCACCAGTTCGGTAGCCTCGTGGGCCGCCAGCCTGGCGCCGCCGCCCAGGAGAATGACGGGACGTTGGGCGGCCTTCACCCGCGCCGCCAGCGCCTCGATCTGCGCACTCTGGGGCGCGACAACGGCGAGGGCGGGCTGGGGATAGATGCTCTGGATCGCGACCGGACCACGCTGCACATCCACAGGTATTTCAAGGCTCACCGGGCCGGATGGCGCCGACAGCGCCGTGGAGACCGCCGCTTGCAGAGTGGGGATTGTGGCGCGCGCCTCCCAGATGCGGAAATAGGCCTTGGAGACCGACTTCAGCATCTCCGGTTGTTTGGGCACATCGTGGATCGCCGCGCGGTCGCGGTCCATGAAGACCGTGTCGATCTGCGTGGTGATATGCAGCACGGGGGAGCCCGCCGTCAGCGCCTCCACCTGCGAGCCCGCCGCATTGCCCGCCGCCGTGCCGGTGCTGGTCACCACCACGCCGAGCCCCTTCGACACGCGAGCGAAGGCGTCGGCCATATTCATGGCGCCAGCCTCGCCGCGTGCGGGAACGAAGGTGATGCGGCCCTGGCGCAGAATGGCGTCAAGGATCGGCATGTTATGGATCGAGATCACGCCGAAGACATGGGTGACGCCGATCTCGGCGAGATAGCGGGCGATGGCGTCGCCGACGGGTTCGTGGGCAGGCGTGGTCTGGGTCATTGCAGGCCTTCAGATGAAGCGCGAGACGCCGCCGGAAATTTCAAGCGACGCGCCGGTGATGTAGGAGGCGGAAGGGGAGGCGAGGAAAATGACGGCGCGCGCCACCTCCTCGGGCTTGCCGAGTCTGCCGCGTGGAATATGTTTGGAGCGGGCGAGGGCGCCGAGCCACTCGTCCCGGCTCTGGGATTTGTCGGCGCGCGCCTCGAAACGACGTTCCCACTGGCCCGATTCGATAAGGCCCAGCATGACCGTGTTGACTCGGATGGCTGGCGCGAATTCGCCCGCCAGAGATTTCAGCAGGCTCTGCACGCCCGCGCGGGCTGACGATGTGCAGACCATATGAGGCTCTGGTTGATAGGCCAGCAGCGAGTTGACCGCCGTGATGGAGGGCGCGTCGCTTGCGTCAAGCAGCGGCTTGAAAGCGCGGATCGGGAGCACCTGACTGAAATATTTCAGCTCCAGCTCCGCTCGCCATTGTTCGTCCGTGGTGGTTGCGAAGGTGGAGACGCGGCCCTCGCCCGCATTGTTGATCAGCATGTCCGCGCGTCCGCGCCATGCGGTCACGGCCTTTGCGAAGGCTTGCACATCTTCGGTCTTCGTCACGTCGCAGCGGGTGGCGAGAATGCGGTCAGCTCCCGTCATTTCTGCGAAGGTCGCCCGGGCCCGTTCAAGGCGCCCTTCATCGCGGCCACAGAAGGCGACATCTGCGCCTTCTTCCAGAAAGCCGCGCACGCAGGCCAGGCCCACGCCCGATGTTCCCCCCGTGACGATGGCTACGCGCCCTGCCAATGCGAGATCCATGGTGCCTCCGCAGGCGCGCCTCTCAGGCGCGCAAAAGGGTGGGGGGCGGAGCGAGGGCGCTCCGTCGCAAACAATCGAGTAGATCAGGCCTTGTTGCGCTTGACTTTGGAAAGCGGATGGTCAGGCGGATAGCTGGGGGTCTCTGGCTTGGTGCTGCCGATCATCACGCACATCAGCGCTTCCTCGCGACCCTCGTTCACAAGTCCGCGATAGAGCCCGGGGGGCACGGAGATGACGTCGCGCTCCTTCAGAATGATGTCCACATGCTCGCCCAGATGCTCGATCATGATGCGGATGCGCTCGCCGCGCATGATGAAGAACACCTCCTCCGCATCCGTATGCAAATGCAGGGGGCCTTCGCATCCGGCGGGCAGCACCATGGTCGAAAAGGTGAAATGCTCGGCGGGGATTGTGTTGTTGTCGGTGGCGACGCCGGTGCCGCCCGTGCCGATGTAGCGCATCTGCGCGCGGCGATATTTCGGATCGAAGTCCGCCTGAAACTTAAGGGCGTTCCAGTCGAGCTCGCGGGTCTCGTGGCGGGCCACGCGTGTGTCGAGCCATGAGCTCAGCGTCTTGCCCTCCGGGATCTTCACATCCTCGGGCATGATGTCCGGCAGGTTCGCGTGCTGGTTCATGGCGTCTCTCCGTTTTGGGGCTCTCGCTCGCGCCTGGAGCGCAGTCTCGCCCTGAAATCGACTTTACAAACATTAGGGGAGACCGTAGCCTGTTGCAAATACGAAATGATGTTTCGCGTATGAAACGCCGGAGCCGCCGTGACTGAGCCTGCGCCCCAGGAGTCCATCCTGCTGACCGTGTTCCTTCGCCACGATCAGTCGAACAATCTCGACGCCGTGCAGACGAAGCTCAAGGAGGCCGATTGGTGGGAACGGTTTCCCCCGGAGGGCGTGGAGGTGGTCAGCTGGTATGTGGCCATGGGCTTCGGTCAGATCGTGACGCTGCGCGTGCCGCCCGCACGGCTGGCGGCGGTCAATGTCGAATTGGAGCGTTCCGCATGGGGCGTGTTCCGAACTGAATGCTACCCGGCCTATGACTTCGTTCCCGTGCGCGAAATGATCCGTGAGCGGGTGCGCCAAGGAGGCAAATGATGAAGCCGAATGGACAATATCTGGAAACGCATCAGACCCGCTCGCGGGCGCCAACTGAGTACGAGAATCTGCTCGCCGACGCCATGGAGCAGGCCTTCGCCCAGGGGATCGAGGATATCGATGGCCTCGTGGAGCGGCTCAACCGCGATTGCGTTCCCTCGCCCGGCGCCAAGCCGTGGACGGCGGAACTCTTCGTCAGCGAAATGAAGCGCCTCGGCGCCTGAAAGGGGAATGCGTGATGACCACGGTTTCTGAGTCAGCCATCGAGGACCTGCTCGAACAGGGCGTGCGCAATATCTGGTATGCGCTGTGCCCCTCTCATTTTGTGGGCGACACCCCGATTTCCCTGCGTCGCTGCGGCTACAAGATCGCTCTCTGGCGTGGGCTTGATGGCGCCGTGCATGCGCTTGAGGATCATTGCCCCCATCGCGGCGCGCCGCTCTCCATGGGCATTCCCATGGATGACCGCATCGCCTGCGGCTATCATGGCGTGCAGGTGGACAAGAACGGCGTCGTTGTGTCCGTTCCCGGCTCGCCCGGCTGCGCCCTTGAAGGCCGCAAGGCCACGCGCACCTTCCCCATTCAGGAAGCGGCGGGCATGATCTTCGGCTATTTCGGCGACCGGCTGCATCCTGAGCCGCCGCCGCTCGTATTGCCGGAGCAGCTCACCTCGCCCGAATTCAGCTCCTTTCTGTGCTATGCGGAATGGGGCGGCGATTATCGCTATGTCATCGACAATGTGATGGACCCGATGCACGGGACCTTCCTGCACAAGCAGTCCCATTCCATGTCTTTTGGCGATACGCGCGCCGAGTTCGACATTCGTGAGACGCCCACGGGCTTCATTTTCGAGAAGCAGGGGCAGCGCAACGTCAATTTCGACTGGTCCGAATGGGGCGACACCAATCTGCACTGGCTGCGGCTGGAGATTCCCTATCCCAAGACCGGCGGCCCCGGCGGCAACTTTCATATCATCGGAACCTATACGCCCATCACCAAAAACATGTCGGCGGTGGTGCACTGGCGTTGTCGCAAGGTCAGCGGCTGGCAGCGCGACGCGTGGCGCTTCCTCTACAAGAACCGTCTTGAGGCGCGGCACTGGCGTGTGCTGGAGCAGGATCGGGTGATGCTGGAGCAATTCGAGCCCGGCGCCAATCGCCGCGAGATGCTCTATCATCATGACAAGGGCCTCGTGCTCGCGCGCAAATACCTGCGCAACAAGGCTCAGGCGCAACTTGAGGCGCTCAATGCCTGAGCCCTTCGCGCGTCGCATCCGCGCCCCATCGGCGCCTGAGGCGCCTGGCGCCACATGGTCGAATGCGCTGCTGATTGGCGACGAGATCGCCATCTCCGGCGTTACGGCGCGTGGGACGGATGGACGCGCCATGGGCGGCGACAGCATGCGCGGTCAGACCCTCGCCATCTTCGAGCGCATTGAGGCGCTTGTGACGGCGGCGGGCGGCGTGCGGGGCTCCATCTACAAGCTCGTGATCTATGTCACCGACATCGCCCGCAAGGACGAGGTGAACGCCGCGCGGCGCGCCTTCTTCTCGCCAGCCTTTCCCTGCTCAACCCTTGTGGAGGTGAAGGGCCTGGTGTTCCCCGATCTTCTGGTTGAAGTGGACGCCTTCGCCAATCGGCGCGTCGACCTCAACGCGCCCGCCATGGCGGAGGCCTGACATGTCCGCCATCCGGCTCTCGTTCAGGAACGTGACGAAGCGCTTTTCCTCCCGCAAGGGCGTGGAGCCGGTGACTGCTGTGCAGGATCTGTCCTTTGACGTTGCAGATGGTGAAATCGTCTCCATCATCGGGCCTTCGGGCTGCGGCAAGAGCACGCTGCTCAACATGGGCTCGGGACTTGATCCGGCGACGCTGGGCGAAGTCTATGTGGATGGCGAGTTGGTGACGAAGCCCAACCGTCATGTCGCCTTCATGTTGCAAAAGGATCTGCTGCTGCCCTGGCGCACCATCAGGGAGAATGTTGAGTTCGGTCTTGAAATTCAGGGGGCGTCGGCCCGCGAGCGGCGCGACCGCGCCTTGGAGCTCCTGAAAAAATGCCGACTGCCTGATTTCATCGACCATTATCCTCATCAACTTTCCGGCGGTATGCGCCAGCGCGCGGCGCTCGCCCGCACTCTGGCGGTCGACCCCGCCGTGCTGCTGATGGATGAACCCTTTTCCGCGCTCGATGCGCAGACGAAAATGGTGCTGCAACAGGACCTCGGGCGCACGCTCGCCGAGGCGAAAAAGACAGCGCTCTTCGTCACCCATGATCTCGTGGAGGCGATTGCGCTGTCGCACCGCGTGCTGGTGATGAGCGACCGGCCCGGTCGCATCATCCGTGAAATCGTGATCGACATTCCCGATCATGGCAATCCGATGGCGCGTCGCAAACACCGCAATGTCAGCGGCTACATCAATGAACTCATGGATCTTCTGCATATCGAAGACGCCGTAGCCTGAGGGCTGCGCCAACTGGAGGCTAGTCATGAAGTTGTTCGCCAAAGCAATCGCCCCGGCCATCGCCGGTCTGTCGTTGGCCCTCTCGCTCGCCGCCGCCCCGGCGCGCGCCGAGGACGTCACCTATCTGCTGCCCGCGCCCGCCTCCCTGCCGGCCTTTGGTCCGTGGATGGTGGCCCAGCAGCGCGGCTATTTCAAAGACGAGAATCTCAACGTGACCTTCCAGGTCGCGCGTGGCGGCGTGGATGTGGCCAAGCAGGTGGGCGCTGGCAACGCGGTCGTGGGCGGCGCCATCGGCGATACGCCTATTCTGGTGCGCGCCAACGGGGTGCCGGTGAAGGCCGTCGCTGTGCTGGGCGGGCGCTCGCTGATGCAGCTCGTGGTCAACAAGGACAAGGGCGTCAATTCAGTGAAGGACCTGAAGGGCAAGGTGGTCACCGCCATCTCCTATCAGGACACAACCTTCTTCGCGCTGCTGGGCATGCTCGCCACGCAGGGCATGACGAAGGACGATGTGAGCGCGCAGGCCGTCGGCCCCGTGAACATCTGGAAGCTCTTCGCCGCAGGCGAGGCCGCCGCCATGGCCTCCGTGCCGGACTGGACCTATTATGCAAGGACCGCAAACCCCAAGATGAACATCGAGATCATTCCCTCCGACACGCTGTTCAAGAGCATGGCGCAGGCGATTGTGGTCTCTGATGAAACCATCCAGAAAAATCCCGAACTGGTGAAACGCATCGTGCGCGCCACCTTGAAGGGCCTCAAGGCCATCATGGACGATCCCAAGGCAGCCGCCATCGATTATGTGAAGATTTCGCCTGAGAATGCGGGCAAGGAGGCGGAAGTCGCCGAGATCTTCAAGGGCTTCAACGAATATGTCTATGCGGGTCAGAAGGCCCTGGGTGAAATGGACGAGCTGCGTCTGTCCGAGCTGCAGGGTTTCTATCTGAAGCAGGGCATCATCCAGACCAAGTCGCCGGTCAAGGACCTCTACACCAACCAGTTCATTCAGTGAGCTGATCCGGAGCGCTGACCTTCGGCCGGCGCTCCTTCTGGCCATTGCAGGGCGGATCCATCATGTCAGCCGATTTCCGGGATCCCACCACGCGCAACATGAGCTTGCTCAGCGCGGTTTTGTTCATCGTCTTTCTGGCGGCCTGGGAATGGGCGCCGGCCTTGATGAAGATTCCCCCCTTCATCATTCCTCCGCTCTCTAAAGTGTGGAGCGAATTTCTGCGCATGGTCAGTCATGAGCGATTGCTGTTCCATACCGGCGTCACCGCCATGCAGGTCTTGATCGGCTTTTTGCTGGGCATGGTTCTGGGCATGGTGGTGGGTTTTTTGCTGGGCATGTCGCCCACCGCTGAATTTGTGCTCTCGCCCTATATTCTGGCGTTGCAAATCGCGCCAAAAGTGGCCTTCGCGCCGCTCTTCGTGATCTGGTTCGGCTATACGGTCTATCCGAAGATCCTTGTCGCCGTGCTGATCGTCTTCTTCCCCATCATGGTGAATGTGCTTGGCGCTGTGCGCGCGATTGATCCGGACATCGTGCGCCTCGCCCGCTCCTTCACGGCGAACCGGTTTCAGGTTTTCCGCATGGTGGAGTTTCCCGCTTCGCTCGCGCCCCTCTTCGCGGGCCTTCGCATTGCAGCGACCCTGGCGGTTATTGGCGTCGTGGTGGGCGAGCTTGTCGGCGGCAACACGGGGCTTGGCTATCTGCTGACCTTTGGCGAGGGCGCGGGCAATACGGCCATGGTCTTTGTCGCCATCATCATGTTGACCCTCATCGGCATCGCGCTCTATGGCGCCATTGTGCTGGTGGAGAACCGCGTGCTGCATTTCATGCCCGCCCGCGACCGTCGCGCATCGTGAGGATGACAATCCAATGAGTGAGGCTATGGGCGCCGTCGAGACTTCGCGGGGCGTGGTCACCTTTCTGGAAGGCGGCGAGGGGGCGCCGCTGGTGCTCCTCCATGGCATAGGCTCGTCCGCGCGATCATTCAGCGCCCAGCTCGCCGCCTTTCCCGGCCATCGGGTGATCGCCTGGAATGCGCCGGGTTATGCAGGCTCGTCGCCGCTCCCGCAGGATGCGCCAGATGCGGGCGATTACGCTGATGTTCTCAGCGCTTTTCTCGACGCGATGGACGTCTCCTCTTGCGATCTCTTTGGCCATTCGCTGGGTTGCCTCATGGCCGCGCGTTTTGCGGCCGATCATCCAGCGCGCGTGCGCAGCCTCACCCTTGCAAGCATCGCGGCCGGGCATGCGCGGCTTGCGCCTGCGGAGCGGGCGCGATTGCTGGAGGGACGTCTTGGGGATGTGGCGGCGCTTGGCTCTCGCGGCATGGCGGAAAAGCGCGGTCCGCGCCTGCTGGGTCCCGACGCGTCGCCCGAGCAAATCCGCGCAGTCGTTGACAATATGGCTGGGGTTGATCCCCGGGGATACGGCCAGGCGGCGCGCATGTTGTCGGGCGGCGACGTCCTTGTTGATCTGGCCCGTCTGCCCCTCACTTTGCCCGTGCGGATCATCTTTGGCCTCGCCGACGTCATCACACCCCCTGAAGCGAACCAGCGCGTCGCGGCGGCCTTCGGGCGCGCGCAGGTGGTCGAAATTCCCCGTGCTGGCCATGCGCTTTATGTGGATCAGGCGGCGGCTTTCAACGCCGCTCTGGCCGTTAGTCTTCAGGCTTCGCGATGAGCACAGTGGAGGTTCGACCTGAGGGCCGCTACGTCGTTCCTGCGTTGGCGCAGGGTCTTGGCCTGCTCTCGCTTTTCTCGCGTGAGACCCCCTCGCTCACCGCGCCCGAGATCGCGCAACGTCTGGCGTTGCCGCGCACCACGGTGTTCCGGCTCCTGCATACATTGCAGCTCATGGGTTTTGTGAAGCGCGGCGAGGATGAGCGCAGCTTCACTCTGGGACCTGCGATCCTCAATCGAGGCTTCGCCTATCTCGCCTCCCTCGACATTGTCGAGATCGCCCAGCCAATCTTGCAGAAGCTGCGCGACGAGACACGCATGTCGGCCCATCTGGCGGTGCGCGATGGTCGCGAGATCGTTTATGTCGCACGCCTGCCAGCGCGCACGACCATTGCGAGCACAGTGCAGATCGGCACGCGCTTTCCCGTTCACGCGACGGGCATGGGCCGCATGATGTTGTGCGAATTCAGTCAGCAGGCTCTGGCGGAGCTGTTTCCTTCAGATCCGCTGCAAGCTTATTCCGATCAGACGCCGGTCACCCTCGCTGATCTGCAGGCGATGCTCGCCGAGGACAGGGCGCGAGGCTTTGTCGTCAGCCAATCCTTTTTCGAGCGCGGGGTCAGTTCCATTGCGGCGCCTGTGCGCGACGGCGCGGGCGTGATCGTCGCCGCCATCAATGTCACCTCGGTGGATTCCTATGTCCCTCTGGAGGAGATGCAGAGCGGCTTGAAAGATGCTGTGCTGCGCGCGTCGGTGGAGTTGATGCGGTGGCTCTCGTCAGTCCCCGGCGCAACGGAGCGGCGCATGGGCGGCGCGCGCGCCGGGCAGGCTTCGGAGCCGGTCTGAACTGGCTTCAATCAGGAGGCGCGATGGCGAGGCTCTCCAGATGGGATGTGATCGCGGGGCTTTCGGTCGCAGGTCTTCTGTTGCCTGAGGCCATCGCCTATGCCTCCATCGCGGGCCTTGCGCCCCAGCAGGGCGTCTTTGCGGCCATAGCGGGTCTGTTGGTCTATGCCTTTGTGGGGCGCAGTCGTTTCGCAATCGTGGCTCCGACGTCCTCCTCCGCAGCCATTCTTGCGGCGGCGGCCGCCTCGGCGGAGGCTGCGCAGACACCCGAACAGCGCCTTGCCCTGGCGGCGGGGGCGGTGCTGCTGACAGGCGTCTTTCTGCTCTGCGCCTGCCTCACGCGGATGGGGGCGCTGGCCCAGTTCATCTCCCGACCGGTTTTGCGCGGTTTCGCCTTTGGCCTGGCTGTCGTCATCGTGCTGCGGCAGGCGCCCGCGCTGACGGGGCTGGAGCTTGAGGCGCATACGGCGGGTGGCTTTCTTTGGGCTCTGGCGTGGCGGCTGTGGGAGGTGAATGGCGCGAGCCTGAGCCTTGGGTTCGGCGCTCTCGCCTTGCTGCTGGGGCCGCGGCGCTGGCCACTGGCGCCCGCGCCCCTCATCGCCCTGAGCCTTGGGCTGGCCTGCGGGTATCTATTCGATCTTGATGCGCTGGGCGTGGCGCGGGTCGGCCATCTCGACATGACGCCCATGGCGCCGCACTTTCCCGATCTGTCGCAGGAGTCCTGGGAGGCGCTGGGGCGGGTGGCGCTGCCGCTTGTGCTGATCATCTTCGCGGAATCCTGGGGCTCCATGCGCAGCCTTGGCCTGCGCCATGGGGACAGGCTCAACCCCCAGCGTGAACTCTTCGCCCTCGGCCTCGCCAATATCGCCTCTGGCCTGCTTCGGGGCCTTCCCGTGGGGGCGGGCTTCTCGGCCTCCTCCGCCAATGAGGCGGCGGGAGCGGTGAGCCGCATGGCGGGCCTTGTGGCGGGGCTGTGCATGGTGTCGCTGGCGGCGCTCTTTGCGCCACTGGTGGCGCGCGTCCCTCAGCCAGTGCTGGCGGCGGTGGTGGTCTATGCTGTTCTGCCCGCGCTTGATCCGCGCCCGCTGCTGAGGCTGTGGCGAATAGGCCGGGATTTAAATGTGGCCATCGCCGCTGCCGTAGGAGTTCTGCTCTTCGGGGTTGTGGACGGCATGGTGCTGGCGGTCGCCCTGTCCGTGGTCGCCACGCTGGGGCGGCTCGCCAGTCCGCGCATCGAGCGGCTCGGGCGCCTGGCCGACAGCCGCGCCTATGTGGACCTCGTCGCTCACCCCGAGGCGCTCACCGACCCCCGCATTCTGGTGGTTCGTCCCACCGAGCCCCTCTTCTTCGCGAATGCGGAGACGGTCTTCGCGCGCATGGGCGATGCGCTCCCCGCCGGGCATGGGACCCCGGTGGTGATCCTGAGCCTCGAGGATAGCAGCGACCTGGACGCCACGGCGTTGGAGGCCCTGATTGAATGGGAGTCGCAATTGGCGGGGCAGGGGCGCCTGCTGCTGCTGGCGCGCTGCAAGCAGCATGTGCGCGACCTGCTGCTGCGCGCCCATCCGGCTCTGGCGGACCCGCAGCGCAGTTTCTGGAGCGTTGATGAGGCCTTCGAGGCGGCGCTGGCGCTTGTGGAGACGCCCCCCAAATGAAAAAGGCCCGACCCGAAGGCCGCGCCCCTAAATGTGAGCCGCGCGTCGCCTATTCGGCGGCGTTGGCAAGATCCTCATTCTCCAGAATGAGATGGCCCACGGCCGTGTTGGAGGCGGGCACGGTGTAGAAGCGGTAACGCTCGTGCACATGCTCATCCAGCGCGCCGCGCATGACCAGCCACATCACCATCTCGATGCCCTCGGCGCCGGCCTCGCGCATATATTCCACATGCTTGAGCTTCACCAGCTTCTGCGGGTCATTGCTCATGCCGTCGAGGAAGGCCTTGTCGAAATCGCTGTTGATGAGGCCGGCGCGGGGGCCGGAGATCTGATGCGACATGCCGCCCGTGCCGAAGATCACCACCTTCAGATCCTCCGGGTAGCTGTCCACGGCGCGGCGGATGGCTGCGCCCAGATCAAAGCAGCGCTTGCCAGTCGGCGGGGGGAAGAGCACCACATTCACCGCCAGCGGGATGATCTTGCAGGGCCATTCCTCGGGCTGGCCGAACATGAGGCTCAGCGGCACGGTTAGGCCGTGGTCGACCTCCATGTTGTTGACGATGGTCAGGTCGAACTCGTCCAGAATCACCGACTGGGCGATATGGGCGGCGAGCTCGGGATGGCCATGGACCACCGGCACGGGGCGGGGGCCCCAGCCCTCGTCAGCGGGGATGAATTCGGAGGCGCAGCCCAGCGCGAAGGTGGGCACGATGTCCATGGAGAAGGCGGTGGCGTGGTCGTTGAACACGACGATGCACACATCCGGCTTCACTTCGGCG